>CAYRJV010000013.1:6978-15003 GCA_964424745.1 uncultured Candidatus Saccharibacteria bacterium | reverse complement strand
ATAGACAGCACAGGCTTGTCCGATTCCCGACGATGCCCCAGTGATCAAAACGACCAGTTCATTTTGTCTTTTCATTTCTCTTCACTCCTTCTGCTGAACGCATTTTCTGGGCCCACAAAGTAATGAAAGCAATGTTCTATCTTCTTTTTATTCTCTCCTCTTTATTTTGTCAAAAGAAAAAGCCGGTAGCTTCTTTGCCAACCCTGCGACAGAGTAACCTCAATCTTTTTCTAATACAAATTATCTCCCTGTCTTCAGTTTATCCGATTTTAAATAACTCTCTAGCGTTTCGGGTGGTTGCTTCAACCACTTCCTGAAAAGAGGTTTTCTTTATTTCGGCAATTCTTTCGGCAACGTATTTCACAAATAGCGGTTCGTTCCGTTCAGCCCTAGCCATCGGTGGAACTAAGTAGGGACAATCAGTTTCAATCAACATCTTTTCCAACGGCGTGTCTTTGATAACCTCATTCAAGTCTAATTTAAAAATAATACCGTTGATGCCGAGATAGAGTCCCATTTTTAAATAATCTTCTGCTTCTTCCTTCGTGCCGGTGAAGCAATGAACGACACCGTTCAGTTTGTAGTTGGTAGCTTGTAGTTTGTAGTTAAGAACGTTAATCATATCGGGGTGGGCGAAACGGCAGTGGAAGATAATTGGTAAGCCTAGTTCTTCGGCTAATGCCATCTGTTTTTCAAAAACTCCTCTTTGTTTGGTTTTGAATTGCTCCAGCCGTCCTCTGGTTTTCGGCTTGTAATAATAATCCAAACCGGTTTCGCCAATGGCCACCACTTTTTTTGAAGAAAGGGCTAATTGTCGGTATTTATCTATATCAAAATCCTCTATCGCCGTGCCGCTTTCCTCGTTATCGGCTTTTGTTTTAAAACCAGTGTTAACATGAATTGGATGCAGACCAATGGCAGCATAAACGCCTTCAGAATATTTCTCGGCTAATTCCACGGCTCGTTTACTTGTTTGGTACTGCGAACCAACATTGATCTGCCAAACCTCATTTGAAAGAGACCGACGAATCACTTCGTCGGCATCATCCTTAAAAGCATTAAAATTAACGTGGCTGTGAGAATCAATCAGCATCAATTTTAGTTAGTAGTCCACCAGCTGGCGGAGTAGTTGGCTTACCCTCCGTAGCTTTACGCGAAGGAGGGTAGTTTTTGGATACAAGTTTCTCTTTTTCGAGGACGATCTGTTCTTTGGGGATTTTAGCGAAAAGCGGCTTTATTTCTTTAGCCAAACGAATTCGTTTCGGCAACTGATACTGCCATTGGTTAAGACCGATCTTGAATGATATTTTGGGAAAACCAAGAAATTGATTTAACTTCTCCGCGCTCTCCGGAAGAAAGGGATAAATCAGTGTCTTTAAATTAGCGACCATTATCAAACTGTTTTTAATTACCATTTCGGCTTCGTTCCGATTGGTCTTTATTTTTTCCCAAGGCTTAGTTCTCTCAAGAAATTGATTGCCGAAAACACAGAAATCAACAATGATGGCTAAAGCTTCTTTGAATTGTCCTTGATTAATTTGTTTTTCGGTTAACTGGAGGGTTTGCTTGATTTTCGCTTCAACTTCTCGACTTACTGTTTTCTTATCAAAAACAAAACTCCGGCCAAAATTGTTTTTGGCTAAAGAAAAGGCACGGTTAATAAAATTGCCAATGGTCGCCACTAAAACATTATTGTTGGTTTTGATAAAGTCTTCCCAACCAAAACTAAACTCTTTTGTTTCGGGAAGATTCAAGGCAAGGTAAAAACGGAGGCTATCAGCGGCATAATTCTGTAATAATTCTTGGTTGTTCAAAAACCAGCCACGACTTTTACTCATTTTCCGGCCTTCTAAGAGGAGAAATTTATTGACGAAAACATTGGTAGGAAGATTGATTTTTTCATCATAGGCATAAAGCTGAGCTGGCCAGTTAATCGTGTGAAAAACTAAATTATCCTGGCCAACAAAATAATAGGTTTCCGCCTGCGGGTCATAAAAGAATTTTTTCCAATAATTAGGTTTTTTTATCTTCTGGCTGTATTCAATGGCGCCGGAAAGATAGCCGATGACCGCCTCGAACCAAACATATAGTATCTTGTTCTCAATATTCTCAATTCTTTGGTTTTGAGGAATTTGTTTAATTGGCAAAGCGACGCCGTAGTTTAAGTCACGGGTAATCGCCCGCGGCCTCAATCCTTCTTCGACCCAGCCGAGGGCTTCATTCTTTACCCAATCCCGCCAGCCTTTTCTGGCACTAAGCCACTTTTTAATTACTGGTTGAAGTTTCTTTAAGTCCAGAAAATAATTTTCCGTTTCTCGGGCAACAAGTTTACTCCGGTCGATTTTTGAATACGGATTTATCAATTCTAAAGCATCCAAGGCGCGGCCGCATTTTTCGCACTGGTCGCCGCGTGCTTCAAGGCAGTGGCAGTAGGGACACTCACCTTCAATATAGCGATCCTGAAGAAATTTGCCGGCGGTTTCGGAATAGAGCTGTTTGGTTTTGAGAATTTTGATATAACCGTTCTTTAATAAACGCAAAAACATTTCCTGCGTCACCCGCCGATGGTTTACCGTATGGGTCGAGGTATACAAACTATACTCAATACGAAACCGTTGAAGATACTCTTTATCTAGTAAATGGTATTTCTGTGCCAATCCCTCTGGTTTCACTCCCTCTTTTTCCGCTTGCAAGGTAATTGGCGTGCCGTGAAAATCAGAGCCGGAAATCATCAGTACTTCGTTACCGGAGAGTTTGTGAAAACGCCTGAAAATATCCGGCGGCAGGTAAGCCCCGGTTAAATTCCCCAGATGGAACAAATCATTAACATATGGCCAGGCGACGCCGATATAAATTTTTCTGATCTTTACCATAATTTATTTACAGATTATAATAAGATTGTCGGCAGTAACTTAACTATAGCTTTCTTTTTTTTTATTTCAAGAAGGTAAATTTAAAAATGATTTTATCCATCCACTTTATTGCCGGGGCAGCAGCTATCTCGACTATCACCAACCCATTTTTAGGAATAATTAGCGCTTTCCTAAGTCATTTTCTTTTGGATATACTCCCTCATCAGGAATATTCAATTTTAAACATCCGCCATGGCCAATGGCAAGATGCATTCACCGATTTTCTAAAAATTAGCTTGGATCTTTCTTTTGGTTTTTTGATTGTAATACTCTTTGCTAAAAATCTTTTTCTTGGCTTGTTGGGTGGCTTTGTCGCGTTGGTTCCAGATGGTATTACTTTTTTGTCATTCGTTTATCCTAAAAATAAACTGTTTGGGCAAATTGAATCCTTTCAAGACAGCCGCCTTCATATTGATAGTGTTGAAAATTATAAAATAAAGAATAATCCCGACAAGAGATTTCTGGCGTTTTTAACTCTTCTTGAACAATTGGCAATTATTTTAACGGCTATCTTTTTTCTTGTGAAATCGAGTTAATTCATTTCTCTCCGTTCCCGCCAGAACGATGGTAAATTCTCCCTTTAGTTTTTTTGGAAGAACTTTGATTATTTCCAGTTGTTTTAAGATTTCTTCTGTATTTCCCCGATAAATCGTTTCGAATTTTTTTGTCAATTCCTGACAAATGACGATCTTTCTTTGTGGCGTCAAAGCCTTAAGTTCGGTTAAGGTTTTTATTATTCGGTACGGTGATTCAAAGAAAACTACTGGGTAATTGAACTGGGCTATCTCTTCAAAAAACTTTTTCCTTTTATTCTTCGATGGAGGAAATCCGGCAAAAAAAAATTTATTAGCCGGAAAACCAGAGACACTTATAGCGACAGTAACGGCCATTGGTCCAGGAATGGGAATAATATTTACTGTTTGACCAAGGGTTAAAACAACTTCTTCAATCAATTTACCTCCTGGGTCGGCAATTCCCGGGGTGCCGGCATCGGAAACAAGTGCCAAATCTTTACCTTGTCTTAACAACTCCAAGATTTCATTGACTCTTCGTAATTGACTGTGTTGATGATAACTAATTGTCGGCTTTTCTATTTGATAACAGTTCAGTAATTTTTTGGTTATCCGCGTATCCTCGCATAAAATAAAATCAACCTCCTTTAAAGTTTCAATCGCGCGGAGGGTGATATCTTTTAAATTACCAATCGGTGTGGCCACAATATAAAGAGTAGCCATTATTGATGAATTAACAATCAATGAAACGACCGCGAAACAAGTTAGCTCTGTACTCCAACCATTTCTTTTTCTCTTTTTTGTTTCAGGTAATCTTTTAAGAACTCAAAGACGATTCCCACCAAAGGGGTTGCCAGAATGGCGCCGGTAACCCCCCAGAGTACTCCACCAATCGCCAAGGAGAATAAAACCAAAACCGGAGAAAGATTAAAAAGCTTCTTAGAAAGAATCGGTGTGAGAATGTTATTTTCCACCTGCTGAATTAAGCTAAAAACAGCCACCACAAAAATTGCTTTCAAAATATTATCCAAAGCAACGGTTAGAAATAAAAGGACGCCGGTGGTAAACGGGCCAACAATGGGAATAAAATTAAGACCGGCGGCAATTAAGCCAAGAGTAAATGGATACTGAATATTAAGTAAAAGAAAGGCAATATATGACACTATCCCCACAAATAAACAAGCGGCCACTCTGACCAAAAACCAACTGCTAATCTTATTCTCGCATCTTTTCCAAAGAGACAAAACAAATTCTTCATGTCTTTTCGGGAAGAATAAAACCAAATTTTCTTCAATCCTCCTTTCATCTAATGACAAAAAGATGGCCACCGTCAAAATAAAAAAAGTTGTGAATATCCCGCCAAAAATGGCAAAAAAAGCATTAAAGACATTTCCGGCAATGCCGCTTAACGCCTTTCCCAAGGCTTCAATCGCTGTCTCCATATCGGCAAAGGCTTCAAAGCCTAGCATTTTCAACGAAGGGGAAGCCTTTTCGAAATATTGAGGCAGCAGCCGAGAAAACTCTTCCATTTCAGAAATAAACATCGGGATAGTTGAATAAACCAAAAGAACCACTAATCCAAAAAAACCAATATAAAGAAAACAAACAGCCAGTACGCGAGGAATTTTATATCTCCTCAAGAATTTGACCGCTGGTTCAAAAAGGATGGCAATCATTAAAGCAAAAACAAACCAAATCAAAATATCTTTGATCCGGGCGAGAATGTAAAAAATAATTACCACCAGGGAGATTTTAAAAATAGTTCCCCAGGAAATGTCTAATAGGCGTTCTTGGTTTTCCATATCTACGGCTGTGGCTAATGACTGTTTAATATAAGCTTTTTTAAGCCAAGATGTTTAACAATTTTTCGAATCGCTCTTTTTCTTTAAAGGATCCAATCAGCGCCAAATTAAGCTTTTCTTTTTTAAATATTTCCCGACTCACGCGCTGGATATCATTGAAGCCTACTTTATCAATTTTAGCACATTCCTCTTCGGGGGTTAAAACTCTCCTTTTTAAAACTTCCTGTTCTCCCCAGTAAGCTGCCCAGGCATCTGAGGTTTCTAAACTCAAAGCGAGGCGGCCCTTGATATTATCTTTTACTTTATTCAGCTCTGATTGAGTAATTTTTTTTGTTTTCAGTTTTTGATACTCCTTGAGAATAATTTTTATTGCTTCATCTACCCGTTTAGTGTCTACACCAGCCTCGGTTACTAGATAACCGGTATCGGTATATTGACCAAGCGAAGTGGTGACGTAATAAGCCAAACCTCTTTTTTGCCGAACCTCAACCGAGAGCCGAGCGCTCATTGAACCGCCTAAAATGGCGGAGATAATCTCCAGAACATACCGTTTCGGGCTAAAAAGATCAAACGCCCGCACGCCTAAACATAAATGCGTTTGACCTGTTTCTTTAAAGTGAAGTAAAACTTGAGGAGAAACTTGTCTTTCAATTGTTATTTTTTTTGACAACGCTTTCGTTTTCCCAAATTTATTAAAGAACTTTTCAATTTCCGGAATAGCCTTTCTATTGGCAAAATTCCCCGCTAAGGAAATCACTGCATTTTCGGCAAAAAAACATCTTTTAAAATATCTTATAATATCTTCTCGGGAGATATGGGCAACTGTCTCCTTACTTCCGGAAATCATCCAGCCCGCCGGCTGCTCGCCGTAAAGCAGCCTCTCCCAAAGTTCTAAGACATAATGCTGGGGATCGTCTTCAATCATATTAATCTCTTCAAAAATCACTTTTTTCTCTTTTTCTAACTCTTCCGCTTTAAAGAGAGAGTTAAAAAGGATATCGGATATAACATCGGCTGCTAAACGAAAATGTTTTTCGTTAACCTTCACCCAAAAACCCATCACTTCTTTGCCGGTAAAAGCGTTATAAGCACCGCCTACCCCATCCAGTTCTTTAGCAATATCTAAGGTGGTTGGCCGCCGTTTTGTCCCTTTAAAAATTGTATGTTCCAGAAAATGGGAAATGCCATTGATATTTCTTGTTTCATATTTCGACCCCGAGGCGACCAATACCAAAAGCGTAATCGCTTTGGTATTTTGCATCGGGTAAAGGAGTAGCCGTAAGCCGCTTTTAAGGGTAACTTTTTCCAACATTAATCTTGAAGTTTCTCTTTTAGAACTTTGATTAAATTTTCTATTTTAACTCTTTCTTGAGCCATACTATCCCGGTCTCTGATGGTAGCATCGTGCTGATCAAGACTCTCAAAATCAACGGTAACAGCGTAAAGAGAGCCAATTTCGTCCTGACGGCGATATCGGCGGCCAATGGAATCCGCCTCATCATACTGACAGCGAAAATGAGGTTTCAGCATTTGATAAATCTCTTTGGCTTTTTTAACTAATAACGGTTTATTTTTTACTAACGGCAGAACGGCCACGTGAATTGGCGCGACTCTCTTACTTAGTTTCAGCACGACCTCTACTTCTTTGGCCGCCTCGGTTGTTTTTGTTCTCCCGCCCTTAACCTCTTGATAAGCATCGACTAGAAGGGCTAAGGCTAAGCGTTCTATTCCGAGGGTTGGTTCAATCACATAAGGAATATATTTCTTATTTTTTTCTGTATCAAAATAACTCAAGTCTTTTGTGGAGAATTTTGTATGCTGAGACAAATCAAAATTAGTTCGGTTAGCCACTCCGGCGAGCTCAGACCAACCAAAAGGAAATTTATACTCAATATCAACTGTCCGCTTTGAATAATGGGCGAGGCTTTCTTTGGGATGTTCAAAGCGACGCAGGTTTTCTTTTCTTAAACCCATATCGAGGAAAAACTTTTCCCATTCGTTAAGCCAAGAGTCAAATATTTTTTCATCAGTGCCCGGCTTGACAAAATATTCGATTTCGGCAATATCAAATTCACGGGAACGAAAAGTATAATTCCCGGTGGTTATTTCATTACGAAAGCAACGGCCGATTTGGGCAATTCCAAAAGGAATCTTCAGCCGCATTGACTCTTGCACCTGTTTAAAATCAGTGAACATTGATTGGGCGGTTTCCGGCCGTAAATAAATTTGATGAGCTTCATCTTCTATCGGGCCAATAAATGTTTTGAACATCAAGTTAAACTGGCGCGCCGGGGTAAATTCCCTATTGCCGCAATTAGGACATTGATTTGCTACTTTGGCTTCTCCTTCACCGACAAAACGGCCATCAACCATATGATCGGCGCGAAATCTTCTGTGGCAATCTTTACACTCGACTAATGGATCGGTAAAATTTTCCAGGTGACCAGAGGCACGCCAGACAGCCGATGACATCAAAACCGAACCGTCAATTAAAACGACATCGTCTTTTTGCTGGACAAATCTTTTTAACCACTCGTTTTTTATATTATTTTTTAGCAGACTACCCAATGGTCCATAATCCCAAACACCTTCGATTCCTCCGTAGATCTCCGAGTCTTGAAAAATGAATCCCCGTCTTTTGCAGAGCGAAACAATTTTCTCCATTAAACTTTCCATAGTTTAGTTTGTAGTTGGTAGTTAGTAGTTTGTAGTATAAAGTTTATAGTTTAAGGTTTATGGTTTATAGTTGCTACTGCACCCTGCCTGTGTTCTCATCAACGCTCTGATCATCAGCCAACG
>CAYRJV010000013.1:0-6878 GCA_964424745.1 uncultured Candidatus Saccharibacteria bacterium | reverse complement strand
GTATAGGTCGTCACCTCGCCAACTTTTGGTGAGACCGGTCCGGTATTGCCGAAAACTTCATCTTGATAAAATCCTTTTTGATTAATTTCCAGCTTTGAGGCGACTTTGGTAGTAAATTCCTCTTGGGCCTGACTAAGCACAACCTTGTTTTTAATACTGGCGTTTTTGGCGGTCGGGTCATTTGGATCGAGATTATCCTTAACCTTAACCCAAAATTCCACGTTGCCTTCCTCGCCGGTGTCTAAAAACCGCAGGCTGGAAACATTTTCTGATTCAAAGGCAACAGAGTTATCCCCAGGCTCAATCCGACCCAAATCTGATTTTAAAGTCGTCAGGTCTAAAACTGAACTTTCTAAGCGGGAAATCAGGAAAAGATTGACTAGTGGTTTATCGCCAATATTTTTGAATGAAATTTGAAAATGAAGCTGGTTGCCCGGAGCAGCCACATATTCCGGGTTACCGTTAATCTGCTGACTGATATAAAGAGAGGGTTCAGCCAGAGCAACGGCTCGAACGGCCTCTTTTAAAAGAATAAAGACATCATTGTGCCAAACGCCAATTCTTGCTTTAAAGGTCTTATTTTCTCCAATTTGACCATTCAATTTTCCGGTCACCTCAATCCTGCCGCCGTCGGCTTTGTTAAGGACGGGGATTTCCCATTCGTTTTTATCTAAACCAGTCGGATTACTTCCCAGATACTCAAAATCTTCCGGGTAATCAACCTGAACCCGTAAGTCAGACAGAGGATAGTCGACGTTTGAAAAATAATTCAGGCGAAGCTTAATTTCATTGACGGCACCGACTCTCGAAGGAATATCAAATTCAAAAGTAAAAGGAACGCTTTTAATAACTGTTGACAGGGTAGTTGAAGATTCATAACGGGCACTCAAATTTTTCGGCTGATAGCTTAACCAGGCTTTAGCGATAACTGCTTCGTTCAGTTTTCCTAATAACCTTGCTCGGAAACTAAATGTCCTCTCCTCTCCTGGATAAATATCGTCAAGGTCTTTCTCAATCCTCAGAGAATTTTCCTCGCCGGTCGGAAGGCTGTTTAGCGGATACTCAAAAATTAGTTTGGGTTTCTCCAGCCGGATATTGCCGTTATTTTTATACTTAACCACATATTCAATTTCTTCAGCCAGCTCAACTTCTGAGGGACCTAAAATTTCCAGCTTAAGACTTTCCCTTGAATATGAATTTCGCTGAAAAAACCAAACGCCAATGACGCCAATAATAATCGCGATAACAATAAATACAAAAATAATATTTTTTCCCTTCATATTGCTTGTTTGGTTAATTGTTTAGAAAAAGAAATTGTTAGTAAAAAATGGTTGGTAATTTTTTTAAGCATTGCCTTGTGACTAGCACTGATATCTAACCGCAAGATAGTTCCCCAGTCTTTTTTCAGAATTATCCTTAAAATCTTTATCGTATCAGCATCAATTAGAATATTTTTTTTCTCCCTGAGAGCTGTTTTTTTAAGACAGTCCGGACAGATTACCCCTCCTTCAAGACAGTTAAAATGAAGCTGGACAGACTTCAGTTTTTTACGGCAACTAGCGCAGAAATACAGCTCCGGCTTGTATCCTAAAATGGAAATAAGGTTCCAGAAAAAAAAGTAATAAATCACTGCTAATTGGTCATTGTCCAAATCGCTTTTATCCAAGAGTCGAAAAACAGTCGAAATCAATTTCCAAATCCGTTCGTCTTTTTCTTCTTTTTTTAAAAGTTCATCCGCGGTTTCCCCTATCCGGTACGCAATTTTCAGTTTGGCCGGACTTTGTTTAATCCGGCTAAACTTATCAATTATTATACTATCGGTCAAGGTTTTATGAAACTTACCCTCAATAAACTCAATCTCACTGAAGCAATTTAACTGGATTCCTGACCGCAGTTTGGAATTGATTTTTCGGATAGCTTTACCGAAGACCTCAATCTTGCCAAAATCTTTAGTGTAAATTGTCAACAGCTTGTCCGCTTCGCCTCTTTCAACCTCTTTCAAAACAATGCCTTCGGTCCGATAGTGAATGAACATTATTTAGAGACTTTTAAGCCGATTTTTATTTTTCCTTCATCAACGGTAATTTCGGTCTGCGCCAAAAAAACCTGGTTCTCCAATTGATCAAAGATCAGCTCGTGGGTAATCGTTTCTTTTTTAATGTGACTGCTCCATTTTTCGATTATTTTCTCCAACTGGCTGTTATCAATACTTAAAACAAGCTCAATCACGTCTTTCTGGACTAAACCAGCGCTTTTGCGCATTTTCTGAATCTGCCGGACAATCTCGCGAACCAGCCCTTCTTCTTTTAATTTGGCGGTGATTTTCGTCTCCAGCTTCATTTTTTTTCCGCAGCGGATTTCTTTAATGTTCAGCTCGTCTTTCAATAGCTTCAGATATTCCGCTGGCAGTTTTTTGTCAATTATCAGAAGCGATAATGGCTGGCGGACTTTAATTCCTTTTTCCGCGCGCTTGGCCAAAATCAGGGCGGCGATTTCTCTGGTAATTCTCATCTTCTCTTCCGCTTTATCACTAATCAAGCTTTCTTCTGCCACTGGCCAATCTTCCAAATGAACTGATTTTTTTTCTCCGCCTAATTTTTGATAAACAGTCTCTGTAATAAAAGGAATAAGTGGGGCGGTTGTTTTGGTAAAGAGCATTAAAACTCGATAAAGAGTGGCCAAGGCCGCTTGATCGCCCTCTTTAAAGCGGTCGCGGCTGCGCCGGATGTACCAGCGCGACAAATCATCCAAAAATTCCGGCACCAAGCGCACCGCCTCGGGAATGTGATAATCATCCAAAAGCTGGGTGAAATTTTTCAGAAATTTCTGACTGCGGCTTAAAATCCAAATGTCTAAGACATTACTTGGCGATTTCTCAATTGTGGTTTTAGTATCAAAATGATGAACCTCGGCAAAAGTTAGATAATAAGTCAGGCAATTCCAATAAATCAAAAGAATTTTTTTAATTTGTTCTTTGACTCCCTCTTCGGAAATGTTCATATCCAAACCAGCCATGGTCGGGCTGCCCATTAAATAAAGCCGCAAGGCATCGCCGCCGTATTTTTTGATAACTTCGGCCGGATCAGGAAAATTATGGAAAGACTTACTCATTTTCCGGCCGTCCGTCCCCATAATCACCCCGGAAACAACCACGTTTTTAAAAGCATGGGAGTGGAAAAGAGCATTGGCCAAAACGTGCAAGACATAGAACCAAGCCCTAACTTGCCCGGTATATTCGGAGATGTAATCCGCCGGAAAGCTTTTTTCAAATTCCTCTTTATTGGCAAAGGGATAATGCCTTTCGGCATAAGGCATTGAGCCGGAATCCAGCCAGCAGTCCAAAACATCTTTCACCCTGATCATGGTGCCATCGCCTTTCTGGCAGGGAAATTTAATTTCATCAATAAATGGCCGGTGCAAATCCATCACTTTCTGGCCGCTCCGTTTCTCAATTTCCGCGATTGAGCCAAAAACTTCCCGGCCGCCGCACTTATCGCACTGCCAAATAGGCATAGCCGTCGCCCAGTAGCGCGTGCGCGAAATGCACCAATCCGGCGCGGTTTTAATGCCTTCTTTAAAGCGGCCGTTTTTAAAATGCTCGGGCACCCAATGGATTTTTTTATTGGTTTCAAAAAGCCGCGGCTTCAGTTTCTGGACATCAATAAACCAGCTGTCCTGGCCGCGGTAAATCAAGGGTGTTTCACAGCGATAGCAGAAAGGATAGGAATGAATTATTTTTTCCTCTTTGAAAAGGAGATTGCGATTCTTGAGGTCGTCAATAATTAATTTTTCTGCGTCTTTGATATAAACACCGGCCGCCACTTTCACCTCCTCGGTAAACTTTCCTTCTTCGTCAACATTGACAATTATCGGCAAGCCGTATTTCTGGCTGGACTCCATATCCACATCACCAAAAGCACCGTTAATCGTGACAATGCCTGTGCCTTCTTCGTTGGAAACATAAGCCGCCGGATAGGTTTTAAAATCCTTGAGCCGATTATGATAGTAATCGTATAAATGCTCGTACTTTAAGCCATTAATCTCTTGGCTGGATAGTTTTCTGATTATTTTGTACTGGCAGCCAGCCATCACCTCTTTAACCCGTTTAGTGGTAATCAAAAAACACTCGCCACTGCTCTCCACTAACTGATAAGAAAATTTCGGCCCGATCGCCAAGCCCATGACACTGACACAGCTCCACGGCGTGGTTGTCCAAGCTAAGAGATAGCACGGTTTTTTGATTTTGTGTTTTTTAAGAAACGTTTCATCTATAACCTTGAATTTCATCGTGATGGCTGTGTCTTCGCGGTCAGCGTAGGAATTATCCATGGCAATCTCGAAATTGGAAACCGGGGTGGAACAGCGCGGACAGAATAAGGAAATGCGCAAACCTTTATAAATCAAACCTTTATCATAAAGTTGTTTGAAAGCCCAGATCACTGATTCCATATAATCTAAATCCATGGTTCGGTAGGCGTGCTCCAGATCCACCCAGCGGCCAATATGATCAACATACCAATTCCACTCGGCTGAAGTTTCGGCGACATAGCTTTTGCATTCATTAATAAATTTTAGCAACCCGATTTTTTCAATGTCGCGCCGGTTTTTCAAACCGAGCTTTTTTTCTACCTTGTTCTCAATCGGCAAACCGTGGCAGTCCCAGCCCCAGACGCGGCGCACTCTTTTTCCTTTCATCGTCAGATAGCGAGGAATAATATCTTTGGCAATGCTACCCAAGAGATGGCCGTAATGGGGCACGCCGGTAACAAAAGGCGGGCCATCGTAAAAAGAGGCTGGATTATCTTTAGACCGATTAGAAATTGATCTCTCAAAAATCCGGTTCTCCTTCCAGAACTTTAGAATTTTCTCCTCATTTTCAAAAAAATTCAACATAATGCTAATCTACTAATATAATGCGAATCTACCAATATAATGCTAATCTACGAATTTATGCGAATAATACGAATACGATAAATAAGATGTAAATTTACAAATTATGCGAATGACGCCAATACTATACAAGGTCTGGCTGTAATTCGGTATTAATAACTCTTTTTGGATATAAATATTTCTGGCGGAAATTAACAATTAGGCCTAATTTATTCTTATTGGAAGCTAAATACCGTCTCATCTGGAAATAGTCATTTTTCTCAATAAAGCTCTTCGCTTTTAGGTCAACAATAAGCTTACCATCAATAATAAAATCTATTATATTTCTTCCTTGTTTTTCTCCACGAAAAGACGTTGACAACCGCAGTTCGCGTTTATAATCTATCTGCTCTTCTTTTAATAGCTCTTCAAGCGCATCAGCGTATTGCTTTTCATTGCGAAACCGCCCCAATTTATTATGAACCGTGAAACACAACCCGCAAATCTTATAAGACAATTCTGGATAGATTATTCCTTGTTCTTTCAACATTTTGGTTTTTGTTTATTATTCGTAGCATTCGCATTTCATTTGCAGCATTCGCATTATAATTTCCTTAATTCTCCCTTCTTAATATTCGTCGTTTCCACCACGATAATTTTCAAGAGCTGTTCCGTGGATAAATTGTTGACCACGCCTTGTAAAAGCCAGAGAGGATCTCCGTGGCTGACTATTAGAATTCTTTTATGAATATATTTTTTCTCAACAGCTGTAATAAAACTCTTGACTCTTGCCCTCACCTTATTCCAGCTTTCTCCGCCAGCCGGACCTAAACGAAAACGCTTAGCCGGATTATTAAAAATAGAATAAAATTCTTTTTTTCGTTTGTCATGCCACGGACCGAGATAAGTGTCGCGCAGTCGTTTATCAAAAAGTATTTTTTGAATGCCTAATGCCCGGGCAACAATTTCCGCTGTTTGCTTGGTACGATAAAGGTCAGAAGAATAAATGAAATCAATTTTTTCTTTGGCTAATAATTGGACGGCTTTTTTTATCTGCTTTTCGCCTTTAGGGCTAAGCTTCACTACCTCGCTGTCTGGCCACGGATAAACAATTTTATCATCCCACACCGTCTCGCCGTGCCGCAGAATAAAATACTCATTTTTCAGCTTCATAATGAATTTAAAATAACATTTTTACGCCCTATTTTCAATCTTCAACTAAAATTACAAAATATAAAAAACTGTGCTTAGATAAAGCAATAAGGAGGCTTCCCATAATTATGGAAACCTCCTTTTCTCGCGCCCTTCCTCCTTAAGCTCGGCGCTAGCGGGCGATTTCAGCGAGTACGCTTCTGATATTACGCTTGAAATAGGCCACCACCCCTCTATCGCCAACCTCTATCTCGGTAATGTTGTGCGTGCAAATATGAGCACAAGTTGCACCTTCGGCCGGCTTGTGCCCCCCAGACTCGATCACATCTGTAAATCTTGGGCCGTTGTAAAAAAGCTTCAGCGTGCGCTCTTCTGGGCGTCCCCAACGGTCCCTGCCGCCGCCCTCTACCAAAAGAAAGAAGCCTTCAGGAAGCTCAATAGCTTCCTCCCAAGTCCTGACTGGAGACATCGTTATTCCTCCTTTGAATGTATGTACTACTAGTCCACCTTCCTATAGAAAACTCTAAAATAATTAACCGAAAATGTCAATTTTTGACGGTTTTTATAATCAAAAAAAACTGCCTTTCCGGCAGATTTCATTTTAGCTTCCTGAAAAATAATTGTTCGATAAAGATTATAATCTATTATTGGTAATTCTATTGGTCTCTAAAATTAGCCTAAGCGCCTCTTTCAGATTTTCTTTTGTTTCTTTGAGGGTCTTTCCTTGAGTATTTACGCCGGGAATTTCTTCCACCCAGCCTAAATACCATTTGCCGCTTTTTTTATACACTGCTGTAAACTGCCTGGTCATATTTTCATTGTATCTCATTTCTCGAAAGCGTCAACTTTTTGAAGAA
>CAYRJV010000012.1:0-15953 GCA_964424745.1 uncultured Candidatus Saccharibacteria bacterium | reverse complement strand
CCAATAACCCTCAGAGGAATTTTCTCTTTGTTATAATTCATCTTAAAAGTGCCACCGAGTATAAAAAGGTCGAAATAATAAAAATAATAGACGAAAAATAGTCATTTAACTATGCCAGAAGAAACTCTTCAAGAAAATGTAGTCGAAGGAAAGCTAATCGGTAAGGTTGACCACTACTACGGCAATATCGGAGTCGCTGTTATTAATCTCACCGCTGGCTTGAAAGTTGGGGACACGATCCGCATTGTTGGCGGAGAAACTGACTTTAACCAGGTGGTTGATTCTCTTGAAGCCGAACACGAGAAAATCAAGATCGCTAAACCCGGTAGTTCGGTCGGAATGAAGGTTAACCAAAAAGTCAGGGAAGGCTATAAGGTTTATAGGCTTTAACCGCTTTAGCCAGGAAAATATTTTAATTTAGCGATAAAACTCTATGGAGTTTTTGACTAGCGATCAAGTCATAATCTTTTTAGAATTATTATTGGCGGCTTGTTTGGGAGCAATTATTGGCTTAGAAAGGGAATGTCAAAGGAAAGAAGCGGGATTGCGCACCTACACCTTAGTTTCTTTAGGATCAGCACTTTTTGTAATAATTGGACGAGAGGCTTTCTTTGGTCTTACAGGCAATGCAGGGATTAGTTTTGACCCCAGCCGAGTTGTCGCCGCCTTGATCATGGGTGTTGGCTTTATCGGCGCCGGAACAATTATCCATCGGGAAACTCGAATCGAGGGGTTAACCACCGCGGCTGGGCTGTGGCTAGTGGCGGCAATTGGCGGGGCGGTTGGCAGCCGTTTTTATCTTCCCGCGATTTTTACCGCTCTTTTGAGCCTCTTGATTTTAACCGGATTAAGACAGGTGGAAGAGAAATTTCTGAATAAAGAGAAATAGCGAAAACCATAACCTTTAAAAGCAATTATTAAAGGTCTAACTGGTTTAATCATTTTTCTTGGCTATTTTATTCTTTATGAAAGCTTCTAAAATTGTAGGCTGGGTATTATTATTTGTCGGTCTAGCCGTTATTTCTTACAGCGTATTAAGCTCTTATAATATTTTTATTGGTAAAGCGTCAGCGCCAATGATTTTTAAGGCTGCCGAAAAAGTAGAAATCCCAACAGTTAAAGAGAAAGTTACTGATCCAATGGCGCAACTGGAACAAACAATGGGCGAGAAATTTCAAGAAGAACTAAAAGCAATGATTCCCACCGATTTTTTGACTAAGATTTTAAACCTGATAAGCTGGTCGACCTTTGCCCTCATTCTTATTTTTGCCGGAACGCAGATTTCAGGACTGGGGATAAAGCTGATAAAAGAATGATGCCTTCATGAGCTTGAAGCAATGGTGATGTTTGTCGCAGATTTTCATATTCATTCAAAATATTCCCGGGCGACTTCATCCCAAATGGAGGTGGAAAGCTTGGCGAAATGGGCGGAAATTAAAGGTATCAAAGTACTGGGAACAGGCGATTTTACCCACCCCCAATGGTTTAGTGATTTGAAAGAAAAATTAGAACCGGCCGAAACCGGTTTATTTAAGTTAAAAAATAAATCTAGCGAGACGCGTTTCATTCTCACAACCGAGATTAGTTGTATTTATCCCAAAAAAGGGTTAACCCGGAAAATTCATATTCTGGTTTTTGCCCCTTCTTTGGTAATTGCTGAAAAAATTAATACTTATCTCGGTTGGGTAGGAAATTTGAAAGCCGACGGTCGGCCGATTTTGGGACTTGATGCCAAGGAACTCGTAAAAATTGTTCTTAATTCTTCCCCAGAATGCTTGGTCGTTCCCTGTCATGCTTGGACACCATGGTTTTCGGTGTTTGGTTCCCGTTCCGGATTTAACTCCATTGAGGAATGTTTTGATGAATATACAAGATACATTTCTGCGATTGAAACTGGTTTGTCCTCTTCGCCACCAATGAATTGGCGACTTTCTTCTTTGGATAAGATCGCCTTAATTTCCAACAGTGATAGCCATAGTCCGACGCGGATAGGCAGAGAAGCAAATGTTTTTAATACTGAAGTTAGTTACCCGGCAATTGTTGAAGCGATAAAAACAAAAAATCCTGAAAAATTTCTTTATACAATTGAGTTTTTTCCAGAGGAGGGAAAATATCATTATGATGGCCATCGGCTCTGCGAGGTAAGTCTCTCGCCCCAAGAATCAAAAAAATATAATAATCTTTGTCCAGTCTGTCACAAACCCTTGACGATCGGAGTTTTAAACAGAGTTAATGAACTAGCTGACCGACCAGAGGGCTTTGAGCCGGAAAAGACAATTCCCTTTAAAAGTCTGATTCCTCTAGAAGAGATTATTGCCGAGAGTCTGGGCCAGACAGTCGGGACAAAACTGGTTGTCGAAGAATATCACAGCTTAATTAAAAAATTAGGAAACGAAATAAAAATTTTAATTGACGCTTCCCGTCAAGAATTGGAAGCGGCTACCTTACCGGAAATTGCTGAGGGAATCATCAAGGTAAGGGAAGGAAAAGTATCGGTTACCCCCGGTTATGACGGAGTCTATGGGAAAATCAAGATTTTTTCCGAAGCAGGAAAAAAAGAGGCGCCGCGGCAAAAAACTTTGTTTTTAATATAACTTATTAATTAGTCATAATCACCTTGATAATATGATTGAGGAATATAAATTTGGGTCCATCACCATTGATGGAAAGACATACCATCATGATGTTGAAATTCGCTGGACCGGAGAGGTACTGCCCTGGCAGAGAAAAATATCACACCTCATTGAAGAGAATGATGTTTTAAGAGCCGTGGGAGAAAAGCCGGAAACAATTATGATTGGCAGCGGTGAATCGGGAATGGCAAGAATAACCGATTCGGTGCAGAGGTTAATTAAAGAGAAGGGAATAAAATTAATTATTGATACGACCGAGGAAGCGGTTAAAACATTTAATGTTATTGCTGAAAAAAGCGAGTTGGAGAATGGAGTTCCGGCTAGGGTGATCGCGTTGCTACACTTGACCTGCTAAATGAATATGCTATAATCTTCTTAGACTAATAGGAAAAGCATCTTAGCCATTTTCTAAGCAAAAAAGAGCTTTCGCTCATATAAAAGCAGAGAAAAAATATCTAGGACGCGGCCTAAAAGTCGTCCCTTGCTGCTTAAAAGAGTTAGGCAGGTACGAGGGGCAAAGGTCGCTTTATTATTTTAATTTAAATAATATGGCATTCAATAAATTCGATGACGCCTCTCGGGAGAGAACGTTTCAGAGACAGATGTTTGATGTTAAAGAAATGAATATCAAATGTTGCGATTGTCAGGCACCGATTGAACAATTACCGTTTAATCCTGATCCGGCGAGGTTGAATACAATCCGTTGCGCGGAGTGTATGCGTAAATACAGAGAACAGAATCCTCGACCAAGACGATTCTAATTCTCTCATAATCACAAAAAGACCCGAAACGGGCCTTTTTGTTTTTTTGGGGATTTGTTAAGCTATATTAGTATAGCCAATGAAATCTATCTAGTTCGAAGGAATAACCATGAGAGAATTTAGATATCAAGACAAGAAGCCGCCTGCTTTTTCATTGAGAATTAGCGGTAACAGCTCATCGTTTTCTATTTTATTTATCTTATTATTTACCGTTTCTTTAGGATCTGCTTTGACATTTATCTGTGATAAAACCGGAAGAGAGATAGAGGTAATTTATCTTAGCCAGATAACGACCGCGTTTAATCAAAAAAAGGAGATAAGACCGATAACGATGGTTTTTGTCGGCGATATTATGCTTGACCGGGGAGTGGAGCTCAAAGTAAAAAAACAAGGAGAAGGCGATTGGCGATTTCCCTTCCTTAAGATCGGCGAGTTATTAAAATCGGTTGACTTGGCGGTGGGTAATTTGGAGGGACCGATTTCCAATAAAGGAATAAGAGTTGGCGGTATTTATTCGTTTCGTATGGATCCGGCGGTCATTGATGGCTTACAATCTGCTGGTTTTGATATCTTATCGTTAGCGAATAATCACATCCTTGATTATGGCCAACTGGCAATGGAAGATACTTTTTCCAGACTAAAAGAAACCGGCATTGACTATGTTGGCGCTGGTTTTAATAAAGATGAGGCCTATTCACCAATAATTAAAGAGGTTGGAAAGACAAAAATTGCTTTTTTGGCTTTTACTAACCTTGGCCCTTCAGGGTGGACGGCCGGAGAAAAGAGTCCGGGAATTGCTTGGTTAGAAAAAGAGAAATTAGAGGAGGCGATAAAAAAGGCAAAAGAACAAGCGGATATCATTGTTGTTTCTTTTCATTTTGGGGATGAATACCAATCAAGCTCTAATTCTTCGCAACAGTTTTTTGCTCGTTTTGCTATTGATTCGGGAGCAGACCTAGTAATTGGCCATCACCCTCATGTCGTTCAGGAAGTTGAGAAATATCAGAAGGGATACATTGCCTATTCTTTGGGTAATTTTGTTTTTGACCAGAGATTCTCTGAAAAAACAATGACCGCATTATTAATCAAAATAATTATTAGAGGTGGGAAGATTGATGAATTAGTACCGATTAAAGTAAAAATCAATGATTATTTTCAACCAGAGATACTGCCTCCAGTGGAAAATAATGCTCCATAAAAAATTTCTTAAAACAACTAATTGGTTCTCGTCAACGGCAAAAATGAGGTGAAATTTTCCCATACTAATATCATAAAAACGCAAGCTGTCAAGATATTGACAAGCTTTTCTTAGAGAGTAGAATGAATGAGGAAAATAAAAGCTATGCTGAAAGTGAAAAAAGCACAACCAGTTATCAATAGCCTTACCTCCATTATTACCAGAGTGTGTTTTTATACTGATTTAACCGGTAAAAAAACACGCGAGGGAGGATTAGAAAAGTAGCACTGAAGAGCTAACGAATAAACTTAAAAAAGACTTTCTAACCTCCCTCACGGGAGGTTTCTACTTAAATTTGACAAGAGGGGAAAAATAATTATATTACCATGCTCGAAGAAAAGAAATATTACCTCACCGAAAAAGGATTAGAAAGATTAAAAAATGAGGCTAAAACCCTTAGGGATTTTAAGTTAATGAAAACCAAGGGAGAGGTCCCTAAGATTTTGCAATCGGAAGATCTCAATCCTGAATACCTGTCGTTTCAAGAAGATTTGAGTTTAGTGGAAACAAGACTAGCTGATTTGGACTATATTCTCAAGAATGCGGAATTAATAAAAATCCCCCCAAAGAGAGAACAAAACATCATCGGGTTAGGGGCAATGGTTTTGGTGGAGATTGAGGGAAAAGAAGATGAATTTGAGATTGTTGGTTCCTTGGAGGCGAACCCCGCTTTAGGTAGAATATCTAATGAATCACCGGTGGGAAAAATGCTGGTCGGACATAAAGTTGGAGACGCGGTCGTTGTTTCTTCCCCACTCAAAACAATCTATAGGATTAAAAAGGTTACTTACTTATCTTCCTAAAGGTTTGCGACAAGGCGATTCCATGATATTATTAAACCAGGGGACCTGGTTTAATCTTTTATGAAAAACGTTCTTGATTTTTTTATTGAGGTCGGAAAATTAAAAACTATGCCTCGAAGGGGCTGGGTGATAAACCAGATAAAGGACCCGGAAGACATCGGTGACCACATTTTCCGTGCGGCAATCATGGGTTGGATTTTGGGCGCAGAGAAAGGCGGGCTTAATATCGAAAAACTCCTGAAAATGGCCCTCGTGCACGATCTGTGCGAGATCTATGCCGGAGACGTAACGCCTTATGATTCGGTTTTGCCGAAAAACAAAAAAAAGTTAAGGCAATTAATGAAGACTTGGCCGAGGTTTCCGGTTTTCGTGAAAAAAGGATTAGCGCTAAAAAAGCATAAAAAAGAATCAAAAGCGTTGGAAAAACTTATCGCCAAATTACCCCCAAAGATAAGGAAAGAAATAAAAAGCCTCTGGGTAGATTATGAAAAAAGATTGAGTCCCGAAGGAAGATTTTTCCATCAGGCTGACCGAATGGAAAATTTTTTACAGGCCTATGAATACTGGCAGAAATATAAAAACCCGCCCCTGAAACCTTGGTGGCTATGGGCAAGAGAATTCTTTGACGATCCGACGTTGATTGAATTTACCAGCTATTTAGAGGAAAGATTTCACGGTAAAAAACAGAAAAAATAAACAATTCTCATCTTACTTAACCCCGCCTTTTTAAAAAGTCGGGTTTTTTGATATAATTACGCATATGATAAGGAAAAAGATTATCTCTCACCCGGCTCAGGCACACCGCGGGCGAGAGGCGATCGTCACAAAGACAATGACCATTGGTCAGGTTATCAAGAAATACCCGCGAGCGGCATTTGTTTTTATTGATTACGGTTTACATTGTGTTGGTTGTCCAATGGCGCTACCAGAAACAATTGAGGCGGCAGCCAAACTTCACCGGATAGATTTAGAGAAATTCCTCGCTGATTTAAATAAAATAACTAGGAAAACAAAAACCAATAAACACAAAAAATAATGAGCTTGTCTTACTTATAAATCTATGGACAGTTTACTAACCATCAAGATAAATCGGGTTATTAGACGTTTGGTCATAACTGATATGACATTCTGGTCAGGTTGGGGTTTTGTTAATCCAGTTTTTGCTGTTTTTGTGGTACAAAAAATTGTCGGCGGGACAATGGCCGTCGTGGGGATATCCGTGGCTCTTTATTGGATTATCCGTTCATCGTTGCGCATACCAGTTGGATTATTTCTCGATAGCCATAATGGAGAGGAAGATGATTTTTGGTTTGTTTTTTTCGGGACGATTTTAATTTCCCTTGTCTTCTTTGGCTATTTGATGGCTTCTTACCCCTGGCACATTTTCTGTTTACAGATACTTTTCGGGCTGGGTATGGTTATTTATGAATCGGGGATGAGCGCCATCTTTACGCGTCATATTGACGAAGGAAAAGAAGCAACTGAATGGGGGGTTGACTCAACCTTAGCCGGAATGGGCATTGGCATTGCTGGTGGTCTTGGCGGTTTACTGATTAATAGTTTTGGCTTTAATTTAACCTTTATCTTAGGAGGAATCCTGAGCCTATTGGCTTCGGTTATTCTCTTCTTTTCTCTTAGAACAATTCTGCCTAATCGTTTTCATCGACAATCAATTTCGAATTTTCGCAGTTTATTCCACCAGACAAAAAAGTAACTTTTCTTATGGATAATCAGGAGATCAGCCGGATTTTATACGAAATTTCTCTTTATTTAGAGATGAACGGTGTTCCTTTTAAGCCGGTTGCTTATGAAAAAGCTGCTTTTTCTATTGAGGCATTAGAGGAAGATGTTGAGGAGATTTATAAAAGAGAACAACTCGATGGTCTGAAGAAAATCCCTGGGGTGGGAAAAACGATTGCCCGCAGAATCGAGGAATATCTTAAAACTGGAAAAATTCAATATTATGAGAACTTCAAAAAAAAGATGCCAGTAGCAATGGGAGAATTAATGGCGGTTGAAGGAATCGGGCCAAAGGCAATCAGGGATCTTTACCGGTATTTGAAGATAAAAAATCTGAAAGACTTGGAAGTAGCAGCTAAGGCGGGAAAAATAAGAAATGTACCGAATTTTGGGTTAAAAACAGAGCAAAATATCTTGGAGGCGATTGAATTTCTTAAAAGAAGTAAGGGTCGTTTTCTTCTAGGGATGATTTTGCCCACCATCAGTACTGTTTACGCTAGACTCAAGGTACTAAAAGAAGTTGAAGAAATTTCTTTGGCTGGTTCGGTGAGAAGAATGAAAGAAACAATCGGCGACGTTGATTTCTTGGTGATTCCTTGTTCCTCGGGACGAATCTCATCGAGCGAGTCAACGAAAAAAATAATGAATTTTTTTGTTTCCCTTCCCGGTATCGAAAAAATATGGGGCAAGGGAACGACCAAGGCTTCAGTCAGGATGAAAGAAGGTTTTGATATGGATATCCGCGTTGTGCCAAAAAAAAGCTATGGTTCGGCTCTCCAGTATTTTACCGGTTCAAAAGAACATAATATTGTTTTAAGAACCATTGCCATGGGGAAAGGCTTAAAGCTAAATGAATATGGTGTGTTTAAGGGTCCAAAAATGATTGCCGGTGAAACCGAAACCGGTGTTTATAAAGTATTAGGAATGGAATGGATGCCTCCGGAAATGCGAGAGAATCAGGGAGAAATCGAATTAGCTTTAGCGCATAAAATTCCCAAAATTATTGATTATAATGACCTCAAAGGAGATCTTCATTGCCATTCTGATTGGGATGGCGGCGTCAATACCATTCTCGAAATAGCGATGGCAGCCCAAGAAATGGGCTATGAGTATATTGGTATCTCCGACCATACAAAGTTTTTGCGTATTGAACGTGGCTTGGATGAGAAAAAACTTATTGCCCAAAGAAAAGAGGTTAACAAGATAAACTCCCAATTTGAAAAACAAAAGAAAAACTTCCGGGTTTTACAAGGCTGTGAAGCCAATATCTTGGCTGATGGGTCAGTTGATATTGCCGATGATATACTAAGACAACTTGACTATGTTATTGCCGGAGTTCATTCCCAACTAAAAATGGAAAAAACAGAGATGACCGAGAGGATTATTAAAGCCATGGAGAATCCAAATGTTGATATCATCTCTCATCCCACCGGGAGGCTAATAAAGAGGCGAGACGAATACCAGATTGATTTTGATAAAATTCTTGAAGTCGCTAAGGAGACCGGAACAATTCTGGAAGTTAATTCTTTCCCCGAGCGATTAGATTTAAATGACAAAAATATCAGAAAGGCAAAAGAGGGCGGAGTAAAAATGGTGATTAATACCGATGCTCACGAAAAAAGCCAGATGAGATTTATTGAACTCGGCATTGCTCAAGCCAGAAGAGGCTGGGCGGAAAAAGAAGACATCATTAATACCCAACCAATTGGAAAACTACTAAATTTTTTTAAATAATTTTTGTCTAATTTATAACGTTCTAAAGAAGATACTGATGGCAATGGTTAATGGGATAGAATCGAGAAAATGGCGAGAACCGGCCCGAATAACTTAAAAGAAGACCCCGATAGCAAAAGATAAAGATAATAGAATCATCCTCCGCGAGGAGGATGATTGTTTTTAGAATAGATCAAAAATCTTTGACTAAATAAGGACGATTTAGTAAATTAGAGATAGAAGAACTGCTCATTGTTAAATAAACCCCTTAAATAGACTGGAAAGGAGAAGTTCAAGATGGCTGGTTTTTTTGGTCTAAGTATTAACCCTAAATATGCGGGCAATTTTCTGAGAGATTTGTTTCTGGGGACATTTTACCAACAGCATTTAGGCGAAGAGTATTGTGGGTTATCAACCTGTAACCAAGGAAGGTTCAGGATTCGTACTTCCCGCGGGCTTTTTAGGCCAGCATTCTTTCAAAATCTTGAAGGTCTAGAAGGAACCGAAGGAATTGGCTATTGTGGACCAGACGAAGAACCGTTTTTGGTAGACTCAAGATTAGGCCAGTTTAGCGCCTGCTTTTCTGGCAATATCATCAATTGTTCAGAGTTGGTAAGCAAATTCAAATCCAGTGGTCACTTATTTAGCAGAAGCGAAGGACAAGATGATATAGAGGTAATTACTAAATTAGTGGTTCAAGGAAAAGGATTTATTGATGGTATTTGTGGGATGGCGCAGGAGATTAAAGGTGCTTACTCGCTCTTGCTTTTAACTACAGAGGGAGTTTATGCGGTTCGGTCTCCAGATGGTCATTGGCCATTAGTGATCGCCGAGAAAGAAGGAACGACCGCTGCTGCTTTTGACTCCGGAGGTTTCCGAAATATGGGATTCAAGTCTATTCATGAGCTTGAGCCCGGGGAGATTATTTTAATGAAAGACGGTTGCTGGAGAACTGTAGCAAAAATGACGACAGCGGCGATACAGTTTTGCAGCTTTTGTTGGGTTTATACTCTTTTTCCAAGCGCTGTCTTTCAGCAAATTCCCTCTTCTGTAATAAGGAAAAGGCTAGGAGCAGCTTTAGCCCGGCGGGATATTGAAAACGGATTTATTCCAGATATTGTTGCTCCTGTTCCTGACTCGGGTCGCTTCCATGCAATCGGTTATATCCAGGAGTTTTGGCAACAGATGAATGCTGGCAAAATCACAAAGGCACCTCTTTATGACGAGCTTTTGCTTAAATATCCCTACGCCGGTAGAAGCTTTACTCAACAAAGCGCAGAAGGAAGAGAGAAAGAAGCCCGAATGAAACTTTTGGGAAGCGCAGAGGATTATTATGGTAAAAGTGTGGTAATCAATGAAGATTCAATTGTCAGAGGAACTCAGATTGGGGCAGATGCGGTACCTAAGTTGAGGTCCTTAGGGATCGCCGAAGTCCATCTTAGGGTTTCCAACCCTGAACTACGTTCATATTGTCCTTGGGGCAAAACAACGAAGAAAGGAGAGATGTTAGCGCCCCAAAAACCATTGCCGAGGGAAAGAGCAGATTTTTTGGGGGTTGATAGTCTAGAATATAACTCAATTAAAGATCTTGTCGCGGCAATTGGGTTTCCAAAAACGATGCTCTGCCTAGATTGTGACATCACTAGTTAAGGGGTCAAAGACCTAAAAGTCACCAGTTTAAGGGTGACTTTCTATTTTTCTTTTAGTGTTTTAAATTTCCGCTTTTACTTTTTCGATTATCTTTCCGAAAACTTCTGGGTTGTTTTTTGCCAGCGTCGCCAGGATTTTTCGGTCCAGCTCAATCTTTTTTTCTTTTAATCCTTTGACCAATTGATTATAGGGAAGGTTATACTGTCTTGAGGCGGCGTTAATCTGAATTTGCCAAAGTTGCCGGAATTCTCTCTTTTTTGCTTTTCTATCTCTAAAAGAAAATCTCAAGGCGTGATAAACCGCTTCCTTAGCCAGGCGATATTTTGCCTGCCTGCCCCAGCGGAATCCTTTTGCCCGTTTTAATAAATGTTTTCTTCGTTTATGAGCGGCGACGCCTCGTTTTACTCTAACCATATTTCAATAATCTTTTAATTTGTCGAGCTTCGTTTGGCGAAAGTTCGATCCATCTTCGGCTTTGTCTTATTTTATTTCCCGATTTTTTCGCCCGATAATGATTAAGACCGATTGGTCTTCTTAAAATCTTACCGGTTTTTGTAATCTTAAACCGCTTGGTTATTGATTTTCTGGTTTTCATTTTCATATTTTTTGTCTACTGGTGGTTTGCCTATTCCCTTAGAAATAATCAGGGTAAACCCTCTGGGACCTCTTTTAAGTTCTCTCTCAATTTGGATCGGGACAATCCTCTCGAGCATTTGAATAAATTGACTAATCTTATTTTTGGCAAAGTTTGGCAGAGCTTTTTCTCTTCCTCTTAAGATCATCTCGACCTTAACTTTATATCCTTTTCTAAAAAATTTTTCCGTTTGCTTGGCTTTAATCTCCAAATCATGAGGGGAAATGCCGAAGCCAAGTCTAATCCCCTTGATTTCTCCTTGGCCGCCTCTGACTGGTTTATTTTTCTTTTCTTCGCGGTAAAGATATTTTCCATAATCCATTATTCGGCAAACCGGCGGATCTGCTTTTTCCGTAACTTGAATTAAGTCAAAATTGCGTTGACGAGCTATTTGCAGCGCCTCCTGAATTGGAAGAACCCCCAGTGGTTTTCCTGTTTCATCAACAACCCTGACCTGGGGCGATCGGATTTGATAGTTAATTAAAGGTTTTCTAAACAGCTTATTTAATTAATGAATAAGAATTCATTTTATGGAGTGAGTCCGTCCCGCACATAACCTCTGCGATGTTAGTGAAAAACGAAAAATTAAACATTCAACTATTTTTCTTACAAAAGTTATGGGCGAAGCCCTCAAAATATCCCGAAGCGGAAAAGCAACCCTTTATTTATTTTTTTGTGGACTGTGTCCACCGTAGTCTCGCCATAAACAGAACTATACCGGAGAAGAGAAATACTAACGGTTTTGTCCGCCTTCGCCAAGGCTACGGCGAGACGAAGGTGGAGGTGGAGGGGTCGAACCCTCGTCTGGAGAGTTTGCCAAAACAGTTCTACAAACTTAGACTGGTTTCTTGGGGAGACGAGATAAAAACCAGACAAAATTTCCCGTCTCCTGAATCAAGCTTATTCGATAGTTTCGAGATTCACGAAGAACTATCTATCTCGCTGAAAATGACACCCAGCTTTGCCTAGCGAGAATCCGCTAGCTGGATGGCATTAGTATCTCGCTTTAGGCGTAGACTAATGCAGGTCTCTGGAATAAGTTGGCACTTATTCTTCTTGCCAATAGTTTTTCAAGGAATTGGCACCTTGGTTTGCCTATTTTGGTTGATTCTCCATCGAAGCAGATCACCCCCGTATTTTCAACTCTCTTTCTATTTCTTTGTTAATCTCACGCTTCTTTATTGCTTCACGCTTATCGAACCGTTTCTTTCCCTTTCCGATTCCGAATTCCAGCTTAATGTTGCCTTTTACAGTATAGACCCTTAACGGTATTAAAGTCAAGCTTTTTTGGTTTATTTTTCCGATTAAATATTTAATTTCCGCTTTTCTTAAAAGGAGTTTTCGGGAGCGTTCTTGATTATAGCTGGCCGGTGCGTTTTGCGGCTGATAAGGAGGGATATTGGCGCCGATGAGGTAGAACTCAGGTAATCCGCCTCTTGACGACTGCTTACTAACGACATAAGAACCAGCTAAGCCGATTCTGCCTAACTTGATTGACTTGACTTCTTGCCCAGTTAAAACCAAACCAGCTTCAAACTTCTCAATTATTTCATAGTCGAAAAAGGACCGTCTATTTTCGGCCAGATTTTTATCTAGATTATTTTTACTGTTCCCTTTATTATATTTCATTCCGGGAGATTAGGCGGAAGAAAACCTTGGCGTTCTTCCTTAGCGAAAATGGGTCTATTCCCCTTATTGTTGATATTTTCGCTATCTGTTATTATTAAACAACCAAATTAAACTAACCTTGTTTCTAATCTCATCTTATCGTCTGGTTCAGTTTCGTCAACTTTAACAAAGGTCGAGATAACCTTAATTTAAGAGAAAAAAATAAAATGGCCAAAGGATTTTCTAAGCGGGAAGTGGTCAGCTTTGGCTGGCAAACCGCTATCGCCAATTTGAGTTTTTTCTTATTAGTTGTTTTGGTGATGTTTGGAATCTGGCTCTTCGGGCAGCTGTTTGGGGCGGTCAATATGTTTGTCAAATTACCTGGATTATTGTATTGGCTTATTTATCTGGTTTTCATGGTTTTAAGCATTGTTTTGCAGATGGGGTTGGTGAAGATTTCCTTAAGATTTAGCAAAAACGAAAAAGCCGAACTGGCTGATTTATTTTCCTCGTTTCCTTTTATTCTTAAATACATTGCCGCCTCGATTCTTTATGGTTTGATTGTGATGGCCGGTATAATTTTATTAATTATCCCGGGAATTATCTGGAGCATCAAGTTTTCTTTTTACAGTTATTTCATTCTCGACAAAGGGATGGGACCGATCAAAGCCCTTAAAGAAAGCAGCCGCATTACCAAAGGACATAAATGGAACTTATTCCTTCTTCCCTTTGTCGAACTGGGTGCTTTCTTGGTTGGCGCCTTTATGTCGAGCCGGCTGGCAATCGCGGCTGCCTACCAGAAATTATTAACCCAGGCAGAACAAGAGACAACCATACCTACTGAGCCAAACCCGCCAGGACCACCATCTTTTCCGCCATCAGTATAGGTTTTCGATTTAGAAAAAAGGAAAGAGCCTGGGGGATACCCAAGCTCTTTTTGCTGCCTCCTTCTCGCTGTGGTCACCGGCTTCGCACGAGCCGGATTCCATTCTGCTCAATGCGAAGGAAGGAGTCTGGTTGAAGCGGTACCGGCGCCTCGCCAATGCGCCGGCCACTCCCATCTTTCTTCCAGATCAGGATCGGGTTACCCGTTCCGTCGACGAGGGGCTTCCGTCCCTTGAGGCTAATCCGGAGCACCTGTTGATTGGGAACTGGTTGTCCATCCCTCAGGAACGGCGCCGCAAACACTTCGGTAGTCCAGAGGGAAGTGGCAATGTGAGTCTCCTCCACCTGCGGGAGAATGAGCTCCCGCATAACCCGGAAGACATCAGAAGGTGTGGCGTACTCCTGCTGTGCCCAGGTTAGTTGGAGGACATAGTACAGCACACTTGAATTGTTCTGGTGGCGCCGGGTTTGCGACCAGGCGTCCACCAACTCGTAGCCCGCTTCCTCTAGGTCCACAAGAACTCTCTCGAGAGAAGTGTTCTCGGCTGGGCCGAGCAGCGGCGAGGACCGGACTTTCTCCATCCGGCCCTGCCATTCCCCCACCGTCTCCAGCTCTCGTTCCGTGACTCCTCCCGGAAGGAGAGCGGGATTGGAAAAGGTGAAATGAAGACATACCAACCGAACATTCTTAAGATCGATACCATCCATGTGAGCCTCCTTTCAAGGCTTGAACGAACTGGAACTGAATAGAAAAAAGAAGTCTGCCTATACTATAACAAATGATGTTATTTTTGTCAAATCAGAACAAAAACAGCCATTTGGCTGACTCTACAAAGAAATAATTACCGAAACCCTGAACCAGAATAAAATTCGGTTCAGGGCGGTGAAGTGAACTCTGTTCCGCTTCACCGCTACCCTCCTTCGCGTAAAGCTACGGCGGGTGAGACCAACTACTAACTACTCCGCCTCCGCCAACTGGCGGATGGCGGACTACCAACTACAAACTACCAACTACTAACTAAAAACGGTGCGCGGGAGAGGATTTGAACCTCCACGCCCGTGAGGGCACTGGCACCTCAAGCCAGCCTGGCTACCGATTACAGCACCCGCGCGTTTTAGTTTAATAAATTCTGAAGTTTTATTCTTGGTTTAGTTTTTCTTCAACCTTGTTTTGAACAGACTCTACACCTTTTAAGCACGGCTCGTTTTCCTTTGGCTTTTCTTAAATAGTAAAGCTTGGCGCGGCGAACTTTCTTCTTTTCCGTAACTTCTATTTTTTCGATTGTCGGTAGATGAAGGGGAAAAATTCTTTCCACCCCAATCCCACCGCTTTCTTTTCTGACGGTAATGGTGGCGTTTATCCCTTTGCCGTGTTTGACGGTAATCACCAGACCTTCAAAAACCTGAATTCTGCTTTTGCCAGCCTCTTCAATCTTTTGATGGACTCGGACAATATTGCCCGGCCGGATGTCGGGCAAATCTTTTTTTAATTGACTTTCATTAAAGCTCATATTTTTGTTTCTCGGTGGTTAAGTTTTTTAATATCTTTTTTAACTCCGGCGGCAGTTCCGTTTTAAACTCAATTTCTTTGCCATCTGGTAGACTTATTTTTAAATAAAAAGCGTGGAGAAACTGGCGCGTTAAACCTTCGGGTAAAATCTGGTTTTTGAAAGAATAGAGTTTGTCGCCGACAACCGGATGGCCTAGATGAGCCAAGTGGGTGCGAATTTGGTGTTTTCTACCGGTTTTTGGATTAACCTCTAAAAGGGTATAATCGCTTTTTTTTCCAGGAAATATCTCAACTACCTTCCAGATAGTCTTAGCTTCTCTTAGACCTTCTTTTTTAGCTTCCGGACTTCCTTTAAGATAAACTTTTTGCTTTCTTCTGTCTTTTGGTGCCCGACCGATTAATGTTTCAACAATACCCTCTTTATCTTTAATCTTTCCCGAGACTAAAGTCAAATATTTTTTCTCTACCAGTTTATTTTTGAATTGGTCCTGGAGAAAACTAAAGGCTTCATTATTCTTGGCGATTAAGAGAATGCCTGAAGTATCTTTGTCCAGCCGATGGACGATGCCATAACGGGGAAAAGTTCCCACATTTTTCATCCAGGAATATTCCTCTAAAAAATGATCCCTCAGAGTTTTTTCTTTAGTTTTTCCCTCGGGAAAAACGGTAATCCCAGCCGGTTTATCAATGACCAGGATATTTTCATCTTCGTAAATAACGGACAATTTCATGCCTGTCCCGTTAGAGATTTATGTGATTACCCGGTTAAACCTCATAAA
>CAYRJV010000011.1:14616-16088 GCA_964424745.1 uncultured Candidatus Saccharibacteria bacterium | reverse complement strand
AAGACCGCACGGCTCCGGACCAACCTGTTTGGCGGCTTGAAAAACCGCGTGGCCATCGCCTAACGGCCTTCTCTGGAACACATAAGAAAAAGTAACTTGTTTGGAAATATCAGACAGTTTTTTTAATTCTTCTAAAAGCTGGGTTTTCTTCCTTTCCTTTAAAATTTTTTCTATTTTCGGCGACTCCTTGAAGTAATCCAGAATCGGCTTTTTTTCCAGGGAAATAACAAAAATTATCTCGCGGATTCCCGAAAGCCGAACCTCTTCGACAATGTATTGAATCACCGGCAGATCAACGACCGGCCAAAGCTCCTTGGCAACTGATTTGGAAAGAGGTAAAAATCTTGTCCCCAATCCGGCAATGGGAATGACTACTTTTCTGACGCTTTGACTAGTGCCGATACCGCCACTGCGTTCTCCTAATGAACTTACCTCACTCATTTTATAATTACTTCTTTAATAAATAATTATGACATCCCCTTGTTATGCGTTAGTTTTCGGCGCAGGAAAGCCGGAACTTCCCATTGCTTCTCCTGATTGATCATCTCCTGTTCAAGCTCCTCGACCGCTTTTTTTACCTGCAGGGCATTGCGCCTGACTTTTGGTTCTGTCTGTGGTGCTTCATTTGGCGAAAAAGCAGCCAATCTGGCGGGAATAGCTGGTGGTATTGCTCCGGTTGGGAGGCTTTCCTTTTTTATTTCCTCGACTCCTATCTTTCCAGAATTTTTTGGCTTTGTTCCTGTGGTTGCTTTTTTCTTTCTCCTGATAAGCTTCACCGCTCGAACAAGAATTGGCGGTTCTTTCTTTGATAGTGGTTTTGGCGAAGAAATAGCTTTTTTCCTCCGTTTAACCAAACGGGTCTTCGATTTCGGTCTGACAATTCTTTTTTTTAAAGAAACTTTTTCTTGTCTAGTTACCTTTAACTCTTCCGGTTTTTGTTCCCCTCTCCCCTCTTTTTTAATCTTTTCTGGCAGTTCTTTTGCTCTCGGACCTAATATTTTCGCTCCGCAACCAGGCGCCAAAAGCGTAATTTTAATCTGCTCTGGATCTTTCCCAGCTTGAGAAATGCCAAAAATAATTTTTGCCTCTGGATTCACCAACCCGGCAATTGTTTTTGAAATCTGAGAAACTTCCTCCAATCTTAATGTTCTGCCAACAATATTAAAGACAACCCCCTTGGCGCCACGGCAGGTATAAAGATACAACGGATTGGAGAGTAATTTTTTAACCGCTTCTTCAGCTCTGTTTGGACCGCTAGCTGCAACCGTATTCAAGTAAGTAATTCGGCCTCGGCCTTCAAAAATTGTTCTGAGGTCGGCAAAATCAATGTTAATCAATCCGGGGTCATAAATTATTTCAATTAGCCCCTCCAAACTTTCAGCCAAGTTTCTGTTTATCAAAGAAAGAGCGGTATTTAAGGGAGTAGTTTTATCGACTATCTCAAAGATGGCTTCATTGGGAATAACCGTCAG
>CAYRJV010000011.1:12745-14516 GCA_964424745.1 uncultured Candidatus Saccharibacteria bacterium | reverse complement strand
ATTCGCCCCAGTTCACTATTCATCCCTGTTCCCAAACCATGGGTCAATTGTTGACCAAAGGAAAAGATTTTAACCCCTTTAGACGCTTTCTTTAGAGCTTGGCAGTCAGTATTGGCAATAACAAAACTGGCTTTTTTTATCCTCGAAGCGATCTCGGAAACAATCGAGCTGCCCCCGCCGCCAATGCCAATGACTCTGATTTTTGTCTTGTGAATCTCTTCTGGAACAGCCACTGACAGCGGTTGACTAACCGTCTTTTCAGCCTTAAAAACCGCTTTTTCCTTCGGTTTTGGCGCCGATTTCTTCTTCGGCTTTAGCGCATAAAATCGTCTCGGTTTGACTAACCTCTTAGTTTTTCTTCTTGGCTTTTTGACTTTTTTCTTCACCATTAGCTTAGTCTAACGCCTTAAAATTCGAGTGTCAACCGGGTAGTGAAACTTGGATTGGTTTCGCAGACGAGCATTTTACCTAGAGGTAAAATGCATATCCAAGTTCTACTACCCGGCACTCGCAATTCAATTTTAATCTCAGCCAATGAACCTCACATTAATATGAATTGTCTTTCCAATATTTCTCGGCTTCTTTTTCCAATTTGTCCAATCTGGTGTAGTAGTCTGGAAATTCATTGAGATGGGCGAGAGCGATTTTTCCGGTCATCACCGGATTATCGTTAGTGATATTGGTATGAGAAATTCTGGTTCCATGTTCTAACTCGACATCCATTCCCATTCTTAATTGCTCGACATTAAACAGGCTCCAATCAAGACCCAGCTCCTCGCCCACCTCTTTCGCTTCTTCAAGGGAAAAATTTTTCTTAGCCATATTTTATTTTCCTTCTTGCTCTGTCCACGATCATGGCGGAAGAGGCGATGAAAGTGAAAAACCCGGCAAGAAGAAAATTTTAACGACTACCTAATTGGACTGAAAGATATCTTTTCCTTTACCCCGTTAGAAATTTATCATCTGTATTTATTATTTCTTAACTATGAACTTTCTGTTAAAATAGCTAGCAAAGAAATAACTGGGATCAAAAATTTCTAACGGGGTTTACCATAAACCCTTTAGCCACAACATAAAACTCCCGACTGCCTTTAAAAACCGCCGGTGGTCTGAAGATCTTAGCCGTTTTGAAACTCTGAGAAACTTCCTTAAAAAATTCGTGGCTCCCTTTCCCTTCAAAAATCTTACATAAAAAATTGCCTCCTTCAGCCAAAACCATGGAGGCGATTTCCAATGCCTTTTGTGAAAGAATTAATGACCGCCCCGTATCAGCCAGTTTGATTCCGGAAGTCGCGGGCGCTAAATCAGAAACCACTACTTGATATTTTTGGCAAAAAACTTCAAGTTCTTTAATCTCCAAAACCATCACATCTTTCTTAATAAAAAAGATATTTTCCCGCTCCGGAATTGTCGGTTCGATGATATCAACACCGACAACCCTTCCTTTATCGCCAACCTTGGCCGAAAGGTACATCAGCCACGAACCAGGGCTACAACCAAGATCTAAAACAAAGTCTCCTTTTTTAACCAAGTTGAATTTTTCGTCTATTTCTTTCAATTTATAAACCGAACGCGCCGGATAGCCTTCCTGATGCGCTTTCCGGGTATAGAACTCATCTTTTCTATCTTTTCTGTACATCATTTATATTTATCAGCGTTAATCAGCGTTGGCGGTTTCTCCAAACAAGGAATACCGAATAACCTGCCAACCGCCCTCCCGAGAGCGCGAGGGAGATCCGCGTTAATCAGCAAGAAACTAATGTTTTTCACT
>CAYRJV010000011.1:8576-12645 GCA_964424745.1 uncultured Candidatus Saccharibacteria bacterium | reverse complement strand
TCTTCCTTAAGTTCTCGTAAAGCCGCTAATTTCACGCTCTCACCGCTTTTCGCCTTACCGCCAAAGCCATTCCATTTGCCCCTGCCAAAACCGCGTTTTTTCATGGCCAAAAACGTTTTCCCTTTTTTGGTTAAGAGACAAAAAGTAGTAATACGCATATTTATTTTATTTAATAATAACTTAGGAAAGAAAACTGTCTAAGGCAGGCAGATTTCTCTTCGAAAAAACATTAAAATGACCGTTTTCGGTGACAATCAAGCCGCTGTTTTTTAAAAGCTTGTGCAATTCTTTTCCTTTGGCTAACGGCATCAGTAAATCTTTCTCGCCGCAGAAAATCAAAGCCCGATTCTCCATTTTTTCTAAAATAGAAGTGTTATTAATTGTTGCCGCAAACTCAATTATTTCCAAATGCTTATTCAAAGGAATAGCCTTCAGATAATCAATATTGCGCCGCATATCTTCTTCATAAAACTGTCTTTGGCCTGACGAACCAATAAAAGGACTGACCAAACGATAAAACGATCTCAAGGTTTTTTTGGAAAGCGGTTGAACGGAATTAAAAATCTTTGGCGCCAGCCGGCTCTTTTTTATTTTTAAAAGGGTATTGAAAATAAACGATTTGGCTCGTAAAGAAGCGGCCGAAGCAATAAAGATCAGCTTAGCTTCTGAATATTCCCGGGCAACTAATGGCAGAATCAATCCGCCCAGCGAGATACCAACAATAACATCTGGTTTTTTACCATGAAGTTGATTTTTGATATTTTGCAAGATCTCCCGAAGAGTAAAAGCGTTTTCGGAATCAAACAAACTGGGCGCAATGATTTCATAACCGCGCGCCAAAAGATAGGGATACAAAAAGTGTTCTTGGCTGAATGGCTGGGGCCAGCCGTGGATAATTAAGACAATTTTATCCATTTTTATTGTTTAATCTTTTCTTATTATTACCTCATTTTTGGGAAAACATAAAGGCCCTTCGGCAAGCTCAGGGTGAACACCCGGCAAGCTCAGGGCCTTGATTCTAGGCGTCAGGCGCCCGATTACATGTCTGAGGAGTAAGGCGGGACGAAACCGCCGTCTTGACCAACCACTGACAGTCCGGCGCCACCCGGGTTTCTGGTCGCCTGCCAACAAGACATGAGAGCTTGGCGGACCGCTGAATCGCCAATCGCAGCATCGATGTCCTCGATGGTCAGTCCCCTTTCCTCCATCAGGTGAAACCAGCGGCTCAAATGAGTCCTGATTTCTTCTTCCTCGGTCGCGATCTCGCTAACATAATCAGCCATACGATTACTCCTTTCTAGTCTAAGTGGTTGGTCTTGGCTTGTAAAAAAGCCAGAGCCCTTCGCCATCGTAGGCGATAACGGTCGCACCGGCTTTCCGTGCTTCTTCCTTCATCGCCTCGGTTGGCTCTCCAACTATTGAACCGACGAGTTGCCATTTTGCCGCCGGATACATCTGGTCAGGCAGTAAACCTTGGCACCAATCAATCCGGAGCCGCTGTCTTTTCTTAGTTTTCTCCGCCACGGGACCCTCCTCGCTGAATATCCTAGACTATTATGTCCTAATTATGCTCTATAACACTCTTTAATTCTTGTCAAAAAATAAAAAGGGTCTCGCTGGCATTGCGAAACCTTGGACCATAGCTAGTGGACAATCTACCCTCTCTTGGCCTTGGGCTTGAGAAAGACCCATGTCCAGCCCTGACGGACGATCACGGTTGCTCCCAGTTTGCTGGCCCGGTTCACGATCCCCTGAATGAGCCATGGGAAATGACCTTCTCCGGCATAGGCCCACTGACTTGAGGGATATTTAGTCCACAGCGCCGCTCCTGTCTCCCGATCAATCTTGATCTCCATCTTGCCTCCTTACCAATGATTAGAACCAATCATCTGTCAAAGCTACCCTTCCCTCAAAAATCACTTATATTAATTACATAACAAATAATTTTATTTTGTCAATGTACGATGAGAAATCAAAAACGGCAAGGGCCGGATTTTTGCCATTCTTTTTTTATTTAGATCCCGGAATGGATTCACAAAAAAATGAGATTGTGTCAAAATATGATATCTGCTCTTTTTACAGACGACAGTTTAATTCGTCTTATCATCTATCCCTCAGGAGGTGGGAAATGCTAAAGATATTGCCGATTTACGAACAAGGGACAGTTCACGATCATGATCGCGAAGATTTACTTCTTCTACCTAGCTTATTCCAAGAACCAATGATCTTCGGTGTCTTGGATGGCGTCAGTGCTCCGTATGTCGGCGAACCGGTACGGTATGAAGGCAAAACTGGCGGCCAAGTCGTCTGCCAGATTGTGAGCGAAACAATCCACCGCTACGGTCCAGGTCTGCCGTTAACGCCGCTTTTGGCAAAAGCAAATATCTTTATCCGTCGCTTCGCCAAAGCCAATGGTCTTGATCTGCTTCGTTCCGATTTGCTTCCCGGTGCAACTTTTGCTCTGGCCAGGATCACCACCGCCGCGATAGAAATCATTCAAGGCGGTGACTGCCTTATTGTCTGGCAATACACCGATGAACGGATCGGCACCACAATCAACCAAGCCTATCGTCACGAGTTAGAGTTAAGAATGCGTTTTGCCGAGCTTCTTGCTAAGCATCAAGGAAACCGCTTAGAAACATGGCAAGAGTTTATCCCTGTGCTATCCCAGCTCCGTCGGGAGAGAGTAAACCAAAAATGGAATGGTTATGCTCTCCTTAACGGACAACCGGCCGTGGCCAAGCGCTGGGAACATCGTTTTCTTGACCGGAAGAATGTCGCTCGAATCCTTCTTCTGACCGATGGTTTGTACGAACCATACTTTATGCCCAATGACAGTCATTTGGTCGGTAGAAGAATCATCACCCTCTATGAAAGTGGTGGGCTAGTAGCGGTTTTGGCTAACAGCCGTGCTGCCGAGGAGCTGGAAAAATCGTCTCATATCGGTCAAGCCGAAGCTACAGGCATCGCTATAGAACTCTAACGTCCTGGGCCAAGAATAAAAGCCCTCAACGAGGTTAATCTCGCTGAGGGCTTTTCTTTTGAAAAAATAAGGCAACTGAGGCCCAACCTCAGTTGCCCTTAGACCGGATGGATTTCCAGTAATAATTTTTTTTGATATATTAAAGTTAAAGGAGGTGACGATCCAAAAGGAGGCATAATGACAGTCAGAATCTTACCGGACGCACGGGTCCAAGAAAAACTCCAAAGTCTTTTCTCCGGAACGCTGCCGGCAGAGAATGAAAGGTTCCTCCTTGAGTATCTGCAAGCAGTTGCCCAATTCCGGTTAGTAATGATAGCCGGCAAGGGTGATCTCGTTTCTTTGACGAAATCGATTGAAGAAAAGGAAGAGACGCTGACGAATCTTGGCATTTCAGGAGAAGATATTCAAGCCCTGAATTTCTTTGTCCGAGATAACTATAAAAGTGAGGTGGCTCTTGGAACCCTTATCTCTTCGATCAAGAAACAACTGGGAGAGAACAACTAAAAATCAACAAATAGGATCGTCACCTTCTCTCTCATTTTTAATATTGGAACAAAAACAGGGTTTAAAAACCCTTTTTTATTGATGTTTGCTACTCCGAAATTATTGCGAGGTAATCACATAAATCACATCATCGCTGTCGTACTGGTTGTTACCAACGCCATTTGGTCCGTAGGAACCGAGAACAACGGCCCACTTCTCGCCTGCTCCCGGCTGAATATCATAATCGGTATCAAAAAAATATTCGTGTCCCCAGGGATCCTTTGGTATTTCATTGAGGTACGGTCCGGACCAGTTTGGATAATCCCCGTCCGTCCCAACTAATCCTGCCCGGTTGTCGCTAAGACTGTAAGTGCAGCCGTCCGGACAGATCTCATTAGTATCTCCCTGGTTTACCTTAAATGGCTCTTGATGACCGGGCCATTCACCGGTATCGGCTTCAAGGATAATAAACGCATTATAAATATTTCTGGCTTCCATTTTTGCCTTCGCGATATTGGCTCTTTCTTTCGCCCTACCAAGAGATACCAAAACAATACCCGCTAAAATTCCAATAATGCCAATAACTACCAATAATTCAATCAG
>CAYRJV010000011.1:0-8476 GCA_964424745.1 uncultured Candidatus Saccharibacteria bacterium | reverse complement strand
AAACAATACCCGCTAAAATTCCAATAATGCCAATAACTACCAATAATTCAATCAGGGTAAAACCTTTTTTGTCGTCTCTTTTAAAATGCTTTATCAAAAATAACTTCATAATCAATTTCATTATAACAAAAATAGAAAATTAAAAAATCGTTTGCCAGCTTTATAAAATCTCTATTTGTATGTTCTATTATTAAATGCAAAACCTCATCATTACTGATAAGGTTTCAATAAGCTCCTTGACCCGCGATGACGACGAAAATGGTTCTAAGAAGAATCTGGCAGTCGAGCAAGAAGGACATCTTTCCGTAATACTTGTTCTCCATCCCTATTCTTTCGGCGGAGTAAGGTATTAATGAACGATCTATTACCTGGGGTAACCCGGTTATCCCCGGTATCAGCGAGAAATAAACTCTTCTTGCTTCTTCTGGCAATTCTTCTGTCATCCACTCTGGCATCGGCCGCGGGCCTACCAAGCTCATCTCGCCCCTGAGTACATTAATGAGTTGGGGAAGCTCATCCAAGCTAGTTCGTCTTAGAATACGACCAATACCCGTGATTCTCGAATCTTCAATTGGTTTGGTTCGTCGACCTCGATAAATCTTCTCCTCGCTCGCCTCGGCTCTATTAACCATAGTCCGGAATTTCAATACAGAAAAGGACTTGCCAGCCAATCCAATTACCTTCCGGTGATAAATAATCGGGCTACCGCTGACTAACCAGACAATAAGGGCAGTTAGCAGGAGCAAAGGCGAAAAGAAGACCAACAGTAATAAAGCGACGCCAACATCAAAAAATCTCTTACCTCTGTAGGTTTTGTACTTCGCCACGGATCCACCTCCCTTACGGAAAAAGATGGTTTGCGCTGACTGTGATTATATCATCCCGCTTGCTACTCGTCAAATGAAGGTAAATAAAAAACTTTCCAGATTATTAGAAAATCAGTCGTTTTTAAAAAATCACCATGGACAAGTTGTGGCAAAGCAAGTTTTTTCAGATTTGAAATTATCCTTGGAAAAAACTATAATTATTTAAGAACATCATCAAAGCTATTTCCATTAATGAAAACCAGATTTAAACGGATTAAATAGAGACCGACGTAACAAAAAAATTTTATGACCTATCCTGTCTTTAATATCTTCTATTCTTTTCTTTCTGCTCTTGCTCTTTTTTTCACCGCTTGGCGAATCCAACTGTATTACTGGAAAAGTTTTTCTTTATTGGCGAAACATTTTCGAGATATGAGCTTTTCCGCCGGCGTCGGCAGTCTAATTCAGGCATTTGTCTTTCTCCTCTTTTTCAATGACCCTATAATATTGGGGGTTGGCGCCATTATTGGAGGGGTGTTTGTTTTTATTGCTCATGTTTTCGGAGTCGTCATTTTTTTTCATCTGGTTTTTCCCACAATTCCGTCAATAAAAATTCTGACCATTGGTTTATTGCTGGTTGCCGTGGTTACCTTATGCCATATCAAACTCATTCCCCAGCCCGAAATCAATGAAAGTGGACTCATTGAATTCAATTTCCTGCCTTTCACCAAAATTGTTTTCTTTGCCTTTTCAACCGTCGGCCTTTTACCCTTGGGCATTGCTTTTATTCATGAAGCAATAACCACTGAGCGTCTGCGGATAAGATCCGGCTTCTCGGCATTTGCTTTTTTATTCTTAGCACTGGCCAATGGACTTCAGGCGGTTGTCGGTCCGCCGCTTTACGCCCTGGCTTTTATCTTTCTCCCTTCAATCGCGTACATAATGTTGGTGGCGGCGGTTATTCTACGCGTCGAAGCACCGCCGACTGAATAAAAATGATTACGAAAAACTCAAGAGATTAACTCTATGGTTTTTCCGGTATACAATATTTTTTCCTCCTTTTTCTCTGCTCTGGCTCTTTTCTTTATTTCCCAGCGGATGAAACAGTATTACCGTAAGACTCTTTTCCCTTTAGCGAAATATTTCGGTAATATGAGTCTGGCGGCGGGAATTGGCTGCTTTATTGATGTTTTTGTTTTTATTCTGTTTGCTAATAATCCGTTCTGGTTGGGTGTCGGCTCGATCATCGGCGGACTCTGGGCCATTGCCGCCCATGTTTACGGCTTTGGCATCTTTTTACATCTCGTCTTCCCGCACTCTCCGGTAGAAAAGATTATTACTGCCGGTCTGGTTTTAGTTGTCTTGGTAGGTATTGCTCATATTTGGTTTATGCCTTTTTCCACCGTGGACGAGCGAGGAGTTATCAACTTTAATTTTCTTCCGTTTACGAAAATAATTTTTTTCTTATTTACTATGGCTGGTCTTCTGCCATTGTGCTTCACTTTTGTCCTGGAAACAATGAGGAAAAGTCATTTAAGATGGCGGTCTGGTTTTGCCGCTTTTGCTTTTTTGTTTTTGGTACTGGCTAATAGCCTCCAGTCGAGTGTCGGCGGCCAATATCCCGGTTTGACCTTTATTGTTCTGCCGGTCATCGCTTATTCTCTTCTCTTTATTGCGGTTATCTTACGCGTCGAAGCTGACTCTCCGTAGGTCCTCCTAATGCTTTATTAATAAAAAGACCGCTTTGATTATTTCTTGGCGTTCTTTTTGAATCTCGTAGTTGACAAAACCATCAGGTTTTCAGATAGCTTTCAGCGGGCTAGAGAAAACTGCATCTCCTTGCTTTTGGTTCGGCGAACTACCACCGCAAAAGAGTAAAAGCCAGAGCACCTAAAAATCGCAAAATCGGCAACAAAAGCGATTGAGGCGATTCGGTTGGGACTGGCGGTGGCGGAGATGTTCCTTCAGGCGGTACTGCTCCTTCAGATGGCCCAGCCCCTTCAGGCGATACTCCTGGTGGCATTGGCTGACCACCAGAGGGTATTTCTGGTGTTGGCGGTTCAGTGGGATTCTGTCCTCCTGATAAATAATCAAGGCATTGCTGGACATGGTCAGGACTCTGGCAATAAGTTTGGCATTCTTCGAGTGTCTGGCAACCACCTGGTCCAACTGAAGGCATTTGACCGCCAGCCTCAGCGCCTGGCCGCATTTGTTCGGCTTGCTCTGGTGTAATCTCACCCATCTTGACTCCTGCTTCAAGGCAGACCTCGGCATTTTCTGGCTTGGCGCAAAACTCCTGACATTCTTCAGCTGATTGGCAACCGCCCGGACCAGCGCCACCACTTTTTCTTGCTTGTTCGGCCTCTTCGTGGGTAATGTAACCAGCGGCTTCAGAAAAATTCAAACATTCTTCTTGGTGCTCTGGCTGTTGACAATAAACCTGACATTCCTCTTCGCCTTGGCAATCAGGTGGGAAAAAGCCTTTTTTGATTGCCGCCAAGGTTCGTTGGGCATTTTCAATTTGGTCTTCGGGCATAAACCCAGCCGCCAGAGAAAACTCCATACATTCAGCCATATGCTCACGCTCTCGGCAATAAATTTGGCACTGTTCTTCGCCTTGGCAGTTAGGCGGCTTGATACCTTGCTTAAGCGCTTTTAATGTTTTTTGCGCATTTTCTGCTTCTTCCGGTGGCATAAAGCCGGCCGCTAAAGCAAATTCCATACACTCGGCCATATGCTCACGTTGAGAACAGTAAAGATCACATTCTTTTTTCCCGGCGCAAGCCGGCGGCTTGATTCCCTTTTTAATCGCGGCTAATGTTCTTTCGGCATCTTCAATTTCTTCTGGCGGGATGATCCCGGCTTCCTTACCAAAAGTAATACACTCTTCCATATTCTCCGGCTGAAAACAATAAACTTGACATTCGCTTTTCCCCCGGCATTTAGGTGGAGTTAGTCCTCTGTCCATTGCCTGAATTACTTTTTTGGCTTCTTTCAGTTCATCAGCCGGAATTAAATTGTTTTTTTCAGCAAAAGCAATGCATTCCTTTATGTGGTTTATCTCATCGCAATAAGCGGCGCACTCGGCGTTACCCCGACAGCCGCCCGGACCCTCGGTCTCGCCTAAAGCCAGCATTTTCTCAGCCATGGCAATATCTTCTTCTGGCAAAAGATTATGAGCCTTAGCAAAATTCAAGCACGGTTCCATATTTTCTGGTTTATCGCAATAAGTGGCACAGGCATCTTTATTGGCGCAGTCGCCCAATTCTGATATGGGAAAAGTAATGTTGGTAAGGGGATCTTCCGCGGCAAAGACAAAAATAATGCCGACGAGAATGAGAAACCCGGTTAGCAATAAGATTCTTTGAAAAAATGATTTCATAAAACCACTGATACGGCTATTATTTAAATGGATTTTTATAAGGGTCGCGATAAGGATTAGCTACGTTCTCCAGAGGATTCGCTACCGGCATATCTTTTAGAGGATTTTCGGTTCCTTGTCCAACGCCACCTAAATTAACACCGGTACTATACTCATTACTAGCTTTTTTCTCTGGCGGCTTTTCTTTTTTTAGTTCTTCTCCAACTGCCCCCTTCGGTTTTTTACTTTGAGAAATAACATAAATCGTTCCGACCGCTACAAGAGCGACGACGATAAAGATGACAATAACAATAGTGATTGTTTTTTTGCTCATTAGATTAATTATAGGGATAGAAAGCCATCAAGCCAAGAATGTTATGCACAGGTTATTTCTTTTCTTATCCTCATTTGACAAATTTTAAAAAATATAATAATATTAAAAATATAAAATCATTCTCAATCGCCGACTAAGGAGGCAAACCAATGAAGGCGAGAGCAATCGCGCGAGTAGTTTTCGTAGTTCTTTGCCTACTTCTGACCGCCTGTGGGGAAATCACGGGCGGTAATGAAACCACAAAGGCCATCAGTACTGAAGTGGCAATGAGTGACAAAGAGACCATTAACAGCGAAGAAGTAGACGTTGTCCAGTGTATCTGCGGTGACCCCGCCAGCACGACTGGCAAGACAAGTTTCACCGTTAAGCTCAATCGGAAAGATTCATCTAGCCGGTGGCAGACGCTCCGCCTGGAGATCTTCCGTCAGGCCGGCTTGAAACCACTGGAGAGCTTACCCAAGTACTGTGAGCTGGAGGTCTCGCTTCCGGTTGCGCCGGAGTCCGTCAGGGTCAAGGTCCAGATCGAACCGGGCAAATATGTTGTTCGCCTCGGCTATCTGTCGGCTAATGGCAAGCCAGCCTTCCTCTCTCCGCGGGATATCGAAATACCTGTGGAAGGGATGGAACTAGACCCTATCGTCCTTGGTTGAGCTTCGACTATCTCCGCGCCGACTAAAGAGGCCAGTGGTTCTTCCGCTGGCCTCTTATATTATTTTAGACGGTTAATTTTACCCAAAACAAAATCCCTTAAAATTAAGGGATTTTGTTTTCTTAAATTCTTCGCTTATTTTTTTTAACTAAATGCCGTAGAGTTTCTGCAGACCCATTATATCTGGCCCTTCGAGCGTCCTTTTACCAACGTCTCCATACCAAGAATAACCATACATGGTCACTGTTGAACAAACAGAATTATAAATATCAGCTAACCCGACACCATGACCTGTCTCATGGGTGGCGATATTCTGTAAATCCATGGCGGCAGTGCAATCTGCCCCGCCTGAACAATCCTGCCAGGCGAAGTCGGTATCAAACAGCACATCGTACTCAATGATTTGCCGGCCTCTGCCACGGGTAGGGACGCCAGTCCAAAGGACGGTTACAGCGATAACTCCGTCTTCAGGATAATTTCCAAAAGAATATTCATTTCTGCCATCGGGATAATCTCCAGGGTCACCATCCCAATCAGCTGAAGAATCAAGTGTATAAGTATTCTTAAAAAGTTCCTTGCTTGTGGCACTGTCCCAAGTTTCGGCACTGGCAAAGACTGCTCCTGGTACCGTAGATTCGACGTCAGGGTGGATGACATAACTGACTGGCAGGGAATTCCATTTAACCCCATATAATTTGTAGCAGACTGGCGTTCTCGCTTTGCTAATAACTCTGCCATCAGCGTAATGGACAAAAAGAGTTTTCTCTAATGTGCCTGGCTCGATATCCTTTAAAGCTGGAGAATGTTTGACGGCAACATCTGGTACTTCGACAATAACTCCTGATGGTTCTACCACTGCATGGACAAACACGATTGCCTTAACCGCCACCGCTGAAAGCATTAACACCGCAACCGTAATTACAATTCCTAAACCTAATTTTTTCATTTTTTATTATTTAGATTAAATTTCTAACAAGGTAATTTTTCGACCTTTGTTCTTCTTTGTCATTTTCAAATTAACGCTTTTTTTCTAAAAAGTCAAGGCCGGAAAAGTTGTGCCTAGTATAACGATATAAAAAAGCGGCTTGATATTATCGCACCGCCTTAGCTCCCTCCATCGGTCTCCTTAAGCCGCTTCGGGGTTACTAGTAGACTACTTCGAAGGTTTTGATGACGCGGCCCCGGCCATCAACCAGCGCCAATTTCCGGCCATTATCCAGTTCAGGCAAGACCCGATCAAGAAAGGTGACTGCTCTCCTGATCGCACCGATGGTGTTCGTCCCGAGTCTTCTGGCGATACGGTCGAGCGCCGCCCTTTGAGTGCCGGTAAAAGCGGCGTTGTACCGGTAGGGTGACTTCTGTTTTCCTCTTGTCATGCGTCTCCCTTCAATATTCCATTAGCGAAGGATGTTTCCCGGTTGAGTTGTCTTTAATGTATAACCAGCCTTGTTTTTTGTCAATCTTTCCTTTTCCGAGGGAGAAATAAAAAACCACTAAAAAAGTGGTAACAAAAAAATAGAAAACCCCCGATCATGAACCGGGGGTCATCGCCCGCCGCGAAGATTAAGGTGACGATGGTTACGCCACAAACACCCAGCCTCTTCCAGCGTACCTCTCCAGATGAATGGTTCATCACCGTTATCATACGCCTCTAGGAAAATCAATTCAACCGGAGTAAGTGTAGAGACGAGTAGGCGGAGATTCCAGCCGGGGTGTTTGAGCCATCCTTCGGAAAAAAGGTCGTGTATCTCTGCTTCGGTGAACCAACCTATCTCAAGAACCTCACTTGTGTCTGGCAACTTTCTCTGGGGACCAATTGATTCCGCAAAAAAAGCGATTCCCATCCGGTCTGGTTCATCGCACACCATTACTGGCTTCTTATAGTATCCAGTCGTATGGGCTTGCGGAAAAAGGATAACGTCACGCCCCAGTTCTTCCCGAACCTCCCTTCTTGCAGCATCTTCAAGACTTTCTCCTTCTTCTACATGTCCACCCGGAGGACCGAACAATCCATCCGTTCCCTTAACAAGGAGTGTTCGGTCCATCCTTCTGATGATTACGGCGACATATTGTTTCAACACAGAACATCACCTCCCTGCGACGAACTTGAAAATCTATTTTAAATTACCCCATATTAAACTTTCTGTAAAGATGTGTAAAAAAAACAACAAAAAAACCGTCAATCTTGACGGTAGAGACAATCTTTATTTAGTAAACTCATTAAGTATTAGTCTTCTAATTTGATGCCAACCCTTTCGGCTATTTGATGAATCCATTTCTCTAGTTTATCAACTTTATGGGCAAGCATAACCATCTCTTGGAAGTAGGTATCAGCTTTTTTCGCATAAGCGTCAACCGCGGTTTGAAGATTATTAAAATCTTCTTTGGTAACCATCGTTGATTTAATCACCTCAACGTCATTTTCCAACCGAGCCAGTCTCTCGTCTACTATGCCAAACTTATTATCAATAACTCCTAGTTTTTCATCTACTACGCCAAACTTTTCGTCTACTTTACCGAACTTCTTATCCAGATATTCAACTAATTCGCTGAAATCGCTATTCATAATTTCATAATACAGCTTATACCAGGTGTGTCAAATTCAACCTTGTTATCGAGAGATTTAGAAACTTGTTTCCCTAAATTTTATCTCTCGTGCCCTGCGGCTACAGGGTGAAAGTCTAATTGGTATTCCGGAATACCCAGCGAAAGGCCATAACGTTTCGCTTCGTCGTATTGTTCTTGACTTTTGCGGTCAATATAGAAAATTTTGTTTCGGAAAATAATGTAATGATGCGTCTCGTTTTTGAAATCAGCATACCACAACGCGCCATGTGCTTAACCAAGCGCTTGGCTGATTTTTTCCGCCACTTCTTTCGCTTTCTCCTCCGGAATTTCAACCGAATACAAAGTCCACTGCCTAAGCCACGGCGTCTGGTGCTCCTCCATTACTTCCTCTGTTTTCGTGCTCAAAATTTTAACATCCGTGAGAACGCTCTTCTCCTCCAAACCCTCCTCAATAATCGTCCCTTTGTAATTCATAACCTAATTAATATATAAATTATTTATTGTAATCACTATCCTCTTGAAGCTCTAAGTCCATTATATAAATGCCGTATTTCTCTAAGTCCTCTTTGCTCCAAAAACGAGTCGCCTTCTGCATTTTGTGTAAATCTTTGACCTTCTTATCATAAAATCTCCCGGTTGGTTTCCCGCTTTCATCCACCTCGTGGAATCTAATAATATCGCCGACCTCCAAATCAAACTTGGCCAACCACGCCTCCAACCGGTTATCCTTATCCTTCTCAAAATATTCTCTGGGAAAA
>CAYRJV010000010.1:8600-16439 GCA_964424745.1 uncultured Candidatus Saccharibacteria bacterium | reverse complement strand
AAAGCAAATACAAAAATCGCAAGGGATTTCGAACCTGCGCTTGGCGAGCCGCGCTTTGCGCGGCGAGCCACAAAATCAATGGGCGGCACTGCGTGCCGCCCACGAAAAAGTCGGTCAATTTTCCGAAAGTCAAATCTTGGTGCATTTATTCAACCAAGCTCGAACCTATTTTACCAAAAATTTCTGAAAAATGGAAGATTCGCTCCGCCCCGCCGCCAGCCGCCGCAAAGCGGCGGCCTGCCTCGCGGAAAAATTGCCTTTCCTTAAAGAAGGAAAAATCGGCGCGCGCAAAAAATCAAAAAATGGAGGGCAATTTTCTGCTCGGCTCCGCGCTGACGCGCGGGGCGGCGGGACTACGGCTCGCGGGCAAAAAGTTTCCTTCCCCCTTCAACCCCCTTCCACTTTTTGCCCGCTCGCCCTGAAACCTTTACAAAACTGGTTGGATACAGACTCTATACACCTTAGAAAATTTTTGATAGAATTAAATCATGAAAAAAGAAATAGAGGCGACATTTCTCTCCATTGATAAAGATGATGTGCGAAAATTATTAAAGGAAACCGGATTTGAATTAAAAACACCGGAGTATTTAATGCGGAGGAAAACTTTTGATTTTTCTCGTATCGCACCGGGCCGCAACAAATGGGGGCGCGTCCGGCAAGAATCAGATAAGGTAACCATGACTGTTAAAGAAATACGCGGGTCAGGCATCAATGACACATACGAGGTGGAGCTTATAGTAAATGATTTTGATACTGCTGCTGCTTTTTTTGAAGCATGCGGTATCCCTGCCAAAGCATTTCAGGAAAATAGGCGTGAAGTGTGGGCGCGCAATGGCGTGGAAGTTACCATCGATACATGGCCTGGATTAAATCCATTTGTAGAAATTGAGGGTGTAGATGAAAACACTGTGCGAGAAGCGGCTAAAGAACTCGGGTTTGATTTCAAAAAAGCGGTTTTTGGCAGTATTGACCTTGTGTACGAAAGAGAGCTCGGCATACCCGCGGACGTAATAATTCGCCTACCTGAAATTACCTTTTCAAATCCTCCAAAGAAAAACGCCTCGTAAACGTTGCTACGTTACGAGGCGTTGGCTACTCCTTTTTGAGTAGCGATGCCCGAATTTTCGGATACACGAACTCGCCCGGTTCCTCCATGCACCACCCTTGTTGCGCTCCCGGCACCCGGCAGTTGAAGTTGCAAAACGGCGTTACCGTCAAGCGCAAAGGAGCTGTTAAGAGGAGACTATTTGCATTCGTGTCTTTTGCCACTCCATGAATTTTCTGCTTCAACGCCTCTGGTCTTCCGAAGTATTCGGGAACTTGAAATCCCAGGTCGCGGCGCATGTAGCAGAAGTAAAGGTGCAAACGCGGATCAACTCGGACGTAGTCGCCGCCGAATCCCTCCTCGCATTCATTTTTGAACTGACATGAATTGCAAGGAGGTAGACTTCGGTCAAGCTTGTCACCAAGTTTTACCTCGACCGAGCCACCGCCAGCGAGATTGAATCGGAGGCGTCCGCGGCCGACCCGTCTCCTTATCCTGACGATTTCTATCGTGCGCGGTAGAACCGAGGAGCGCACAACGGGACGCCAATCTTGGTAGAACGACTGGTGCGCCGATGCGCTTTGCGGTGTCCACAAGAGTGTGTAGAGCTTGAGCCTGCTCTTGTGTCGTTCAATGAACGAGAGTTGCTCAGGGATGTCATTGGTGTATCCTTTGAGCAATACCCGATTGAAAGCGACTCTGATGCCCGATTCAAGCGCAAGAGTTACCCCGCGCATAAACCGTTCATAGTCGCCGTAGCCTCCGGATATCTCTCGGAACATGAGCGGATTAGTTGAGTGCCAACTCGTTCGTATGAGCGAGAGACCTGCGCGGTTCAACTTTTCCGCGAAAATGTCCAACAGTTGACCATTGGTCGTCAGGGAAACCTTAAAACCGCGCTCCGTCAACATCTTTACCACGTCGTGAATTCGGTATTCGCCATCCCGCCATAGAAGCGGCTCAAGCGCACCGATTTCCACCTCTGCTATTCCGCCCATTTCACGCCAAGCGTCGGCTATGGCCATAATATGAGCGTACGATAGCGGTTTTAGGTTCATGGTTTACCTCCTTTCACGATTCGCCTGATTGACTTAGCGACTTCCTCTGCCGTCATGTCGCTGGTATCAATGTGAATGAGACCAAACGACATGAATATCCCTGCGACACGATCGAGAAAACTGCTGTTTCTCTCAATTTCTATGTCGCTGGATACTTTCGCCCTTTCAAGTAAACGCTTGTCGCGAACTTCTGAACGGGCGCCGAGCAGGAAAGCAAAGTGCGGCTTGAGAAGCCCGGCATCGTCGTGGATTATCCGAATACGCGCATCCATAGCGATGTGATACGCCGCTGTGGAAGCGATGTATCGGTCGCAAACGACGGAATTTGTTTCTAACAACTGGGCTATCTGAATCGAATCAAATTGCGTCGCCAGTCGGTAGAAACAATACCGTTCAAGCGGGGTCGCATGCGCGTCAACTTCCTTACGCAACTGCGCGAAAGGACCGGCAGGCGACTTGTGGTATTGGAAACTGCCATCAGCGGCGAGAAGTTTTGCAACTGTGGTTTTTCCAATACCATCAACTCCATCAAGAGTAACGAAGACATGTTCCGGTTTCATCACAACCTCCTTTAAGTGATAGAAACGACGCAAAACCGTCTCGTCGTTCCTTGGATTCTGACTTCCACTTCGTCACCAGCGACAGCGCCGATGAATGCGCGAGCAAGCGGCGCACCGATGTTGAGAACGGTTACTTCTTCGCCCTCAATCTCGTAAGTATTTCCACCGCCGGCTGGCAGCAAGAAATACTTTGTTCGCGAACCATCATCGAGGTTTTCAGCTTCGATGATGGCGTAACCGGAACCCTTGGTGATTGTTGGAGGGTAGTCCTTGATTGACTTCAATGCATCCAGGGTTTTGCCGAGTTCTACCAACCTGGCGGCAAAACCACCAGCGAGGTACTGTGCTTCCTCCTTGAACGTGTCGTACCGTGACTCCATCGCGCCTTTATGCGCTTTGGATTCCTCAAGAGCATCCTGTCGTCCGCGCTCTGCATTCTTGATTTGCATCTCAACTTCCTCAATGAGACGATCAAGAATTATGGCCTTGATGTTTTTCATGTTCTCCTCCTATTCGGTTGTAAAAGAACTGTTTGAATGAGCTACGATGTGCTCATCCAAATTTCGTATAAAGATAATATATCCAACCAGTTTTGTAAAGGTTTCAGGGCGAGCGGGCAAAAAGTGGAAGGGGGTTGAAGGGGGAAGGAAACTTTTTGCCCGCGAGCCGTAGTCCCGCCGCCCCGCGCGTCAGCGCGGAGCCGAGCAGAAAATTGCCCTCCATTTTTTGATTTTTTGCGCGCGCCGATTTTTCCTTCTTTAAGGAAAGGCAATTTTTCCGCGAGGCAGGCCGCCGCTTTGCGGCGGCTGGCGGCGGGGCGGAGCGAATCTTCCATTTTTCAGAAATTTTTGGTAAAATAGGTTCGAGCTTGGTTGAATAAATGCACAAAAACACCCCGACCCCCTCGCTAACAACCTTCGGTTTTTAGCGTCCTGAGTTTACGGAAGGACTGATTTTCCACCTCGGGGTGTTTTTCCGGAACAAGTTCCTGAGGTATCTTATCCGACCCCCAAAACTAGAAACCTTCGGCGCTTCGTCCAGAGCTCAGCGTCGAAGGATTTCCAGCATCCGCCCTTCGGCGGATTCAAGTTTGGTCTGGAGCTGATGACCGGCACACTGGCCAATCTGGTGACCACGAGTTGGGGGGAAGCCTGCCACGACCTCAGCATCCTACGAAGACTCTTCTCCACTGTGGGAAATAACGTCTTCTGGGACGGCAAGTGGGATGACATCCCGAACACCACTCAAGGCGCGGCCAAGGCTATCCAGCCCCTGTCGCCGCTGTTCTTCAACGTTCACGCTGCAGCTGGCAGAAAAGCGATTGAGAGAGCGGTTGCCAACAAAGGCCATAGCAAGGTGCTCGGCGTAACGGTGCTCACCAGCATCGATCCGGATGAGTGCCAGTCTATCTTTGGCGACGTGCCGCGAAAAGTGGTCATCCGCTTCGCTGGCATGCTTCTTGAAGAAGGCGCAGATGGTATCATCTGTTCGCCGCAGGAACTGACAATCCTTCGCCAGCAACCGGCTCTCCAGGAACTACTAATGATCACGCCCGGAATCCGACCCGCCTGGGCTGCGGCTAGCGACCAGAAACGTGTGATGACGCCCGGCGAAGCGGTTAAGGCTGGCGCTGATTACCTAGTAATTGGCCGTCCGATCACCCAGCCGCCGAAGGAAACCGGCTCGCCTGTTACCGCAGCAAATCTAATTGCCGAAGAAATCACTTCAGCGCTACGCTGAAAAAAGGAGGTACGAATGTACTCGCGCCAGGTTCTTGAGCTGAAGAGCGTATCAAAATTGCGGTTTCTCCGGCCTGATTGGTTCGATGAGCTATTGACACCTCTTGCGATTAGGCATGTCCTCCAGCTCTGCGATGCGCTCTGGCTGCATGACGGCAACTCAGCGAAGCCGTATGCGGAACTAACTTCGGGCAAGCACAGCAACGGATTCGTTGACGTCTTGCGGATGCTCCGTTATACCAATCTCTGTCAAGTCTTCGGCAGCCAACTGGCCCGAAAAGACGCAGCGTCTACAACGGACCGATTGACTGGGTGATCGGCTCGGACCATGCGGGTGCGGCATTTTCGCACAGCGTTGCCATCGCCCTCAATGCCATGCATGATTTCACCGAAAAAGGCCCAGACAAGACCCAGTTATGGCAACGAATCGCCATCAAGCCCGGCGAAGTCGTCCTCCAAGTTGAAGAACTGATCACGACCACCGGTACTTTGGAAGCGGTCAGACAAGGGATCATCGCCGGCAATTCCGAACCAGTCACTTTCGCACCGCTTGTCGGAGTGTTGGTTCACCGTTCTGATGTTTACACCGTTCACGATTCACCCATCGTTTATCTAGTCCACTTGGATATCTCTACTTGGAAGCCAGATCAGTGTCCGCTTTGCGCGGCTGGCTCTCGGCCGCTCCGGCCAAAAATGCATTGGCAGGAGCTAACGAGCTAACGCTAAGTAGCTTGTCTCAAAAAACGGTTTCTGCCGAAAGACAAAAACCGTTTTTGTTTTAGTAATAAAATTATTTTAGAAAAAGGTTTTGGAGAGAAGAAAAATAATCCAGTTAGAAGAAATACCGATAACTGCCCCAGCCAAAATATCAGATGGCCAGTGGACGCCGACAAAAATGCGGAAAAAAGCAATCAGGATTGTGGCGGCTAAAAGCAAAAGACCAATTGGCTGGTTGAATAAAAAAATACTGACCGCCACACTAAAGTAAAAAGTGGCATGGCCCGAGGGAAAAGATTTTGATTCCGGGCAATTTATCAAAGACTTTGCTCTTCCTTCGGCACAAGGCCGCTGACGCGGGAAAAAACAATGCAGCACTTCGGCGATTATCAATCTGGCCAATATCGCCGCGCCGATTGTTTGATAAACAAACCGCGAATTAGTCTTGTTTTGCCAAAGAATAATCAGCTCCAGAATCGTCAAAGGATAAGCCAGATAGCTGGCAAAAAAAACCGCCAATTCATCTAAAACCGGCTTCTTCCCCGCCAAACCATTTATTTTCTGAAAAAGAAGGGTATCTATTAACAATATTTTTATGAATTATTCCTGACCAGGTTCTCCAAGAGGCAGGCGATGGTTAAGGGACCAATGCCGCCGGGAACCGGGGTTAGATAAGAAGCTTTGGGAAAAACGGTCCGGTACTCAATATCGCCAACCGCTTTGCCGCTTTTAAAGCTGGAGCCGGCATCAAAAATAATACTGCCCATTTTGATCATCTCTCCGGTAATCAAATCCGGCTGACCCACGCCGGAAATCAAAATATCTGCTTTTTTCGTAACAGAAGCAATATCACGGGTAAACTCGTCAACGACCGAAAGAGTGCTGTTTTGGTTTAAAATCCAAATTGTCAGTGGCTTACCCACCAACCGGCCAGCGCCGACAATAACTATATTTTTTCCTTTAAGGCTGATTTTATAGTCTTTAATCAGTCGCGCTATTGCTGAAACCACCGGCGGCATTATCAACGAAACGCCTTGATAAAATTTACCTAATGCGGCGGCGGAAAGGCAATCAATATCTTTTTCAACCGAAATTAAATTCAAAACTCTTGGCGTATCAATTTGCACCGGTAATGGTAATTGAATTACTATCCCGGAAATATTTCTTTGTTCATTAATCCATTTAACCTCCTTGGCTAACTGCTCGGTGGTAATTTTTCCCGGAAAACGGAAAAGCAAAAATTCTACCCCGATTTTCTGGCAAGCAGCCCGCTTGCGCGCCAAATAAAGCTGGGTCACTTTATCATCGCCAACCTGAACCACAGCTAAACACAGCTTGAGCTTTTCTTCTTTAACTTTGGCTTTCAAATCTCGGAGTATTTTCTCGGCTAAGGTTTTACCGTCTAGTAATATCGCCATGATAAAAGCGAAAAATTACGGCGTAAAATTAAAAGCTTTGAGTTTTTAGTTGTATTTTTGATATTTGATTTTTGATTTTTGATTTATCTACGGTATCGGGAATTTCCGGCACAGCTTCTTCACCTCGCTTCTGATTTTGGCGCAGGACTCCGGATGACTAATGGCTTCGTTAATCCACTTGGCCACTTGCTTCATTTCTTTCTCTTTCATCCCTCTGGTCGTCAAAGCTGGCGTACCCAGCCTTATCCCCGAAGGTTTAAACGGCGGATTGGGATCAAAAGGAATTGTATTTTTATTAACCGTAATGCCGGCTTGATCCAGCCGCGTTTCCGCTTCCTGACCGGAAACACCTTTGTTGCGTAAATCAATAAGGATTAAGTGGTTATCGGTGCCGCCGGTGATTAAATTAAAACCACATTTTATTAATTCATTAGCCAAGACCTGCGCGTTTTTGATCACTTGTTTACCGTATTTCCTAAATGCCGGGGTTGCCGCCTCTTTCAAACAAACAGCAATGGCGCCAATCTGATGCTCATGCGGCCCGCCCTGCAATCCCGGAAAAACGGCTTTATCAATCTTTTGGCCTAGTTCCGGATCTTTTTTCAAGCCTTCTTCGGTCACCATAATCATTCCCCCGCGCGGACCGCGCAGGGTTTTATGAGTGGTGGTAGTAATAATATGGCTAAATGGCACCGGACTGGGATGAACACCGGCGACAATCAAACCAGCAATATGGGCAATGTCAGCGCACAGATAAGCACCGCACAAATCGGCAATTTGGCGCAATTTCTGCCAATCAAAAATGCGCGGATAAGCAGTGGCACCAACCCAGATCAGTCTTGGTCTAAATTCCTGAACCAATTTAGCCATCCCATCGTAATCAAGCAAATGCGTTTTTTCATCAACGCCGTACTGAACCGAGCGATAGTATTTGGCGGAAAAATTAACTTTCCAGCCATGAGTTAAATGGCCACCGTGCGGCAAGACCATTCCCATCACTGTTTCGCCGGGCTGGCAAAGAGCAAAATAAACGGCCTGATTGGCCGGCGAACCGGAATAAGGCTGGACATTAACGTAAGGCACACCAAAAAGCTTTTTCGCTCTCTCCTGACAGAGACTTTCTACTTTATCAATAATCTCATTGCCGCCATAATATCTTTTCTGCGGATAGCCCTCGGCGTATTTATCATTGAGAATGGAACTTAAAACCGCTAAAACCGCTGGTGAGGCATGGTTTTCCGAAGGAATCATTTCCAAGCCTTCCTGCCGCCGCTTTCTCTCGGCCTCAATTAGTTCATAAAT
>CAYRJV010000010.1:7408-8500 GCA_964424745.1 uncultured Candidatus Saccharibacteria bacterium | reverse complement strand
ACTGCACCCTCTCTTAATATTTTGATATTATCTTTGGTCAAGTCAACCAAAGTTGATTGAATGCCGTTCTTTATCGGGCCGCTGTCAAGAACTACTTCCGGAGCGTATTTTTTATAGCTGAACTGACGAAGTATTTCTCGGGGATTATTAATCGGCGGCTGACCGGAAAGATTAACTGAAGTCTGCACGATTGGCCGCTTAAATTGATCAATGATTGCCTGAAATAACTGATGGTTCGGTAGGCGTAAGCCAATCGTTTCTTTAGCCACGCCATAAAGTTTTAGTCTGCCCTTTCTTTTTAAAACGACCGTTACCTTACCCGGCCAGTATTTTTTTAAAAATTCTTCTTGTTTCTGGTTAATTTCTGCCAACTCGGTGGCCATTTTCAGATTTTTTACAAAAACTGGAAAAAATTTCCTTAATGGCCGCTTTTTTAGTTTAAATAACTTATCAACCGCTTTCTCGTTAGTCGCATCGGCTAAAAAGCCGTAAATGGTATCAGTTGGACAAACAACAATTTTTCCAAGTTTTAAAGCGGCCACCGCCATTTTCACGGTCGCTTTTTCTTCGCCTTTTTCTACCCTAATAACCTTAATTTCATTTTTGTAACACATCTTTGGCTAATTCAATGGCGCCAATGACCGGGTCCTCTCTGGGTAAAACAAATACAGCCTGCGGCGCTAATTTTTTTATTTCTTTTTTAACTGTCATTAAGACAAGATCCGACTTAAACATGCCACCAATTAAAACCACCGGGAAATTTTTATTAGCGAAGCCAAGTTTTTTAATCACTGTTTTGGCGGCCAAAGCTAATTCTTGGCCGGCGGCAGTCATTATTTTTTTCGCTACCTGATCGCCTTTTCTGGCGGCTTGGTTGCAGTAAATGGAAAACAGCGGTACCACAAAAGTTGGATTGCCGTAGTAAATACGTAAAAGAAAATCATCTTCGCTTTTAGCTTTAAGCGCCTGAAAGGCAATTTTGGTAATTAAGGTTTTTGGTCCGCGGCCATCCAAATCCCTAAACATCGCCCGAAAAGCTTCCTGGCCGGCCCAGAAAGCCGAGCCTTCGTCATTAAGCCAGCCCCAGCCGCT
>CAYRJV010000010.1:0-7308 GCA_964424745.1 uncultured Candidatus Saccharibacteria bacterium | reverse complement strand
GCTAAAATTTTTCCGTTTTCCGCCGGTACTGACTTTAAAAGTTGGCTAATGGCCAGACTGATCTGCCTAGTTGTTTCTTTAATACCAACATTTCTCGGATTAGATGGCCCAGCTTTGGCCATGCCTAAAATTCGGCCGTTTAAATCGCTAATGGCCGCCACCGTCTTTGTCCCCCCTCCATCCACCCCAATGAGATAATTGTAGTTTTGCTCATTATTTATTGTCTTGTGTTTCATGTTCCAAGCTTCGTGTTTCATGACAATCTATTCTCTTTTTCACCACGTTATTAAAAGTAGCGTAAAAAGTTATCTCGTCGCTAATATTTTCATTGACTAGCGAATTCGGTCCAATAACACAATTTGAACCGACAAAAACTCCCGGCATAATACTGCTATTCACACCGAAAGAAGTATTATCGCCAACTGCAAAACCAAAATAAGTTAAATGAGTATCAATTCTTTTTTCTTTGACTATTGAAAAAATATTTCCCCGATCAAAGCGGCGGTTGGCAACCACAAAACCGGCGCCAAAGCGACAATTCTCGCCAATAATAGAATCGCCAAAAATACCGCTGTGAACATGGGTACCGCGACCAATTAAACAATTCTTAATTTCGGCAAAAGCGCCAGTAACCACCCCTTCTTCTAGATCAACTGGACCACGTAAAACATTGCTCGCGCCGATATGGCAATTATTAGCAATATAGCATGGACCGTGAATAACCGTATTATCGTCAATAATCACCTTCTCACCAATAAAAACCTTGTCCTTGATAACCACGTTTTTACCGACAACTGCTGATTTGGCAAGATATTTCTTAACCCTATCAGAGTTTAAAAGATAATCTAAAACCAAAAGAGCGCTCCACGGATATTTAAGGGTGGGCAAATCTTGTTTAAGGATAATAGCTGACGCCCTTTTTTCCTTAATAAGCAGATTAAAAGCGCCAATCAAACTGTCTTCTTTTTCTTTGGTAATCCGCTCGTAATAATCAAAATAAATTGGCTCTAAAAAATAAATGCCGGGTGTCCGCAAGTTTGACGGTTCAGTCCTTGGGGCAGGATTTTCGCAAATTTCAAGGACTCTATTTCCCCTCGAGAAGCGGAGGATACCGTAATCCTGCGGCCGATCAGTTGGTAATCCAACAAAAACTACCTCATTTTGTTTTTTTTCCCTAACTAACTGATGGAAAATCTCTTTAACAAAAAATTTATAGGGATGAATCAGTAGAAACGGTTTTTTTATAAACGGTTTTGCCAAAAGAAGGGCATTACCGGTACCTAATGGCTCGGGTTGAATTAAAAAACTAACTCGGCCATTAAATTCTTGGCCGATTTCGTTTCTGATATCTACGCCCGGACTGTGAACAACAATAATATCTTTAATCCCGCAATCGTCTAAAGCCTTGATTGTCCACCAGAGAAGTGTTTTGCCTGCCATTCTGGTTAGAGACTTATGACGTTTGTTTAACGGCCAGTAACGTGATGATTTGCCGGCCGCCAAAACAACTGCTTGGTAACCAGTCGTTTTCCTCTTTTCTTGTTTATGAGAAGGGCTCGTCATAATTAAAGCAAAGAGATAAGTGTTCTCGCAATTTTCTCCGGATCATGTTCCACCGGTCCGTTTTTAATAATCAAATTCCTGCCAATGAATTTGCCTTTAGCCAGCTTTTTCTTGTTAATACCAACTAGTTCAATTAGTTCCGGGTGATCTTTTTTATACTCTGTCAATCTTTCTGTGGTGGGAATTTGACTATTATAAAGCACATAATCCATCGCTGTTTTGGCATAATGCTCAATTTCAGTAGTAAAATCATTGACCGTAAAATCATTAGTCTCACCAAACTTCGTCATCAAATTACAGATATAAGCTTTTTTGGCTTTCGTGGCGGCTAGAACCTCAGGGATACCATCGGTTAATAGTATCTGGCTAAGGGAAGAGTAAAGATCTCCCGGTCCGATAACCACTAAATCTGCTTTTTTTATCGCTTCCATTGACCGTGGAAACGCCTTAACCCTTGGCTTGAGAAAAACTTTTTTGATTCTGACGCCACCGTTATGTTTCGGAATGTCAATGTTCGTTTCTCCGGCAATAATTTTGCCGTTTTCCAAAATGGCATAGAGATTTGCCTTGTCCAAAGTTGAAGGCAGGACTTCGTGCTTTACTTTTAGCAGTCGTCTAACTTCTTTAATTGTCCTTTCATAGTCGTTGGTAACTAATTCCAGGGCGGTAATAAACAGGTTGGCGAAATTATGGTCTTTTAACTCACCGACTTGAAAGCGATAATTGAAAAGGTTTTCAATCACCGGCGAAGTGTCGGCTAAAGCCAGAAGGGCACGGCGGATGTCTCCGGGTGAAGAAATTTTATAATCGCGGCGCAGGCGGCCAGCCGAGCCGCCCGAGTCAAGCATGGCACAAATCGCCGAAATCTTCAGCGGATATCTTTTTAAGCCAGTTAAGACCGCTTTCGGCATGGCATTTCCTCCGCCCAAACAAACTACATTTTTTAATTTTTTAATCATCGCTTTTTTCTTAACGGTATTGACCCCGTTAGAAGTAAGTCGCCCGAGGCGATGGCCGCGCCAAACTCGGTGGCGCGGACTTCTAACGGGGCAGGTTAAACGCTTTTAAATTTAATTCCAGAAATTCAGGCGGGATTGACTTCTCCAGAGCTTTAATAATTGCTTCCGGCTTCAGGCCAAGCAGATTATTATGGCTAGCATAACCCAAAAGATAAATTCCGGAAACAACCTCATTGCCTAATTCTTGGCGGCAAATCTGCGAGGCAGAAACGGCAAAGATTTTAGCGCTGTATCTTTTTAGAATTTTAGTAATTTCTTCAATTGACAGAGCTGACTTTGCGGGAATCGGCTGAATAAAATTGTTAATGACAAAAATAGTTTTTGTTCCGGCATAGCGACAGGAAATTAGAGCCTCCTGCGCTTCTAAAGCAATAATCAAATCAGCTGAACCGGCTTTAACCAGCGGCGAGTATATCTTTTTTCCAAAGCGCAAATGAACTTCCACACTGCCACCCCTTTGAGACAAGCCGTGTAGCTCGGAAGTCCGCACATCGTAACCTTCTTCTCTGGCCGCTTCAGAAAGAACACGTAATAAAGTAATTAAGCCTTGACCCCCAACCCCCGCAATAACAATATTAAATTCGGAAATGTTTTTTTTCATATTTATTTTTTTACCCCGTTAGAAGTAAGTCGCCCGGGGTGACTGCCGAGCCAATACGGCTGGCTCGGACTTCTAACGGGGCTTACTCTGCGACAAAAGCCAGCACATTCTTCTGGCAATAATGACTGACACCTCCTCTTTTTCTAAAAACTCTTTAATAGTAGCTTCCATCTCCGGCATATTTATTGGGTCAATAACCTTGATGTTTTTGACGCCACAGGCGCGGCAAATCGCTTCAATATCCAAAGCAATCGTTTCCTCGCCCATACCAGTTTTGCCGATGCCCGGATTAGTTTGGTGGCCGGTCATAGCGGTTGTCTGATTATCCAAAACAATAATCAACGGACTGGATTTATTAAAAACCGTATTAATAAGAGCTGGTATGCCAGCGTGGAAAAAAGTGGAATCGCCAATCAAGGTAATCACCTTCTGGTTATTGGTCTTTTTTATTCCGTGACCAATACCGATTGATGAACCCATCGCCGAAAGGTAGTCAGCCAAGCCATAAGTAGGAAGACTGGCAATCATATAACAGCCAATGTCGCCACCATAAATTGTGCCTTCGGGTGCGGTTTTTTTAATTGCCTGAAGCACCAAGCGGTAATAACAACCGGGGCAGAAGTTAGGCAAACGTTTAACTACTTCTTTGGGTAAATTAACTGCTGGGCAAACGTATTTCTTTTTAGCCAATTTAGCCACCGCCGCCACTACCTGCTCTGGCCGCAGTTCACCGACTGCTGGTAAAACATCTTTACCGTAAATCTTTAGCTTTGGATTAGTCACCTTGGCTAATCTTTCAGTTTCTTTTTCCAAATAAGGCTCTAATTCTTCAGCTACCAAGACTTCTTTTAGGTTCTTAATATACTTTTTAATGTTCTCCTCGTCTAAAGGATAAAAAAGATTAATTTTTAAAACAGGTAGATTCAGTTTTAATTCTCTCATTGCTTCCCTGACATACAGATAAGAAACACTGGAAGCAATAATGCCTCTTTTTTGCTTATCAATCTTTCCCTCTAGTCGATCAATCCCGTTCTTTGCTGCCCAATTCTTTATCTTTTCTATTTTCTCCAAAAGTTCCGTTTTCATTGCCAAGACCCGCGGTGGCATCGTCACAAATTGGGCTGGATTCTTAACAAAATTACCGGTTGCCGGATTGATCGGACTGATTTTTCCCAACGCCACCGGCATTTTCTGATGGGCTACCCGCGTCGTAAACCTGACCATGACCGGAATTTTGAATTTGGCCGAGATTTGAAAGGCCAGCTTGGTAAACTCCCGGCATTCCTGCGGATCAGATGGCTCGAGTGTTGGCAAATGCGCCAAATAGGCATAACCGCGGGAGTTTTCCTCGGATTGAGCTGAACTCCAGCAACTTGGATCATCGCCAACCGCAATCACGGTTGGGCCTACACTACCGGTATAAACAAAAGGAAGAAGGGAATCGCTACAAACATTAAGGCCGAAATTCTTCATCGCCACCAAGCACTTCAAGCCGGAAAAACTGGCACCAATGGCTGCTTCCAAAGCGACTTTTTCATTGGTGGAAAATTCAAAATAAATATCATTCGGCTTGGCAATTTTGGCAAAAATATTGCCAATTTCTGAGGCGGGTGTACCCGGATAGGTAGCCACAAACTGCACCCCGGCTTCCAAAGCACCGCGCACGAGCGCCTCGTTGCCCATTAAGATCACTTTTTTATTTGTTTCTTTGGAATCAATAGACGCCATAGCTTAAATTACAATATTGATTAATTTACCGGGAACAAAAATGGTCTTTTTAATTGTTTTGTTTCCCAGCCACCTTTTAACATTTTCATTCTGGCAGGCTAATTCTTTGGCTTTCTTTTCAGAAATACTTGCTTCTATCTCTATTTTACCGCGAACTCGACCATTAACCTGAATTACCAAAATAACTCTTTCTTCCTTTAAAAGTTTCTCGTCATATTTCGGCCAAGACTGACGATGAATAGAATCGGTAACTTTAAATTGCTTTACCGGCTTAGTCTTCATTTTCAGGCTCTGCCATAAAGCCTCAGTTAAATGAGGGGCAAATGGCGCCAGCAATAGCAGCAATGTTCTATAATCTTTAATATTTATCTCCTTTTGCTTATCCAACTCGTTAGCTAAAATCATCAGCTCGGAAACGGCCGTATTAAAGCGAAAATCAATAATATCTTCCCCGATTTTTTTGATCGTTTTGTTGAGCAGCTTTTTAATTAAGGGGTTATGGTTAACATTACTAGCAACCGTTTTTCCCTTCATTTTCCAAACCTTGTCTAAGAAACGACGGCAACCCTTAATTCCCTGCAAGCTCCAAGCCGTCTCTTGGCTGAACGGTCCCATAAACATTTCATAAAGCCGCAGGGTATCAGCCCCATATTCCTTAACAATACTATCTGGGGAGATCACATTACCTCTCGATTTTGACATTTTCTGGCCATCGGGACCTAAAATCAAACCAACATTCCGCAGTTTCAAAAATGGCTCCTTAGTGGGAACTAACTTCAGATCATACAAAAACTTGTGCCAAAAACGGGCATAAAGTAAGTGCAGGACAGCATGTTCGGCACCGCCAACATATAAATCCACCGGATTCCAATAATTTATTCTCTTTTTATTCCATTTAATTTTCTTTCTCTCGTTTAAAGATGACCAATCACCGAAAGTAAAAGCCAAATAATACCAACAAGATCCTGCCCACTGGGGCATGGTATTGGTTTCTCTTTTGGCTGGTCCGCCGCATTTCGGGCATTTTACACTTACCCATTTTTCCATTGCCGCTAAAGGTGATTCGCCGGTTCCGGTTGGTTGGTATTTCTCCACTTTGGGAAGCCTCAGGGGCAAATCTTTTTCTGGTACAGGTACCAGTCCACATTTCTGGCAATGAACAATCGGGATTGGTTCGCCCCAATAACGCTGACGGGAGAAAACCCAATCGCGTAATTTATAATGGACTGCTCTTTTGGCTAATCCCTGCTTGGCTAGCCAAGCGCCAATTCTCTCCATCGCTGTGCTGGAACTTAAGCCATCAAAGCGGCCAGAATTTATCAATGTCCCTTCGCCTTCATATGGTTTTTCCGTGTCGCTTGAAGAGACAACCAAACCGATGTTTTCCGGCAAAGGCATTTTCTCTGCCGGCGGCTTGATGACATTAATAATCGGTAGATTATTGGCGCGGGCAAAATCAAAATCGCGTTGATCATGAGCTGGCACAGCCATAATTGCGCCCGTGCCGTAATGCATTAAAACATAATCTGCCACGTAAACAGGAATTTCCTTGCCATTCGCCGGATTAATCGCTTTAATTCCGTCGAGTTCGATACCGGTTTTCTGCTTGACCTCGCTGATTCTTTCTTTCTCGGTTTTATTCTTTGCTTTCTCAATATAGTCTTTGACCAGCCGATAATTACTAATATTGCTTTTCAAGATTTCAATAACTGGGTGCTCTGGTGCCAAGACGAGATAGGTAGCGCCAAACAAAGTATCGGTTCTGGTGGTAAAGACCTCAATCTTAAATTTGTCATTTGGATTTTGACATTGGACATTGAAGATTATCTCATCGCCTTCAGACCGGCCAATCCAGTTCTTCTGCATCTCTTTTATTTTTTCCGGCCAGTCCAGGTCTTCCAGATCTTTTAAGAACCGTTCGGCATAGGCAGTAATCTTTAGCATCCATTGTCTGACATCTTTTTTTCCTACTTCTGTCTTACAACGGTCGCATTTACCGTCAACGACTTCCTCATTCGCCAAACCAGTTTTACACGAAGGACACCAGTTAATTGGCGCGGTGGCTTCATAAGCCAAACCATTTTTGAAAAGCAAAAGAAAAATCCATTGGGTAAAACGGTAATAATCAGGATCGGTCGTATTTATCTCGCGACGCCAATCATAACTTAAACCTAAGGATTTTATCTGGCGTTTGAAATTTCTAACATTTTTAACCGTCGAAATAACCGGATTAATGCCGGTTTTAATGGCATAATTCTCGGCCGGTAAGCCAAAAGCATCCCAACCCATGGGATGCAAAACATTAAAACCTTTCCGTCTTAAGTAATGGGAGATAACATCGGTGGCGGTATAACCACGCGGATGACCAACATGCAAACCTTCGCCCGACGGGTAAGG
>CAYRJV010000009.1:11046-16916 GCA_964424745.1 uncultured Candidatus Saccharibacteria bacterium | reverse complement strand
GGATTGAAAAACTTGACGATTATTGAAGATACGTTAAAACGAATTTATAAAGTGCAAAATCAGCAGATCGATTTAGACAATATCCCGTTAAACGACAGGGAAACGTATCGGCTACTTCAGAAAGGTGAAACAATCGGCATCTTTCAACTGGAATCATCAGGTATGCAAAGATACCTGCGACAGCTGAAGCCCAATGAATTTGAAGACGTGATTGCCATACTCGCTTTGTACCGCCCCGGACCAATGGAGCTGATTCCTGATTACATTGCCGGCAAACAAAAAAAGAAAAAAGTAGAATATCTTCATCCCAAACTCCAGCCGATTCTCGAATCCACTTACGGAATTTGTCTCTATCAGGAACAGCTGATGATGATTGCCCGAGAAATGGCGGGGTTTACCCTCTCGGAAGCGGATGTCCTGCGCAAGGCCGTTGGTAAGAAAATTGAATCACTGCTTTTGGCCCAGAAAGAAAAGATGATTAACGGAATGATTAAAAACGGAATTGCACCGGCCATTGCCAAAAAATTGTGGGAATGGGTTTTGCCTTTTGCCCGCTACGGCTTCAATAAAAGCCACAGCACCGCCTACGCCCTGATTGCCTACCAAACCGCCTGGCTGAAGGTACACTATCCGGTAGAATTTATGGCTGCCCTTTTGACTTCGGAAAAAGCCGATGTGGAAAGAATCGGCTTTCTTATTTCCGAATGTAAAAAAATGGGTATTGAAGTACTGCCGCCAGACATCAATGAAAGTTTCCGTTTCTTCAGTGTCGTGCCCAATGCTAATAAAATTCGATTCGGTTTGGCGGCAATCAAAAATGTTGGCGAGGGCATCGTCGAGATAATTGTCGAAGAAAGAAAGGCTAATGGTGCCTATATTTCGGTTGAAAATTTCCTCGACCGGATTCTTTCTAAAGACCTTAACAAGAAATCTCTGGAAAGCTTGATTAAAGCCGGTGCTTTCGACAAGCTGGAGGAAAGAAATAAGCTTCTTCAGAACCTGGAAAAGCTACTTGAATGGCATCGGGAGAAACAAAAGAAAAACGGCAATCACCAACGAGGATTGTTTGACGGAATGAAGTCTTCGGGAAACGGTCTTTCCCTCCCGTCTACCCCGCCGGCCTCAAAAAAAGACAAATTAGCTTGGGAAAAAGATTTATTAGGTCTTTATGTTTCCAGTCATCCCTTAGAGGGATTTCAAAAAATTCTGGAAAAAAAGACAACTCCCCTAGGGAAAATCTCCCAAGAACTTGTCGGCAGAATCGTGATGATCGGCGGGGTAATTTCCTCAATAAAAAAGATAATTACTCGAAACGGCAAAACAATGCTTTTTGTCAAGGTGGAGGACCAAACGAGCAAGATTGACGTGGTTGCCTTTCCCGGGATTATTGAAAGAAATCCGACTCTTTTCCAAGAAAATAAAGTCGTCTTAATCAAAGGAAAAGTTGATAATCGCGATGGCACGCCCAAAATGATCTGTGATGAGATTGTGGAAATAATAGAGTCGTAAATTACAAATTTCAAATTACAAATTTCAAATAAATTATAAATTCAAATAAAATAGTTTATTCACTGGAATTTAGAAATTAGATATTGTTTGGAAATTGTCCGCCAGCTGGCGGATTGGGGTTTGAAAATTTATTAATCTTGACATCAAATCTGAAGCTTGTTAAGCTGGAATCAGCGCGTGATATGCAATATCTGTCGGAAAAATTAAACACCACTACCACGACAACCTCTTTTTAGGGCTGGTTGGGTTATTATTAAGAATTTCAGCCAGCCTCTTTCCGGAAAGGGGTTTTTATTTTAATATTGAAATAATTTAGACACGGACATTAATTAAATCCTGTCTATCAAAAATATGGAAAACGATATTGAAAAAGTGCGCCATTCACTCTCCCACATAATGGCCGCGGCAGTAAACGAGCTTTTTGAAAAAGTTAAATTCGGCATTGGCCCAGCAATCGAAAACGGCTTTTATTATGATTTTGATTTGCCCCATAAATTTACCCTTGAAGACCTACCAAAAATTGAGGAAAGAATGAAAGAAATTATCAAAAAAAATATCACCTTTAATAGAAAAAGGGTCAGCAAGGCAAAGGCCAGGACGCTGTTTAAAGATCAACCGTATAACCGGGAAATTATAAAAGAGCTACCGGGAAAAACCGTCTATATTTACGAAAGCGGCGATTTCACTGATTTATGCAAGGGTCCGCATATTAAGTCAACCAAAGAGATCAATCCAGATGGTTTCAAACTGACCAAAATCGCTGGCGCCTATTGGAAAGGAGATGAAAAAAATCAGATGCTTCAGAGAATTTACGGCTTGGCTTTTGGAACTAAAAAAGAGCTTGATGATTATATGATCAGACAAGAAGAAGCAGAAAAAAGAGACCATCGGGTTCTCGGAAAAAATCTGGAGCTTTTCGTCTTTTCCGATTTGGTGGGAAAGGGCCTACCACTTTTTACGGAAAAAGGCTCGATCATCAGACGAGAACTGGAGCGCTTTATTGTTGATGAAGAAATAAAACGCGGCTACAAACATGTTTATACTCCCGATCTAGCGCGGGTGGAATTATATAAAACCTCTGGTCACTACCCTTATTACAAAGATACAATGTATCCGGTGATGAAAATTGATGAGGAAGAACTAATTCTCCGGCCAATGACCTGTCCGCACCATTTTCAGCTTTATGCCAGTAAACAGCGCTCTTATCGAGAACTCCCTTATCGGATTGCTGAATTAGCCAAGCAGTTCCGCTACGAAAAATCTGGCGAGCTGACTGGCTTAATTAGGGTTAGAGCTTTCTGTCTGGCTGACGCCCATATCATGGTGCAAAAAGAAGAAGCGGTTAACGAAATCAATAACGTTTTAGACCTTATTGATTATATCGCTTCGGTTTTAGGTTTAAAAGCAGGAGTAGATTATCGTTATCGTCTCTCTCTGGGAGATAGAAAAGACACAAAAAAATATTATAAAGACGATAAAGCCTGGGACTTTGCTGAAGAGGTGTTGCGCAACGTTCTCAAAAAAAGAAAGGCGCCCTTTTTTGAGGCGGAAAAGGAAGCGGCTTTTTACGGTCCGAAAATTGATGTCCAGATGAAAAATTTCGCTGGAATTGAAAACACCGCCTTTACCGTCCAGTATGATTTTGTGATGCCGAAACGTTTTAGTCTTTCCTATATCGACAAAGACAATACCAAGAAAGAACCGATTGTTATCCACCGTTCGTCTATCGGCGCCATTGAACGGATTATAGCCTTCCTCATTGAATATTACGCTGGTCGTCTGCCCCTCTGGCTTTCGCCGGTTCAGGTCTGGTTAATTCCCATTGGCAAAAATCACTGGCAATATGCGAGAAAAATTGCCGACGAACTGCGGCAAAATAAAGTCAGGGTGGAAGTGAAAGATGAAAGAGATACTGTTTCCCGGAAAATCCGCGACGGCGAAATAGAGAAAATCCCCTATCTTCTCGTTGTTGGCGATAAAGAAGTGGCCAGCGAAGCGGTTAATGTCAGAACAAAGAATAAGACTCTCGGAATAATAAAAACATCTGACTTTATCAAGCAAATCCTTGAAGAAATACGAACCAGAAAAATATAACTAATCTTTGGAAAACAGCTCTTGAAGGGGCTGTTTTTCTGTTTTAGAATAACCAGAGCTATGCCAAAATACCAGATTATCACTTTTGGTTGCCAGATGAACAAAAGCGATTCGGAACGGATTGCGGCGGTTCTGGAAAAAATAGGCTATCAGAAAACTCTTGACGAAAAAGAGGCGGATTTGATTGTCGTTAATGCCTGCTCGGTGCGGCAATCAGCCGTGGATCGAATCTATGGACTAATAGAAAGGTTTAAAACGAAAGGTTACCCGTCTTCGTCCGTCTTGGGCGGACTACGGCGTGGCAAAGGAAAAATTATTTTAACCGGATGTATTCTCAATAGTGATAAGAAAAATTTAATCGGCAAGGTTGATTTTATTTTAGATATAAAAAAATTGGCTGGTTGGCCAAAAATCATTGGTGGTGAAATTAAAAAATTACCGGTTAATTATTTGGATATTGTCCCCGACTATCAATCCCCTTTTTCCGCTTTGGTACCCATCTCGGCTGGTTGTAATAATTTCTGCAGTTATTGCGTCGTCCCCTATGTTAAAGGCAGAGAAACTTTTCGTCCAGCGGGAAAAATCATTGAAGAGATAAAATGTTTAATTAAAAAAGGCTATAAAGAAATCTGGCTCTTGGGTCAAAATGTAAATTCTTATCAAGATGGTAAGATTAATTTTCCAAAACTTTTGAAGATGGTTGACACGATTACCGGAGATTTCTGGATTCGCTTTACCAGCTCCCACCCGAAGGATTTCTCTAATGAATTGATTGCAACGATGACGGTTGGTAAAAAAATTACTCCTTACCTTAATCTACCAGTTCAGGCAGGCGACGATGAAATTTTAAGAAAAATGAACCGGCCTTATACTGTAAAACATTACCAAAATTTGGTTAAAAAAATCCGCCAGGCAATTCCCAAGATTACTCTCTCTACGGACGTGATTGTTGGTTTTCCATCAGAAACAAAAAAACAGTTCGAGAATACGGTCAAGCTATTTAAGAAAATAAAGTATGATATGGCTTATATTGCCAAATATTCTCCTAGGGCAGGTACAGCCGCGGCAAAAATGAAAGATGATGTCCCCGCCAAGGAAAAACAAAGGAGATGGCAGGTTTTAAATAAAACCCTTCGGCAAACCGCCTTGGAAAAAAATAAGAAATATATCGCTAAAACCCTAATCGTCTTACCCGAAGAATGGAAAGATGATTTTCTGGTCGGTAAATCCCGAGAATACAAAACCGTTAAATTCAAAGGCCCGAAAACCCTAATCGGCGAATTTAGCAAAGTAAAAATTACCAACGCACTTCCATGGGGCTTGAAAGGTATAGTTACAACATGCTTTTAATCGATGTAAAAAAACGCCGATCGGCGTTTTTTTACATCGATGAATTTTTGTGTTGTGGCAAAATTATCTCAATTTAATATATATGCTTACAAAAAAAATAATTGTTATCTTGGGACCAACCGCATCCGGGAAATCAGCTTTAGCCGTAAAACTCGCCAAAAGATTCAATGGTGAGGTGATTTCGGCTGATTCGCGCCAGGTTTACCGAGGAATAAATATTGGCTCCGGAAAAATCACTAAAAAAGAAATGGCCGGTATCCCTCACCACCTTTTGGATGTGGCTAGTCCAAAAAGAAGGTTTACCGTCAGCCAGTACCGCCAGTTGGCATTAAAAGCGATTACCAAAATTTTTAGAAAAAATAAACTACCGATTCTTTGCGGCGGCACTGGTTTTTATATTCAAGCAGTAGTTGACGGCATGGTTATTCCCGAAGTAGCGCCAGACTGGCAGTTACGCCGCGAGTTGGAAAAATTGACTACGGAACAGCTTTTCTGCCGGCTAGAAACGCTTGATATACACCGCGCCCAAAACATTGATAAAGATAATCGGCGGCGGCTAATTAGGGCTTTGGAAATTATAATCAAAACAAAAAAACCAATTCCGCTTTTTAAAACTTATCCTCTTCCCTACCCAATCTTGTTTATCGGCATAAAAAAAACAAGAGATGAACTATGCCAGCTGATTAGAAAACGCCTGTTAAAAAGATTGAAACAAGGAATGGTTAAAGAAGTGGAAAGATTGCGCCAGCAAGGACTCTCCTGGAAAAGACTGGAGGAATTTGGTTTGGAATACCGTTATGTCGCTCAATATCTCCAAAAGAAAATTATTTATCAAGCAATGACTGAAAAAATTCAGAAAGAAAGCGAGCATTTTGCCAAAAGACAAATGACTTGGTTTAAGCGCGACCAGCGGATTA
>CAYRJV010000009.1:0-10946 GCA_964424745.1 uncultured Candidatus Saccharibacteria bacterium | reverse complement strand
ATAAAGAGCGAGGATAGAAGAATCCCCGCTCCTTGCGTCTGAAGGGCTAGGCCTGACGGATGATGACGACAGTGTCGGCGCCTTTGACTCCCTTAAGACCGTCGACAACGGTCATCTGGGTGCCGTGCCGCACATCGAAGGCGGGACAGCCATCGGGTGTCAGTCCAAGGTCTCTAAGCCGAACCCGGTCACCGTCACGGATCTGCCGACGATTCTTTCCCTTGCCGATGGTCAGCAAAACGCACCCTTGTGTTGAGGAGGTCATTGTTGTTGACCTCCTCTGCCACTACGACGACGGCGTCGGGACGGCAACCGCGGCTTACCGCACAGACTGCGCTGAGCGGCAACGTCCTCGGCGCTGACCGAGACCAGCTCGGTATCTCCGTCCGTGTGGACGTTGAGACCGGCCGCTTTGATCGCCTCGGCATCCGCAACGCTGACCGTCTCATAGGAACCGATGACGATCTGGTTATTATTTCCCTTCTTCTCGCTTCCAACTGCCCTACCCTTTTTCTTGGTCATCTTTTGCCTCCTTTCAGGTTGATGACCACGAATAAAACCGCTAACACAATAACACTCTATTTTGTTTTTGTCAATGTTTTGATTAAAATATCCCTAATGATTGGCGGGCTGGCTTTACCTTTTGTTTCGGCCATTATCTGGCCAACCAAAAACTGCAAGGCGTTTTCTTTACCCTTTTGGTAGTCAGCCACCGCCTGGGGTTTTTTGGCAATCACCCGCTGAACTGCTTCGCCAATCTCCTTTTCATCAGTTACCAGGGAAAGCCCGCTTTCTTCAATAATATGCGAGGGATCAGCGCCGGTCATAAACATCTTCGGCAAAACTGTTTTGGCAATCGGACTGGAAATTCTCCCTTGATGGATTAAAGTAATGAATTCGGCGAAATTCTCCGGTGTAATTAAAAAATCTCTATCAGCCACTGATTTCTCTTTCAACAAACCCAAGAGATCAGTGGTTAAATAATTAACGGCTAATTTTATTAATTCAAAAAGTTTTTCTTGTTTCAGGCGCGGGTCAAATTCGGAAACCACTTTTTCAAAATATTCACCAAGTTCTTTGTTTCGGACAAAAATCTCGACCGCCTTTTCCTCCAGCTGGTATTCGCTTAAAAACCGCTGTCTTTTAGCTTGAGGCAGTTCGGGAATTTCCGGCCGGATTTTTTCAACTTCTTCTTTAGTAAGATGAAGCGGCGGTAAATCCGGCTCGGGAAAATAGCGGTAATCGTGGGCTGCTTCCTTTTCTCGCTGACCAACGGTTATTCCCCTCACCTCATTCCAACCGCGGGTTTCCTGAATAACCTTTCTGCCTGAATCAAGAATATCCTGCTGTCTTTCTATTTCATAATTTATTCCCCGTTCCACCGAGCGGAAGGAATTGAGATTTTTAATTTCCACTTTGGTGCCCAGTTTTTGCATATCCGGATTGTCGCCAGGATCAGCGCTGGTTAAGCTGATATTCACTTCCACCCGCAGTTGACCCTTTTCCATATCCGCCTGGGAAATATCAAGGTAGCGCAGAATCAGTTGTAATTCTTCAGCGAATTGACGCGCCTCGCCCCCCGATCTGATATCCGGCTCGGTCACCAGCTCCATTAAAGGAATGCCGGCACGGTTAAAATCAACCAAGGAAAAGTTCGCCCCGGCGGGATGAACCAATCTGCCCGTATCTTCCTCTAGATGCACCCGCCTGATTCTTATTTTTTTTATTTTGGAATTTTGAATTTTGGAATTTATTTGGATTTTGTCATTTGTCATTTGGAATTTATCAGCCTCGTTATTTTCACTAACTATTGGTATTTCAAGATATCCTTCTTTGCACAACGGGGCGTCGTATTGAGAAATCTGGTATCCTTTCGGTAAATCGGGATAGAAATAGTTTTTCCTATCGAACTTGGAAAAGTCGGGAACCTCGCAATTTAAAGCCAAGCCGGTTTTAATGACCTTTTTGATTGCCTCTTCGTTGATGACTGGTAGAGTGCCGGGGTGACCTAAACAAACAGGACAAATGTTGGTATTGGGCCGTTTTTCGTCCGGATCATTCAAACACGAACAAAACATTTTTGATTTCGTGTTTAACTCCGTATGGATTTCCAGTCCGATGACCGGATAATATACCATAGTTTTTTATTTTGGCGGGGGGAACACCCTCGTCTTTAAGCCGGGGATGAAAGCCGCCAAAAGAACTTACCTCAAAGGGGATACCCCGGCCTTTTAGGCCGGGGTAGTTCATATTGATGGTGATGGATTGATGCTGTTTTCTTTTAATTTATTTTTTACTTCTTCCATAATCTCCACACCGCTACTGGTACCAACAATATCGGCGCCGGCGTCAACCATTTTTATCAAATCGCTCAAAGTCCTGATATTGCCTGAGGCCTTAATCAAAAGACCGGGAGCCGCTTCCTTCATCATCTTTAAATGCTGCGCCTTCTCCCCAAGTTCACGGTTTTCCAGCGGATCCTTACTTGTCGCGGTTTTAACACAGATTGCGCCGGCGGTTTTGGCAATTTCTGAGGCCTTTCTGATTTCCTCATCAGTCAAATAGCCAGAGCCGATAATTACTTTTGTCGGTAAAATCTTACCAATTTTGGTGAACTCATCTAAAATTTTCTCCCAGCGTTCGTGCTTGATGTCAATCAGAGACATGACGACGTCCAATTCATCGGCGCCCTCATTTTTTGCCTTCAAACACAAGCCTAGTCTTTCAATTTGCGGACTATCCCCGATTGGCGGGTCAATTAAACAGATTACTTTGATATCCGTTCCCAGCAATTCTTTTTTGACGAGCTTGACCCACGCCGGATTAACACAAACGCCCCGAAAATTATGTTCTCTTGCTTCATGGCAGGTTCTTTCAATATCGCCAGCCGTTGCCATTTCTCTGATATTGGTCTGGTCAATCATCTTGGCAATGGCAGCTAGATTAATGGAATTAGTGTTTTCCATTTTTTATATATTTAATTTTTCTTTGATAATTTTTTTGATATTTTCAAAAACTTCTTCAATGGACTGCTCCCCATTGATAAGATACGTATTCTCGAACTCGCTCGCGGTTCTTTCAAAACCCTGCCAGACTTTCTCCATAACCTGCTCTTCCTCAAAAAGATCAAGTTCAAACCGGCTTTTCTTCATTCGCTCCAAACAAATTTTTGGTGATACTTTAAGAATCAACCAGATATCAGGCAACAGGAAACGGTTGTTTATTTTTTTCAGCCACTCCCAGTCATCAATCGCCATCGAACCATAAGCTAGGGTCGAGAAAAAATAACGATCAGAGACAACGGTCACACCTTTTTCTAAAAGAGGGATAATTTCTCTTTGTAAATGGTGCGCTCGGTCGGCCGAAAAGAGCAGCTGCAGACATTCTGGACTTGATTTCCATTCGTGCGTTAATTGGGCGCGGATCAAACCGCCAATTAGGTTGTTGGTCGGTTCCTTAGTTAAATAGGCGGCTGGCTGACCAGAAAATGATTTTCCCGCTTTTTGATTCAAAAAAGTAACCAATTTTTCCGCTTCGGTTGATTGACCCGAACCGTCCAAACCCTCAAAAACAATAAATTTTCCGGGATAAAGATTTTGTTGCATTGTGACAATAGTTTTAGGTGAAGACAGTTTGTTAAGACGTGACAATTCGCAGACGAGCTGTTATCTTCTAATGATTAATCATCGACCGTTTAAGGCTCGGCGAGAAATCGCAGCGGTCGGAGAGTATCAATGTCATTGCCAAGACCGATTGCGTGTCACCCGAAACAAACTGTCTGAACCTATCCCCATTTAATCACTTATTCTGTCCCGAGCCGTACTGTTCTTTATCATCCAGAATATCTTTTTCCTGCCATTCCTTAACCCAATCACTCACCTGGAAAATCTTAATCCCCGCCTCTTTGGTTGAACAGACGACGCGGCTTAATCCGGCATTAATGATCATCTTTTTACAGATGAAACAAGGGAAAGCATCAATCATTTCTCCTTTGGCGTTCTCGGCATAAATAAAAATATCGCCACCCAAAAGGCTGACCCCGGCGCGAGCGGCATTAATAATTGAGTTCATTTCGCTATGGCAACTCCGGCAAAGTTCATATCTTTGACCGTGGGGAATCTTAAGTTGGTCGCGTAAACAAAAACCGCGCTCCAGACAGTCTTTGGTTTTGCGCGGCGCGCCAGCGTAACCGGTAGCGATAATCTGGTCATCTTTAACGATTATTGAGCCCGGCTTAATTCGTAAACAAGTGCCTCTTTTGGACACCTCCCTAGCGATATTCAAGTAATATTCGTCTTTTGATGGCCTGACCATTGTTTACCCGTTAGATAGAGAATCTATCCTTTTTAGTGGGTTGGCTATTGAATAATTTCAATGCCCATATTACGAGCGGTACCTTCAATAATTTTCATTGCCTGTTCGATATCATCAGTATTTAAATCAGGCATTTTTTGCTGGGCAATCTGGCGTAGCTGCTCTTTGGTAATTTTACCTACCTTATCTTTTTGGGGAACGCCGGAGCCCTTCTCGATTCCAGCGGCTTTCTTTAAAAGCTCGGCAGCCGGCGGTTGCTTCAGTCTAAAGGTGTAGCTTCGATCTTCGTAGGCAGTAATCTCCACTGGAATGGTAAAACCTTCAAATTTTTTCGTGGCGTCATTAAAGCGCTGGCAAAACTCACCAATATTTAATCCGGCTTGGGCTAATGAAGGACCAACCGGCGGCGCCGGCGTGGCTTTCCCCGCCGGGATTTGTAGTTTAATAATCGCTTTTATTTTCTTAGCCATTAGTTTGGTTTGTAGTTTGTAGTTGGTAGTTGATGGTTATTGATACTTTACAGTTTTTTAACTTGTAAAGAATCCAGTTCCACCGGTGTATCCCGGCCGAACATATTGATTGACACCTTGATTTTCCCTCGCTCTCGGTCAATTTCGGTTATTTTTCCATCGAAATCTTTAAACGGACCATCAATAATTTTTACGGCGTCATTGACCTTAAACTCCATCTCATATATTGGTTCTTCGACGCCCATCCTCTTTTTTAAGGTTTCGATTTCCGATTCAGAAATAGGAATTGGAGTTGTTCCGGCGCCAACAAAGCCGGTGACATTCGGTGTATTCCTGACCACATACCAAGAATCATCGGTAACAATCATTTCGACTAAGACATAGCCGGGGTAGATTTTCTCTTCAATTACCTTTCTTTTACCCCCTTTAATTTTAATCTTTTTTTCTTTTGGCACCAAAACGTTAAAAATCTTGTCTTCCATTCCCAAAGATTCAATTCTCTGTTTTAAGCTTTTAGCCACGGCGTCTTCGTAGCCGGAATAAGTATGAATGACATACCATTGTTTTTGTTGAGGTAAAATTTGTTTTGGCATATTTTCAGCTATTTGACGAAGTTAAATTTCGCGCGAAAAATCATTACAGCCGCCAAGAAACAATCTTATTCATTATCAGATTAAATAAAAGATCGATTCCGCCTAAAAATATCGCCATAATAATGGAAACAATAATGACGGTTAGAGTATAGCGCAGTGTTTCCTTTTTAGTCGGCCAATTGACTTTGGTTATTTCCAACTTTACCTCTTTGAGGAAGGTACCAATTTTTCCGAATAATTTATTCATTAGGAAAAGAAATTAAACCTTATTAAAAACGCCCCGTCGGGCTTTAGTTTATACTAAATAACTAAGCCTTTTGTGTCAATATCAATGCAATATGAGACTGCTCTTTAAACGTCAAGGTTCTTTACTTTCTTGGCATGGGTCTGGATAAAGCGTTTCCGCGGTAAGACTTCTTCCCCCATGAGAATATCAAAAATCTTATCAGCTGTCTCGGCATCTTCAACTCTGACCTTCAGTAAAACCCGATTTTCCGGATTCATCGTTGTCTCCCAGAGCTGGCTAGGATTCATTTCTCCCAAACCCTTATAACGCTGGATTGCAATATTCGGAGCCCCTTTCTTCAGCGAACTGACAATTTCTGCCCGATCCTCCTCGGTATAAGCATATTCTACCTGTTTTCCTGCTTGGATTCGATAAAGGGGCGGCTGGGCAATATAAAGATGACCGTTCTCGATAACCGGCCGTAAATAACGGTAGAAAAGGGTCAATAATAAGGTACGGATGTGAGCGCCATCCACATCAGCATCAGTCATCACAATCACCCGATGATATCGCAATTTGTTGAGGTCGAAATCATCGGCAATGGCTGTTCCCAAAGCAATGATCAGTGATTTTATTTCTTTTGAATCCAGCAGTTTATCCAGGCGGGCTTTCTCTACATTAAGGATTTTTCCCCTTAACGGCAAAATTGCCTGAAAATGCCGGTCGCGTGCTTGCTTCCCCGAGCCGCCGGCCGATTCGCCTTCCACCAGAAACAATTCGGATTCAGCCGGATCTCGCGAGGCGCAATCGGCCAGTTTACCCGGCAAGGTCAATCCGCCCAAGATGCCTTTTCTTAAGACTGTTTCCCGGGCCGCTTTGGCTGCTTTTCTGGCTTTAGCGGCTAAGGTGCATTTTTCAATAATCAGTCGGGCATCTTGGGGATTTCTTTCGAGAAAATCAGCTAATGTTTCTGAAACCACTGTTTCCACTGCCAATTTTGCTTCGGGATTGCCTAGTTTGGCTTTTGTCTGACCCTCAAATTGCGGATCCTTTATCTTTACGGAAACAACGCCGGTAAATCCTTCGCGGATGTCATCACCGGTCAGATTTTCATCTTTTTCTTTGAGATAGCCTTCTTTACGGGCATAATCATTAAAACTGCGGGTTAAGGCGGTCCGGAAACCGGTCAGGTGGGTTCCGCCTTCTCCGGTTAAAATATTATTGGCAAAACTTTCTTCAAAACATTCGTATTCCTCGGTATAGCGAAAAGCAATCTCAACTATAATATCGTTTTTCTGGCCGATTCCGTAAAAGATATTTGACTGAATTGGCGTTGTCGCTCTGGTCAGATACTTGATATAGGAAGCTAAGCCGCCCTCAAAATAGAAGACATAGCGTGCTTTCTTTTCCGCTCTTTCGTCAGAAACGGTTATCCTAATTCCTTTCATCAAATAAGCCTGGTGACGCAGGTGGTCAATAATTTTCTTTAAATCAAATTTCACTTCTTTGAAAATTTCTTCATCCGGTTCAAAGATGACTGTTGTTCCGGTTGTCCGGCAGGTACCGATTTTTTGAACCGGCGTCTTGACTCTTCCTCGGGCATATTCCTGGGTATATCTAAATCCATTCCGGCAAACTTCGGCGCGCATCCACTTGGAAAGAGCACAAACCACCGAAACACCAACCCCATGCAAACCACCGCTGACTTGATACGCTTTCCCGCCGAATTTAGCGCCAGCATGGAGAGTCGTAATGACGGTTTCCAAAGATGATTTTTTTGTTTGCGGATGCTTCTCTACCGGAATGCCCGCTCCGTCATCAACGACTTTTATCCGATTCTGCGGTAAAAGGGCAACTTCAATATTCTTGCATCTGCCGGCCATTGCCTCATCCGCAGAATTATCATAGACTTCCCAGATTAAATGATGTAATCCTTCCGGACCGGTGGAACCGATATACATTGCTGGTCTTTTTCTGACTGGCTCTAAACCTTCCAAAACATAAATATCGGCGGCGGTATAGCCACTATCTTTTTTAGTTCCTTTTCCGGTTAAGACTTCGGAAACGGCTGGTTCGTCTGTCACTACCCGATGAGAATCAATTTTTTTCTTTTTTGGCATTTTTTCAAACCGCGAAGTTATGACTAATATTTCTCTCCAAACCAAAGGCATTTAAATGTTTTTCCTTAGCTTCGTTATCGGTTAATCCTTGGTAAGATATTCTGATGGTATAACGAATCCGGTTATTTTCTAACGGAAAAGCATCCTCAACGGTTATCGCCCAAATGTTTTTTTCTCCAATTTTTTTCTTAACTTCTCCGAGAAACTCATCGAGTGGCTCTTTTTCGTAAAGCTCGACATTGGCATCTAAGCTTATCAGTTTTTTATCAAGTTCAATAACGGGATTCGGGTGAAAACTCTCTAATAATCTTGCTAGCTCGGAAAGATTCATCTCGGCAAAATAGATATTTCCTTTTCCGTAATCCGGCTGGAGTTTATATAAAATCCCGATGGCTTTATTTTTGATTATTATTTCCCAACAGGAATAAGGGTTAGCCAGTTGAGGCTTGGTATCCACTATTCGGTAGCGGAGATCATTAAAGCCAAGAAAACGTAACAGTGTCTCGATGATTTGCTTTAATTCCGTTATTGATTTGCCCAGAGACTGGATTAAAATTCCCAAGGATTCATTTTCGCTGTATCTTCCCTTGTCTTTGCCAAAAACCTTGCCGATTTCAAAAAGTCGGATATGGCTAACATTCTTCTTGAGATACTCGTCCAGCTGGAAAAGCAAACCAGTCGCCATCGATTGCCGCAGATCTGGATATTCCTCATTAACCGAATTCTGGGTAGCAATATTTTCCCAGTTCCGATAGTTAACCAAAAGATTAATCTCTTTTTTGGTCAGTGGCCAGGAAAGAATTTCATCAAGGCCGAGAATTGATAAAATATCCCTGATTTTTTCTTTAAGATGAATTATTTTTGGCGTTATCTCATCAACGATTCTTAATTGCGGCACTTGGTTAGCCGGAATTTTATCATAACCAACCAAGCGGATCACCTCTTCGATGACATCTTCTTTTATGGCCACATCCATTCGATTTTCCGGCGGAATTACCACTAAACCGTTTTTGCTTTGACTAACTTTAAAGTTTAGATTTTTTAAGACTTTAACAGTTTTGGCAACGGGAATCTCAATGCCGGCATAGAGACTCGGCAAAGCCGGGTTAAGTTTAATTTTTGGGGCAAGATATTTTTTAGGATAATAACTAAACGGTTTAGCCGTCATTCTCCCGCCGCAATTCTCTAAAATCAGGGAGACTAAAAACTGGCTGGCAAAGTCTAAGCCATTCGGATCCAGATCTTTTCCCAGTCGGTGACTCGCCTCGGTAGTGACATTCAAATCGCGGCTATTGCGCCTAATAATAACCCGGTCGTAAACTGCCATTTCGGCGATAATTGAATCTGTCCCCAAGTCAAGACTAGCAATCTTTCCGCCAACAATACCGGCTAATCCCAGCCCGTTTTTTTCATCGCGGATGAGCAGTTCTTCTTTTTTCTTTAAAGGAATTCTTGATCCGTCTAAGGTGGTAATTTCATTAAATTCATTATTGAGTGCCCAGAAGAATCTACCCGTAACTTTTTCCTTATCCAAAAGATGGGAAGGATAACCGGTAAAAATCATCGCATAATTGGAAAGGTCAACTAAAAGGTTAATGCTGTTAATATTGTAAAATGACAAAAATTCCTTCAGCCAAGCCGGCGATTGCCTATTTTTTAATTCCTTTATCTCGACGGCGAAAGCCCGCTGAACATATTTTTTTGCCTCGACGCCAATATTTAATTGTCCCGTTTTGGGATAGCGAACCGCCACCGCCGGAAGCATAAATTTTAAACCGTAGTAGGCGGCTACTTCTTTGGCCAAGCCAATCACCGATAAGCAATCAGGCCGGTTCTGTCTCACCTCAAAACTGATTAAATAATCCGGCCGACCTTTAAAATTAACCTTCTTTAAGCTGTCCATCATAAAACCGGTCATGGTCAAAGCCGCGCCGATTTCACGGCTGTTGGCTTTAAGTTGCGGCACTAATTGTTTGATTTGGCTATAAAGTATTTTCATTTTCGTAATATCTATAGCCGACACTGCCGCCAAGCAAAGTTCTAATATCGGTAATTTTATATTTCGTCATTACCCAGCGATCCAATCCCAGTCCAAAAGCAAATCCCATCCAGCGCTGACTATCAATACCTGCCATTTCTAAAACATTGGGGTGGATTATCCCGGCACCAGCCATTTCAATCCAGCCAACGCCTTTACATAAAGAACAGCCCTTTCCTTGACAGTTAAAACACTGCATATCCGGACCAACTCCCGGCTCAACTTCCGGATAATATTTGTTCCGATAACGGACGATTACCTCTGGACCATACATCTTTTTAAATAAATAAGTGAATGTACCAAAGAGATCTTTGAGGCTGATTCGCTCCAAAACAACCACTCCCTGATAGTGATGAAAGATAAAATGATTGCTTTTGTTTACCTTTTCATTGCGGTAAACCCGACCCGCACAAACAACCTTGAGGGGTGGCTGATAAGCGGCTAAGATACGGGCTTCAATTGAAGAGGCTTGCGTCCGTAAAAGGAAATCTGGCTCTTCAATATAAATCGTATCCTGCATATCACGCGCCGGATGGTCAAGGGGCACATTCAAACGCCGAAAGCAAAATTCATCAGTTTCAATTTCCGGGCCATCAACAAGACTGTAGCCCATTTCGATAAAAAGCTGATTCAGCATCCGAACGGTCTGGGTTAAGGGATGAAGGTGACCAATTTTGGGGATAGCAAAATCCAAAGTCTCTTCTTCCTTCTTGGCAACATCTCCAGCCGTCACTTTCAATTGGTTTTCCCTATTGCCAATTAACTTTTTGATGCTCTCCTGCAGCTCTTTAGCCAAAAGACCACGCTTCTTCCTCTCTTCGTTAGGTAAACTGCCGATTTCTTTTAAAATCATTCGAACCACACCCTTGCTGCCAAGATATTTTCGATAAATCTCGCCTAGTTCAAACGGATTGGCCGCCTGATTTATCTCGTTTTCGGCTTCTTTTTTTAGCGCTTCGGGGTCAAGGTTTACCATTGTTTTTATATCTTTATTTTAGCTTATTTCTGGTTCATTTTCAAGCCAAAATCTGGGGAAAAGTGAAAACACGGATAATTCGTTTTTTTTGAGTATTTACTGTCTGATGCGTGTTGTTGTACTAAAAAATAAAATCGCCTCCGCGAACCCCTGGCGGGCATTGCCGCGCCGTAGTCGAGTCAGACTCGACGAAGACGGGCATTGCCGCG
>CAYRJV010000008.1:0-17768 GCA_964424745.1 uncultured Candidatus Saccharibacteria bacterium | reverse complement strand
AATTAGCTCGGGATCGCCGAGCTGAACAAGAATCTTTTCGTATTCTTGTTTGAGGCTGTCGATATCAAATGTCATAAGGTTTAACTAGAGAGACTAAAAAATCAACGATTAACAGCCTATTTCTTTTTTTTCCTTATCTCTTTCTTCTTTTCCAGCCGTTTCTTGAATTTTTCGATCCTCCCCAAAGTATCAACCAAATTTTCTTTTCCCGTATAAAAGGGATGACAGGCAGAACAAACCTCAACCTCAATTGATTCTCTGGTCGAACCAACCTTAAAAGTGTTGCCGCAAGCGCAGTGAACCACTGCCTCAGGAAAATATTTCGGATGAATCTCTTTTTTCATAATTATATCTTATTTACTAAGGTAATTAGTGTATCTTAGCAGAAAAATCGCTAAAGGCAATATCTATTGATTTATAAGGTTAATAATGCTATATAATAGAACTAGGTGGTAATTTGAACCCAAAGGGTTTTTATTAATATTATGCTTTTCAACAAAGATCAGGAGCAAAAAATTTTTTCTGATGAATCTGAAATACCAGCCAGCCGGATTTATGGTTTTGGTATTAACCTTGAGGAAATGGCGCAAGCCGGTGTTCATTTTGGTCACCGTGCCTCAAATTGCCATCCAAAAATGAAGCCTTATTTTCAGACTGTCCGCAATGGCGTCGCCATAATCAATTTGGAGAAAAGCGCTGAAAAGTTAGAAGAGGCGCTCAAGTTTATCGAAAAAATAATTTCCGAGAGCAAAACCCTTCTTTTGGTTGGGACAAAAATTCAAGTGAAAGACTTAGTGAAAACCATTGCCGTTGACTGCGGCCTTCCCTATGTGGAGAATAGATGGCTAGGCGGAACTTTTACTAATTTTGACGTAATGAGAAAAAGAGTGGCTTACCTTAAAGATTTAGAGGCGAAAAAAGAAAGCGGAGAGCTGGCGAAATATACTAAAAAAGAGCAGGCGAAAATAAATAAAAAAATTCTTGATTTAGAGGCAAAATTTGGCGGGATAAAAGAGCTAGAACAGCTACCGGAAGCAGTCTTTGTGGTTGATATGAAAAAAGATGCCAGTACCGTTAAGGAGGCGCAGACAAAGAAGGTCAAGATTATTAGTATTTGCGACGCTAATGTTAATCCGAGCTTGGCTGACTACCCAATTCCGGCAAACGACGATGCTGTTAGTTCGGTGAAATATATTCTCGAGAAGCTAAAAGAAGTAATAACAAAAACAAAGAATAAATCCGTATAAATCTGTCTTATCCGTATTAATCTGTGTATCTACACTGATTGATACTGATTTGAGCGGATTAATACAGATACTAAATCATTAGGATGATCACCATTGGTGATATTAAAAAATTGCGTGAAGAGACCGGAGTTTCCATAAGTGAATGTAAAAAAGCATTGACCGAAGCCAGGGGCGATTTTGAAACCGCCAAAGAAATCTTGAGGAAACTGGGAAAAGAGGTTGCCGGAAAAAGGGCCGAAAAAGAAGTGTTTCAAGGGGTTATTGATTCATATATTCATCCGAATAAAAAGATTGGCGTGCTGGTTGATCTCCGCTGCGAGTCGGATTTTGTGGCGCGCTCCGATGATTTTCGGCAGCTAGTCCACGAACTCTGTTTGCAGATTGCGGCCATGGCGCCATTAACCAAGGATGACCTGTTTAGTCAGCCGTGGATTAAAGACGCGAGCAAGACGCCAAAAGATCTGCTTAATGAATATATGGCTAAAATCGGGGAAAAAATTGTGGTCGAGAGATTTGAGAGATACGAATTGTAAATTCCAAATACCAAAATCCAAATTCCAAATAAAAAATTAATTCCAAATTTCAAAATTCTAAATTCTAAACAAGATGCTGGAATTGATAATTAAAGTCGTTTTTTTTAGTAGTGCTTTTGGCATAATATTTATTTTATACAGGAAGATTCCGGCGCTCGTGGTTTTGACTGAAGAAACTTCAGCGGTTAGACAACCGCTGATGGTCAAACTGGGAACGAAAATAAAAAATATTTCTTTTTTCAAGTCATTTTCTTTTGAAATGCTTCTCCAGAAAATCCTTTCCAAGATAAAGGTTTTAACTTTAAAGACAGAAAATCGGGTTTCTCGTTGGCTAGAGACGTTAAGAGAGAGAGCGCAAAAGAAAAAATTCTACGCCAATGACAATTACTGGAAAGAAGTTAAAGAACAGGCAGCGACAGTGCTGACGAGAACCAGCCGACGGCGAAAGAAGACGAAAATAACTGCGGAACGAATTAATTCAATTGGTACTAATAACAGCGATAATCCAAATATTAAGGAGTAATAGTTTTACGCCGTTAATCAGAAAATCCTGCGGGGATTAACGGGGTTTACCTTATTCCTCTTTAATTTGCCTCCTTAGCTTAGTGGCAAAGCAATGGTTTTGTAAACCATTGACGTCAGTTCGATTCTGACAGGAGGCTTTTTATGTTATAATATGTTAATGTCTTATGATTTTTATAACTCCAAGAATTATAAAAAGAGGCAGAGTATTGTAACGAAAGAGAATTGGCAAAAGGGAATTTTTAATTTTCTATTTAAAAGAGAAAAAAGGAAATGTGCACGTGAGGGTTGTAATCAAATTTTTGAAATTATTCCTTCTAATCCGAAGATTTATTGTAGTCAAAATTGTGCCGCACGAGTTAATAATCAAAAGAGACAACCTCCTTCTATTGAAACCCGATTGAAAGTAGCGCAATCATTAAAAGGAAGAAAAAATCCATTTAAGGGAGTTATAAAAGTACCACGGGTGGAAGTTGTCTGTGCTAATCCTCAATGTAGAAAAATATTTTTTCGAGAACGGTGGAAAAATGGAAAATTTTGTAGTAATAAATGTGCCATGAAAGTAATTGGAGGAAGACCGACGTCTCCAAAAGCTGCCCGAGGAAAAGCAGGGATTCGGAGAGATATCAGCGAAATTATTTATTTTTATAGTCGTTGGGAAGCGAATACCGCAAGATTATTTAGCTATTTTGGAATTGAGTGGATATATCAACCGAAGACATTTGATTTAGTTTCGCAAACCTATACACCAGACTTTTACTTACCGCAATACAATATTTATATAGAAGTTAAAAATTTCCTTTGGAAATACTCAAAAATAAGAGATAGAAAGTTTAGAAAACTGTATCCAAAAATAAACTTGATATTGTTGTTGAAAGAAGATTATTTAATATTAGAAAGGAAGTATTCAAAACTAATATATAACTGGGAATATAAATATAGTCCATTTACGGGTAATAAAAGTATAGAAGTTTGGCCATTATAATTTCTTAAAAGTTCGACTTAATGATTTTGGTTTTGAATCACCTTGATCTTGGAGTAATGAAGATTGCTATCTTGTGTTGAGATATATAGAGCTAAATCCCTCGTTAGTTTATCAACCAGGTAGAACTGGGTATACTACGGGATCACTTCGGTCTATTGTTTGATACAGGAATTTTTGATAAAGTAGGATAGATTAGTTCTTTAGGGAGGTAAAATGAGGATTAATTTGAGTCGGGTGCCGGACAAGAGATACCGGCCAGCCCTCGCCTCTTTAGAGCAAGAGGTGAGACGGTTAGGCTGCTTCATTCAGGTTCTGACAGACGGCAATGTGGTCGTCTTGGCGAAGCCTATCTCAACAAAAGTGAAAAAAGAAGGCTCACTTGAAGTACAAATTGCCGAACATGAGGTCGAGCTCGGTCCAAAAGTGAGACAAAGGTTAAGCAAGGCAATGGGAGAAAAGGGCTATGCCATAAGCTTCTGCTAGTGGAATTCTCGTTTGCCTCTGCCAGCCCATCATGATGATGGGTTTTCTTTTGGATAAAGGTCAAGCGAGAAATACGAGGACGATTCTTTATCTATCGACGATTGTTTGACGCGAGACAGAATCGCGATACAATATAACAGTACCAAAGACGTCGGGAGGTATATCGTGAATAGTCAAGTAGTGACTCAAGTAGTGATTCTGAACCTCTACTTTCAAGTAGGAAACAGTTGTTACGAGATTATGCGGGCATCCTATAAACCGAGCCCTGACGGGATGACAAGGAGATGGAAAATTGATTTTCGGCCCGTGATAACGCCTGATCTGGAACTGTACGCCCGTATGACAGCAATCCGTTTTGTAAGCGAACTCTGGGAAGTCCCGCTTAAACGGATCAAAAAAGTATCTTTAATAGATACGAGTGTCTACCTGACGGAGGATTGCCATCTGGAAGGAACCTGAAAGTGGGAAGTAGGGAGTGGCGAGCCGTCACCACTCCTTTTTATTTTTTAAAAAAATGGCCGTTTTGGCCGTAAAAAATCTTCAAAAATTAGAGTTAGATTATTTTGGTAATAAGGCACAAAAAACAAGACAGAAAAGAAATGGCCGGGAAACCATTCTTTTCCGTCTTGTTAAAAGCCGAAGGCTTACTTGGGCAAAAACACGATCTTCAGGCTTTTGACCCTTGCCTCGGGATCGAGTTGAACCGGCAGGGGGATCGGGTTTCTGTCGCCCTGGAGATTGGACTTATTCCAAGGCCGCGATCCGTCGTCAGTCCCCCTCGCTTCAACGCTCCCTGGTTCTACCTCGGGAGCAAAGGTGAACCTGAAAAGAAAAGTGTCTTTCTGCTCCAGATCAGCGATTGGTCTGGTTTTGGCCAACGGATGAATCTCTTCTCCCTTGACCGAGTAAAACCGGAACCAGACGTCTTCTAATCCTTCGCCTGGGAAGACAACCGTTAGATCGACGATCCAGATGCGAGGAGTGGGGATAGGAGTAGGCGAGCTGGTCGGCGTGGTTGTCAGCATCGCTACGACCGCAGTCGAACTGACAGCCTTGCTTGGGACTATCGTTGGTTGGCTGGTCGGGGTCACAGGGTCGATGTCTGGGTCGGTGTGGCGGTACGGGTGCGGGTAGGAAGAACATTCTCTTCCACCCACTCGTCTAGTGTTGGTGTCGGCACGAACACCGGCGTTTCTCTGATTGCCACACCCTTGCTTGTCCGATAACCGACGAGCAGAACCAACAGAGTCAAGAGTAGAATCAGTTTTTTCATTATTCTAAGCTCCTTTTCCCGGTTTGTCTTGCTTCGGCTTTGAAGAACTAACTGAAAACTTTGGTTTTCAGAAAAAACCTTTTTTGTTATACCACGGTTGTGTAATAAGTCAATGATTGACAGGTTCTATTTGCGTTCTACAATAGAATTAGAACCTTTAAATAAAGGGAGAGGAACGACCGGGAAAGGATATAGCCAATGGCGATATTTTTTCCCGGCCGGTCTTCTCCTAGTGTTCGACACTCATCTCCGTACCAAACCTCCTCGGATGGGATTGGGGCTAGTGGCAAGTTCCACCTAGCGCTCACGCGGCTCAGCGTGATCACCATTCATATGGGAACTGGCCACAGATGTTAGGCGCTCACGGCACGAGGGGAAGGACGGCCTTCATCGAACACCTTAAGGCTGGGTTTTACCCCCAGTCTTTCTGTTTTTATTGTAGTTTTGACACCTTTTATAGAATAAATTTAGACAACTGAGGTTGGACCTCAGTTGTCTTGGTTTTTCTAGCCTCTTGACAAGATTGATGGAAAAAAATAAGATAGGAAGCAGGGAAGCTAAATTGAAAGGTTTATTTAAGACACCAAAATGAAGTAAATAAAAAAACTGAAGGCCCGTAATTCTGGTCAGGAAGGTGTTTTCCTGATTTTTATTCCTAAGGAAAGTACTTTGACAATTCAAACAGTGAGTTCATTGAGCCAACCCTTCGACAGGTTCAGGGTAAAAGTAAAAAACCTGTCAAAAAGTAATCATTCGACGAACCGAAGTTTCGTAAAAGCTTGCCCTGAGCAAGCCCGAGCAGAAACGAGGGCGCGTCGAATGGGTTTCTTAGAGTTGTCCCGATGCTTCTGCTCTGCAGAAGCCACTGATTTTCGCAGATTTCAAACTGATTTTCGCTGATTCTTATCAGCGGCAATCAGCTATCATCAGCGTCAATCAGTTATATTTGAGAGTTTGATCCTGGCTCCCCGAACAAATCGCTTCGCGATTATACGGGGCAGGCAGGATTTCATCCTTCGCCAATTTGTAAAAAAGTTGTCGTTGGATGAAGGCATTCATTGCCCATCTTTCAAATCTTATTTGAGAGTTTGATCCTGGCTCAGGATGAACGCTGGCGGCGTGGATAAGGCATGCAAGTCGTGCGGAACGTAACATTTTGCGCAAGCAAAATTGTACGTTCAGCGGCGAACGGGTTAGTAACACGTGGGTACATACCGTCAACACAAGTATAACCCATCGAAAGGTGGGCTAATCCTTGATAGTCTGGTAGTCGATTACTGGACATAGAAAAACTCAAAACTCAAAGTGCAAAAGTCAAAATGAAAATGTAAAATTAAAAAATTTTGAATTTTTAGCTGTAATTTTGAGATTTGATTTTTGAATTTTGAACTTGAGTCCATTAGAAAATAGAAAAACTTTGTGTTTAGTAATCGGCTACCAGTAAATGGTGCTCGCAAGGATTACCGGTTGGCGATTGGCCTGCGGCCTATCAGGTAGTTGGTGAGGTAATGGCTCACCAAGCCGATGACGGGTAGGGGAGATGAGAGTCTGTTCCCCAACAAGGGCACTGCGATACGGGCCCTACTCCTACGGGAGGCAGCAGTCGAGGATATTGGACAATAGGCGAAAGCTTGATCCTGCGACGCCGCGTGCTCGAAGAAGCCCTTCGGGGTGTAAAGAGCTTTTCTGGGAGAAGAAAGCGTGCTTCACTAACGTGAATCACTTAAATTTCAAATCCTAAAATCCAAATTCCAAACAAATCACAATTATTTAAATCTCAAATTTTAAACTATTATGAGTTTAGAAAATTGGTTATTTAAAGATTGTTTGGAAATTGGTGCTTGGTCATTGGAATTTATGATGTGGTTTGCATTGGCGAGGCACGTTTGACGGTATCCCAGGAATAAGGGGGTGCTAACTCTGTGCCAGCAGCAGCGGTAATACAGAGCCCCCAAGCGTTATCCGGATTTACTGGGCGTAAAGCGTCTGTAGGTGGTTTAGCAAGTCTTCGATTAAATACCAAGGGCTTAACCTTTGGTCTTTTGAGGATACTGCTGAACTAGAGGGCGTTAGGGGCTGATGGAACGGTCGGTGTAGGGGTAAAATCCGTTGATATCGACCGGAACACCAAAAGCGAAGGCGTTCAGCTGGAGCGACCCTGACACTGAGAGACGAAAGCGTGGGCATGGAAAAGGATTAGATACCCTTGTACTCCACGCTGTAAACGATGGACACTGGCTATTTGAAGTGTCGACCCTTCAAGTGGCGAAGCCAACGCGTTAAGTGTCCCGCCTGGGGAGTACGGCCGCAAGGCTAAAACTCAAAGGAATAGACGGGGACTCACACAAGCGGTGGACCACGTGGCTTAATTCGACAACAAACGAGGAACCTTACCAGGGTTTGAAAGACTAGTGAAATCCCGCAGAAACGCGGGCCCCTCCACAAGAGCACTAGTCCAGGTGCTGCATGGTTGTCGTCAGCATGTGCTTTGAAGTGCACCCTTAAATGGGGTAACATGCGCAACCCTTGCCCTATGTTTATTTTGTCATAGGGGACTGCCCTGGATAACAGGGAGGAAGGTGAGGATGACGCCAAATCAGCACGGCCCTTTGATATCCTGGGCTGCACACATGGTACAATGGGACCGACAATGGGTGGCGAAGCGGTAACGCGGAGCTAATCCCAACAAACGATCCCTTAGTTCGGATTGAGGTCTGCAATTCGACCTCATGAAGCCGGAATCGCTAGTAATCGCCAATCAGCTATGTGGCGATGAATATGTTCTTGAGTCTTGTACTCACCGCCAATTAATCCGCGCCTGGCAGCTTGGTTAGCTAGCGGGTGAAAATCCCGCCTCTTTAAAAAGTAGCCAAAAAAATTCAGCAGTCCTGTTTTCGTAAGGAAACGGACGGAGGGCTTGAGGCAAAGAGCAGCCTGTGAGATGATTTTATGATAAGGCGACTTCCGATGGGCGGTCGGAAGGAAGCCGATTTAAATCGAATTCGCAGGATGCTTGAAAACGTTAACCAAGTAACCCAGGGAGACCCTGGAAAGATAGGAGATTATTGCTTTCCAGGGAGTCAGCTGCGTCATAGTACCTAGCCGTGCCAGATTAACGGCTGGGGAAGGACAAAACCAAAATATGCTTTCTCCTCATTATGTCGTTGGTTTAACCGACGGCGAAGGAAGTTTCTCGGTTTTTATTCATCAACCTATAAAAGCGAGAGCAAAAGAAACACGATATTACCGGATAGAATGCCATTACTATATTAAACTACGAGAAGACGAACTGCCGTTGCTTCGAGAGGTTCAGAAATTTTTCAGTTGTGGTGGTCTTTATCTCCAGAAGGAGAAACGGAAAAATCACCGCCAATGCTATCGTTTCGAAGTAAGCAGCTATGAAAAGATTGAAAAGGTTATTATCCCATTCTTCAAGAGATATCCACTTCATAGTGTTAATCGGAAGAATGATTTCCGCCTTTTTTGCCAAATCTTTTCGCAGGTGAAAAATAGAAAAGGGAAACATCTTAATGAGAACGAAATTGAAGAGATAAGGAGATTAAAAGGAGAAATGCATAAATAGGGCTCGCCGTATGCGGAAAATCCGCTCGTACGGTGGGAACGGGAAATAATCTCAAATTATCCCAATCCGTCACACCAAGAGAGCTAGTAGTACCCGAAACCCCGCCCCCTATGCTTTATCTATATATGAAGATGAAAGTGAATAGAGCTTAGAGGGCGGGGCTAAGGTAAGGCTAGTAATAAGGGTGAAGTCGTAACAAGGCACCGGTAGGGGAACCTGTCGGTGGATCATTCTTTTCTACTTTTTTGTAGAAAATGAGTGTCGACTGGAGTTGAAGTCTTAGAAATTTCGATTTTAACTCCAAGTGGTGTCCTGCCACTATAAAAAAGAACCCCTCCTTTGCATAAAGCTACGGAGGGCAAAGTCGGGACAACTCTAAGAAACTAAAATAAACAACAAAAAAGCCTCGAAAGGCTTTTTTGTGTTTGGTGCGCTCTAATGAAGGAATTGAATCAATGACTGGTAAATATGGTTAATCCCCGCTTTTACTGGCAAGCCGTAGCTGAGTGGCGCAAAAAACAAGAAGACTAAGAAAACAAGGGTTAAAAGAGTAGAATAAAGGGCAAAATAATTCAGCGAACGGAAATCAAAAAAATTTTGTTTTAGCTGTAGTTTTCCTTTCTCTAATAATTTTTTTATTCGGTAGGGCTTCTCTTCAGCTTCTTTTAGAGGACTGACTAACCGATCAACCAAAATTGAAGAAATCAAAACTCCGAATGATAAAGCGGGAAGATAATGATATAAAAAAGTGACTCGGCCGATAAAAACAAAAGGCAGGAGGTTTACAAAATAACCAAAGACTAAAAGACTAAATAGAGGAATAACCCCGTTTATTTCTTTGGTATTAAAAGGATAATTTATAACCAGACCTGAAATACTAGTGATTATTGCCAGGATTACCATTAGCCACACCAAGGGATTGCCGATAAGATAAATATTCATTACTCCCTCGGGTTTTGAAGAGGGAGAGCTTTTAGTCCAGTACCAGACGGGCTTACGCATTATTGGCCACTCTCGCCACGAACTGCCATCCGGGTGAGTCGCGGTTAAAGTGGCGGAAGCGCTATACATTCTTTTATTCAGTTCGATAAACTTTTCCAGAAAGGAAAGCGGCTTTGTCGCTTCAGTGATCTTGTTTCCCTGAAGCTCTTTTTGGAATGCCGGCGTCATAAAAGCGTCTCCTGGCCCAGACTTATACAAGAGACGGAAATGAATAGCAAAAAAAGAAATATAGACCAGAAGAGGAATTATCAGGAAAATTAATGATTTTAAGAAAAACAGTTTAATTTTGAAATGTTTTAGAAAATTAATAAACAGAGAAAGCAATATTACCGCCAGAAACGTCAGCCCTGTCCACTTTATGCTAAAAGATAAACCGCTAAAAATCGCTGAAAGGACGATAAGAAAAATTTGTTTTTTCCCAGAAGCCTTTCTGGAAAGGATGAAAAAATAGAAAGCGGTAAAGCCGAAACACAACAGGAACAAATCTATCAGGATAAATTTAGATTCAACCAAGAAAGCATTGTCGAAGAGAACCAAAAAAGCACCGAAAAAAGCACCTTTTGGCGAGACGCCGAGAGCCAAGATAGTCTGGTAGATTAACAGAACAAAAATGGCGCCGAAAAAAGCCGGCAAAAACCTTAAGATAAAGAGGCTGTATGGATCAAAGGCAGTACCGATTGAGTTGAAATCAGAATCAACCCTCAAACCGCAGAGTTTGGCAAAGCCGGCAATCATTAACTTACCCAATGGCGGGTGAATATCAAAATAATATTGATGAGAAAAGTAAGCGGAAACAAACTTGCCGAAATGAACCTCGTCAAAAACCACCTCTGCCGGCCAGCTTAAATTCCAGAACCGGGTAAAAAATGCTAAAACAACAAGGATAACAAGAGGCCAATTTTTAAGCAAATTACGTTTCATATATTATTGCAGGAAACCTTTAGGATTTCTTTTTTTCCGTAGATGGTGACCTGAGTAAAAATAACTTTTGTTTTGGCGCGAAGGATTTGTTCATTCAATCTCGGAAAAGTTTTTTTCAAACCATCATCTAAAAGAATATAGCCAATTTTTTCCTCACAAGCCTTTTGCCAATCGCCTTGAAGTATCTCTTCAGCCTGTCTTAAATTTTTAGAATGATCAAGGCCTTCAGTCCAGAGCCAGCCGGTAAAACCGAGATAAACAGGCCGGCCGGCTAAAAAAAGTGGAATAGGATCAACTGACTGGTCGGTTAGAAAAAGCGCATTGGCCGGGAGATTGTCTTTTATCCACTGTCCCATCACAATATTTTCTTTAAGCCAATCGGCATAGCCAAAAGAACCGATTTTTTTTGTCCAGAAGAGTTTAGCGGTGAAATCAAAGACGCCGGCAACAGTCCCCAAAAAAACTAGCCCAATGACGAATAATTTTCCGAAAACCTTGCTTCTCCAGAGAATCTTGAGGAAAGGTATAACGCAGAATAAAATTGCCAGAATCCACCAATAGAAAAATATTTTATTGTTATCAAATTCCCAAGGCTGGAACAAGAAGAGATTCGGTAAAAGAAACAAAACCAGAGAAGCAACAATAAAACTGCTGTGAAATTCTTCCTTACTGTTTTTTCTCAGATAAGATTTGAGAAGAACCAGGGAAAAAATGGTCAGAATCCAGACCCAAAAAATCACGCCAAAATTTTTTGACCAGAAAGTCAGCACACTGGAGTCAGTACCTGGCTGAGGACTGCAGAAAAGAAAAGATTTTTGATGATTACAGGTCATCCAGCCAAACCAGGGCTTAAAAAGATTCTGCTTGAAGATGGCGCTTGATTTATAGTAAACCAGCTGGGGAAGAGCGAGGACAGCAGTGAAAAAGGCAAATCCCAGCCACCCTTTCCAATTTGAGAGAAAGAACCAAAAGAGAGTGCCCAAGAGAAAGAACAAAGCCAGGAAGGAATGGCCGTGAACCAGCGGTAAGAGTCCGGCGAGAATGCCAAAGCGCCAGAAATTTTTGTTCCTACCATAATAACAAATCCCTAACAGGATCACGGAAAAAACAGCTAAGCCAAAAGTAAAGGTCCTTTGGTGAGATAAGAAGGAAATAGCGGGAACAATCCAGACAATGTTGTCTTGAGTGTCCTTTTTACTATCTTTACCGCCCGTCCGGTTGTCAAGATGCGTATATTCATGGTAAGGATTTTTTAGAAATTCCGTTAATTTAGCTTCTTGGTAGGCTGAATTTAAATCTTTAAAGAGCACTGAAAATCCCAAGCCGCTTCCCCAGATGATTAAAATTAAAGCTAAAATGGCGAAATATTTTGATTTTAAAATCCGGTATGAAAAAGCAAACATTAATAATAGACCGTCTACGCCGAATACCATCAGAGGTAGTCGGTAGGCAAAAATTTGGTCAGCGCCGAATTTCCTCAAGATGCCAGAAATAAAATCAATCATAAATGGATAAGTTAGATTAGCGCCGCCTAAAAAAGGGTGCTGTAAATTAAAGGGATTGGCGGTGGCGAACCGCTCAATCAATCCTAAATGAAGGGCCGTATCGCCCCAGCCGATTAAAACCGCTTGAAGATTTCCGTCTTTACCGAGGAACAAAACGGTGGTCAAAAAATAAGAGTAAATCAGAACAATTCCCAATAAAATAATCAGCCAGCCGTTCTTCTTCAGAAAGAACCAAGTCTTTGGCGATAGAGGAGAATTAAGTCGTGCGCCAAAAGCCTTAATTCTTTCTAATTGCGCCCGGAAAAATCCTAATTCAAAGTTATTCTTCAGTCTTAATAAGAACGTGATTATCTTGAAAATAAGCATTAAATAAAAAATCAGAAAAAACAAAATGATACCTTGATTAAGAGATTTCGAAACGAGAGTAAAGAGTAAGATTGAAAAACTGCCCAGAAGATAACCAACGACAATACTTGCCATAAATCTCTCCCAAAAATGGAATTTTTTTTCCGGATCAAAAAAAGAGAACAACAGCCAACCGAAAATTATCTGACAGATAAAGAAGAGATAGCTAGGAAACATTGTTTTTGTGCCTTAAAATATACCGACGAAAGTCGGCTAGACCCCTGAAGGTGCCAATATCGTAGAATCTCTTCTTGATTGGATAGGCAAGTAGTTCTTGGCGTTTTATCAGGGCTTGGTTCAGTATTGCTAGATCGCCAGACTCGCCTTGGCGGAGGTATTTTAAGGAGTCTTTCCTAATAATTCCTAAGCCACAATCAATATAATTCATATTCTTTAAGTGTCTTTTTTTGCTGTAGTATTTAACCAGACCATTCTCGACCACGGTGTTGCTGGGCGCATATTTGCCAGCATTTCTAAAAACCGTCATCATTCCGAGCTGTCTGTTTTTCTCAAAAAAATTAATTGCTTCTTGAAAATTCAAGGATAAATAAGTATCACCGAAAAGCACTAAAAAAGAATCAGCCAGGAGGTTTTCCGCTTTTTTGAGGGCGCCAGCCGTGCCCAACAGCTCTTCCCCGTCTTGGCTGTATTTTATTCTAACATCAAACCTTTCTCCGTCCTGAAAGTGTTCTTTGATTTGTTCTCCCTTATCGCCAATGCATAAAACAATATCAAAAATGCCGTTTCTTTTCAAAAGGTCTATCTGGTATTCCAGAAAAGGCTTTCCTTCGATTTCCGTCATTGCTTTAGGGACTTTCTGGCTTAAAGGATAAAGCCGTGTTGCCTTTCCCCCGCATAGAATCACCACCGGTATAGTGATTGAGTTTTCACTCCCTGGTATTTGATGTTCTTCTTCCATATTCTTTTATTGTTGTTAAATAGCCAGCCAGAGAAAAGGGAATTACGACCAGTAGGAAGGTAAAAAGAGATAAGGCTAGAGATTCTTCCTGGCTAATACCGACCAATGATAACAGAAAGATATAGGCATATTCTCTTGTCCCTAAACCCATCAACGAGATGGGCATAATTTCGATGATATCAATCAGCGGTATGACTAATAGGAGATAAAAGAAATTAATTTTTAATCCGAACGAAAGGGAAACTAAGAAGACACGTAAGATTCGGTTAAACCAAAGGACAAACGCTAATGTCGTGGCTGACAAAAAGAAGTATTTTTTTTCGCATATAGTCGAGATCTCCGAATAAAACTCGGCCAAACCACCTTTCGTTTTGTTGAATAAATCCTTAAATTTTACTGGGATAACCCTTTCGCCAAAAATTTTTAGCAATTTATCAATCAATTTTTTGTTTAAAAAAATCAGAAGCAGAATCGCCGCGGCAATGACAAAGAATAAGGAATAGAGAAATATCTTTTCCGTTTTTCCTTTTAACGTCAAGATGGTGATTCCCAGTATGGCTAAAAGGCAGAGGGTAAAAAAGTCCAATATTTTTTCTGTAACGGCGATGCCGAGACTCTTTGTTAAAGGCAGGGACATTTTTTTTGAAAGGGCGTCAGTCTTTATCAGGTCGCCGAATCTGGCTGGGGTTACCAAACCAAGAGGGAGTCCGACCAAGGAGACAATCAGGCTGTCTTTTAAGGAGCTTGTTGAATGGGGCGCGACAAGAATCTTTAATCTTAATGCTTTTAATAATAATTCGCCAAGAAGAGTGGCGAAAGCCAGGAAAAAGAAGCCTAATTTTATTCTTCTAATTACCCCGACTAATTTAGTAAAATCAGTATTTAACAGAACGGCAGCTAGAAGAATCAGACTAATTAACAAGGCAATTTTGATTAAGACATTGTTTGACGGCAATATCTTAGCCATGATATTCTTTTTAAAGATATGAAAGCATTAGAAGAAAAACCTTTTGTTTCGATCATCATTCCAACCTGGCGCGAAAGCAGGATTCTTAACCGATGTCTTGATTCTCTCGCTGGACAGAATTATCCCAAAGAGAAGCTAGAAATTATTCTTATTTTTAAGGAAAAGCCCCAGATTGATAGTTTTTCGACCGGTGGGATAAAAAACCTTTCCTTGGTTGGCAATTTTAACTGCGCCGAAGCGCGCAACATTGGAGTAAAACTAAGCCATGGCGAAATCATTGCTTTTATTGACGATGACTGTGTTGCCCCTGATAATTGGCTTTCAAAAGCAGTAAAATTTTTTAAAGACGAAGGCGTTGGACTAATTGGCGGTCCGGCTTTACCGTTTAAAAATGAACCATTTCCTTACCGACTGGGCGGCTATTTATCAGAATCTTTTTTTGTCACTGGTTTTTTGGGCAACCGCTACAAAATTGTTCCCGGTCCCGGCGAAAGCAATGATTACGACTTAATCTTAGCCAATAATTTTGTTCGCAAGACTACATTTCAAGAAATCGGCGGTTTTGATAAGGATCAGGTGCCAGCTGACGATTACGATTTGTATTTCCGGATAAAAGCCAGCGGCAAAAAAAATCTTTACGCCCCGGAAATATTCGTCTGGCATCGAGCCAAACCGATTTTTTTGCCTTGGGCGGGAAAAACCTTTTATTATGCCATTGGCCGAGGACTGTTAATGGCACGAAATCTCAAAACAGTAAAAATAATCTTTTTCCTCCCTACTTTTTTTGTCTTAAGTTTTATTAGTTCCGGGATTATTTTCTTAATTTTTAAAGGACTTGTTTATCCCTTTCTCTTATTAATTTTCATTTACGGTTTATGGAACATTGCCAATGCCTTTTACATCTTCTTTAAATTTGAAAAAAATCCACTGGTATTTCTTTATTCGCCCCTGGCTGTTTTTTTAATCCATTTCAGCTATGGTTTGGGAGTTTTGGTTGGTTTTTACAAGTTTATTACTGGTGGTTATAAAGGGGGAATAAGAGGAAAAGTTAGTTATTAACTGAGTTGTCTTTACTTTGTTGCATCAGGAAATTCAAAGTTTTTCTACAACAAAAATTAACTGGGTAGCCAGGGATGGAATTTTTGTCAAAAGATTATCGAAAATTTTAAAAGGATAAAATCGCAAGAGATGCGATGAGTTCGTGCCAGAGATCTCTCGAATTTTAAAATGATGGAGTTGTAATAATTCTTTCAAGCTTCTCAGGGTAAAAACTATTAAGTGTGGGCAGGGTTCTTGTTTTCCAAAAAATTTTCCCGTATTATATCTTAATCCTGTTCCTGTCAAATATGGCTAGAATCCAAAAAGAAGACTTATGCGATTTAAGTAACTCCCTAAATTTGGCGTTGTAATCACAGCGATTCCTTTGGTTTTTAATGTTCTGAATATTTCGTCTAACAGATGATCTGGATCAAATAAATGTTCGATTAATTCTCCGCAAAAAATAATATCAAAAAAACCGTTAACGAAAGGTAAATTATCTTCATCTACATCTAAGTAGGAAACCTTTATTCCTTTTCCTTCCGCAATTTTTCCAGCTTCTTTTGATATTTCTACGCCGAATACTTCGTGAGAAAATTTTTGTAATTCTTGGGTAAGATTTCCTGTTCCGCAACCAATGTCTAAGGCATTTGATCCTCTATAACGACGAAAAATTTCTTTTAACTTTTTTATTCTATCAGAATCGTTATCTATGAAGAAATTTGCAGAATATAGAATTTCTCTTTTAGTTTTAATATTCATCATTTTAGACGAAATCAGAAAGAGCTGAAATTTATAAGCTGAATTAAATGGGATTAATTTCTAATAGGTATTAAGCGGTTCTGTTGACTCGGTAAGTAGAGAATCAAGAATAATGTGCGCCGGCTTAAACCAGGGATTGATTTCTAGTGTTTTTTGGAGTTCTTGCCTGGTTAAATCCTGTCGATTGCCCATAGTATACAAGTAAGACAGGGTGAAATGAAGACGGTAGCTTTGGGGGTTAATTTCCAATCCTCTTTTCGTTTCAGCTAATGCCTTTTCAAAATCTGCCTGCGTTTTTAACGTTTCCTGAAAGTAACTGAAATCCATTGCCTGGGGATTGAGCAATTGATATTCGAGCTTATCAACAAATCCCTTAAGTTCCGGAATCCGCCGAATATAGATCATGGCCACATCGTCATAATAAATCAGCGCCCAGTCATCTTTGGGAAACATTTTGGTTGAATCATTATAAATTGTTTTGCCGTCGGTATGGGGCAGGGTCATTAAGGCGGCAATGATATTATATTTTTTGACGGTTTCTTCCCAGAGCTTACCGCTTTCAAAATTATTCCAGTAATTGTCAAAGATACCATCCACATAAGGCTGCATCCGGCCATCAACAAAAACTTTGTGTTCCGGCAGATTCCAGATTAAATAACCGCCAAAATTATAAGTATTGTACAGATTGCCCTTGTTTCGTTTTAATAATTCGGTTTTTTTGATGAACTCCACGGCTCGTTCCGGATAGACAAATTTCTCTAGACCAAAACCGATTCCTAATTGGGAGTTTTTGACAACGACAAAAAGCGCCAAGAGGATCGCCACAAACAAGATTGTCGGCGATAATTTTAATTTCAGTTTTAGTCGTTTAAACAAATTTCTAACCAATTGAGAGATCAGCGGGAAATAAAGCGGTGCGGTCAGACACAAAAAGATAATTAGTTCAGCCATAAAACGTTCCGAGCGAACCGCATTAATGACTAGAAGAACCAGCGACAGTAAAAGACTGAATTGCTTTTTTCTAAAACTGAAATAAAGGGTCGGGAAGATACTCAAGAGAACCAAACCCCTGATAGACAAGTAAGAAAGGAGGGTTGGTGGATAATATTCTCTGATCGGGGAAGCGGAAATTGAGGTTAGATAGGCTTTAATCGTTCGGATAAAGAAATCGGGGCCGTAAAACAAATGGAGACACGAAGTCAACAGGAGGAGTCCGACCAAAACCAGATTCTTTTTGTTTATCTTTTTTTTGGTTATCAGTTCTGCGACCAGAAAGACGCCGGAAAAAATAATCCCATAGGTAAACGATGAATGAGAATTTACCCAGAGAAATTGGAGAAGAGCCAGAAAGCCAATATATTTGCTTTCTCTTGTTTCCTGATATTTAAACAACAGAAGCCAGAAAATAGCAAAAAGCAAATAAGAAAGAGTTTGTGGTCTTAGGCTGAAGTGGCTGCGGATACTAAACATCGCCAAAACAACAAATAATAAAACCGCGGCATTTAATAACTTTTGGCGATATAAATAAGCGGTAATCAGCAAAAAAACCGCCAAGGCGCAAATTGCTTTAACTAGATTCAAGCCGTTAATGCCAAAAAATTTGAAAACGAGATAAACTAATGG
>CAYRJV010000007.1:0-19864 GCA_964424745.1 uncultured Candidatus Saccharibacteria bacterium | reverse complement strand
TTCTTTTAGAGCAAGAAGGATTTAATGTTAATTTGATAAAACCGCGCGACTACGGAATCAATTTCTACGCCGATACTTTATTTACGACCGAAGAAATGATCAACAATCATCCCGATGTTGTCAAGGCATTTGTGGCGGCGAGTATCGCCGGCTGGGAAAAAGCGCTGGAAAATCCCGATGAGGCGGTGACGGCAACCCTAAAAGTTAACAGCAGTCTTGATAGAGAACACCAGACAAAGTTTCTTGAGTTAAGCCTTCCCCTTATTAATGATGGTCAAATCGGTTTCTCGGAGAAAGAAAGATGGAACCAGATGCAGGAAATATTGCTAGACCAGAACTTGCTTAGTAACCCGATAAATATCGACCAGGTTTTTAGCAATAATTTTTTGCCTTAATAAATGGAATCAATTAGCGTCCAATCGGTTTCAAAAGAGTATGCCAAGGGTTTTTTGCCTTGCGTGATTTAACTTTTTCGGTTAAAGAGGGCAATTTTGTTTCAATTGTGGGGCCGTTTGGCTGCGGCAAGACAACTCTTTTAAATCTTCTCTCGGGGATAACCGAAGAGTATTACGGAACGATCAAAATAAAAGGCAAACTCCCGTCGAGGCAAGAAGAACGAGGAAAATCGGCTACGTTTTCCAGAAGCCCGCTCTTTTACCCTGGCGAAATGTAATCAAAAACGTAATTCTTCCCTTAGAGATTGCCGGCGTGAAAAACGGTAAAGAAAGAGCTTTAGATCTTCTGCGAATGACGAAAATAGACCGTTTTATTGAAAAAAAACCGGACGAACTTTCCGGTGGGATGCAGCAATTGGTTTCAATCGTTAGAAGTTTGGTGCTTGATCCCGATGTTCTTTTACTCGATGAGCCGTTTTCCTCTATTGATGAAATCAACAAAACTAAACTGCACAATGAGCTTTTGAAAATTCATCGGGAAACCAACAAGACCACCATCATGGTGACCCATTGCCTGGAGGAAGCGGTTTATCTTTCCAACCAGATAATAGTTTTGACCCCTAATCCGGGCAGGGTTAAAGCAATAATAGAAATTGATTTATCAAACGAAGACAGATTGGGGACACTTTCGGAAAAATTTGTCGCTTATTTGAAGATAATAAAAAAAGAACTTGAAAGACTATGAAGATAAACAAAGTTATCATTCCGCTAGCGGAGCTATTACTCTTTTTTACAGTTTGGCAAGGGGCGGTTCTTATAACGAGGGCGCCCGATTATCTCTTTCCCTCGCCCCTCAAAGTTTTTTCCATATTAATTTCCAATAGCCGACTGATTTTGTCGAATGCCCTATTAACCTTCGGCGAAGCCTTCACCGGTTTTATTTTGGCAAATTTCATCAGCGTTTTAATCGCCTTTTTCATTGCCTTTAACGGTAAAATAGAAAATATCGTTATGCCGGTGGCGATTGCCATAAAAACGATACCGGTCATTGCCTTAACTCCATTATTGATTCTTTGGTTCGGCTCCGGCTCTTCTTCCAAAATAATAACCGCGATGCTTATCTGTTTTTTTCCCGCTTTAGTCAATGTTCTGAGGGGAATAAAATCCTTAGAGGCGAACCTATTGGCCTTATTTAAAGTGTATGAAGCCTCAAAGATGCAACTGATAAAAATGCTGATTTTTCCGAGTATTCTTCCCTATCTCTTTTCCGCACTGAAGGTTTCAAGCTCTCTGGCGGTGGTGGGGGCTTTGGTGGGGGAGTTTATTGGCGCTAACCGGGGACTGGGTTTCTTGATAATTTCCGGATACTACAATATGAATACCGCCTTTGTTTTCGCCGCCATCAGCGTTTCAAGCATCATGGGAATCTCATTTTATTATTTGATTCATTTTTTTGAAAAAAAGCTGGTTTTAAAATCTGAATTAATAAGCTAAAAAGTCGAAGATCAATCATCAGAAAGGACAAGAACAATGCTAGTAATCGTCGTCGGCAGATCGGGAGCGGGAAAGAGTTCTTTTATCGAGGCAATGGATCTGGAGAAATACCATTGCGTCTTGAGTCAGCCGATGGTAAACGAGCTCAAAAGTCGGGGGCAAGAGGTCAGCCACGATACGATTCACGCCTTGGCGAAGGAATGGTATGCGGCAAACCGCTGGTGGCAGGTTGAGTATATCCTTAACCAGCTTGGTGAGAGGGCTTTTCTCATCATTGATGGCTTGCGCTATTTCTTCGAGCTGGAGGAATTGCGCCGGCGGTTTCCGCAGACAATCGTCGTAAAAATCGTATCAACGCCAGGCATTCGCTATCAGAGGCTGACGCAAAGGGGAAAGATTCCCTTAACTACCGTGGAGGAATTTGAGCGGCTGGAAAGAGACGAGTCGCAAGATATGGGACTGGAAGCAATTCTTGTCTCAGCAGACTTAGTCGTTGAGAATGGAGGTTCGCTCGACGAGCTAAGAGAAAAAGCGCAGAGATTTGCTCGTTTGTTAAGGCCGCTCATAGAACAGGCCGAAGGGTCATAACTCCGGTTATGTTTGGGAGGAGAAAGCCTCGCTCCTCCCAAACCTTATTTAGCAAATACTCAACAGGAAAATTAAGCCAATGATAAAAAAAATCGAATTGCTTCTTTTCAGCGTGCTCGGTGTTGTAAATTTCAACAAAAAGAACTACATCGAAGTTCAGCCGGGGGTGATGACGCCATTGGTAATAAATATAAAAAGAACACTGAATGATTTTAAGGTGAGGTCTCGAATCGCCAGAGAATTAGCCAAAGCAGCGAATCCCAACTCAATCTGTATCTGCGGCATTGAAAGCGGTGGCAGTTATTATGCTTCGGCGGTGGCCGATCTTATGAAAAAACCATTGGTTCTTTTCCGAAAGAAAAGCAAAGATTACGGTTTGGGCAAAAGGTTTGTCGGAACAATTCCCGAAGAGAGAGGCGGGTTGGTAACCGTCATTGACGATGTTATCGGCGAAGGAAAAATAAGCACGGCCAACGCCGAGGAGTTAATCAATCTTGGCTATAGGATTGAAATCTGCGCCATTTTCAGTTATCTGCCGCAAATGAAAGAGTTTATGTCAAAAATAAAGATTGTCTCGTTGTCGGATATAAACAAATTATGCGAAGTGGGCCGGGAATTAAAGCGATTTACGGAAGAGGGCATCGCTTTAATCAAGAAAGAATGCCGTTATTCCAGTCGACAACAATTTAACAAGTAAAAAACTTTAAATTAAATATGTCCGAAGAACAAAAAAAAGACGCTTCAGATCCGAGGAAGTATTTTGTTTTAATCAACGCCGTTGTTGAAAAGGATGGCCAGATTCTGATATCGCAAAGGAGTCTGACGGAAAAGCATGGCCCCGGAAAGTGGTGTATTCCCGGCGGAAAACTGGAGTATAGTGGTGTAGTCTACGAAGCCCTTCAAAAAACTGCCCAGCGAGAGGTTTTAGAAGAAACTGGCGTTGCCGTTGAGGAAGAAATGCAGTTAATCGCCAATAATACTTTTCAGCACGATGAAGACATGGTTCAGGTAATTGCCATTGTTTTTCTTTGCCACTATAAATCCGGAGAAGCGAAACCGATGGAAGACACAATGGCCGTTCGCTGGATCAAGCGGGATGAAGTGGATAATTTTGAATTTCATAACATTAACGTGAAAGATTACGTCCTGAAGGGCTTTGCTTTCTTGGACAGGAATTGAAAAAAAAGAATACCGGTCAGTCATTAAACTGGCCGGTTTTTCCTACGCCACGCTGTTGATCGTTATGCTGATCACTCCCGCGGGCGTCTTGGCGCTTACCGTTTCCCCAACCCGCCTATTCCAGATTGCTTTGCCAATTGGCGATTGGACCGAGATGACGGAATATCTGCCAATTGCGGCCCCGCCTTCTCTGACGATAATGTAGTCGTTCTCTTCACCGTCAATAGAAAGCGAGACGATGGATCCCTCATGGACGTACCCATTGGCCTTGTTACTTCTTAGGGCAGCCAGAACGCCGGTACATCGATCTTTATAGCGTGCAAGATCGGCGATGTTTCTTTCCTGGTCAAGATGAAATTGCGAATGCCAGGCCGTTCGGGGATTGTCGGTATCTGCCTTTTGGGCTGCCAGTTTCTTCAGTTTTTCTTCAATGCTTTTTATCTCTCTTTGCAAAAACTCGATCACTGTTTGTCTGTCCATCTGGACCTCCCCCCGATAAGCGAACTAATTAATTCTAATCCTTTTATCAAAAAATTCAAGTTAACTTTTACTTTGAATAGGTAATCAGACATTGAAAAATTTTTTAAGAATGGCTACAATACGGGTGTTTATCAGATATAAATAAAAAAAAGACAATGATTAAAGCCATTGAAGCAGCGAGGGGCTCGTTTATTTTATATGAAGGCCAGCCGCATTTAGTGATTGACCGAGATCTTTATTCTCCGGGTAAGGGTGCGGCGCTGGCACACATCAGACTGAAGAACGTTAAAACCGGAGCGGTTTTGAAAGTGGTTTTTAAGACCGACGACGAGCTGGAAGATATTGAGCTGGAACGCAAAGAAGTAAAGTTTTTATATAGCCATCGCGACCAGTTCTGCTTTGTTGAGGGAACGACTAATAACCGAATAATGCTCTCCAGCGCAATTATTGGCGGCAATAAAGATTTTCTTAAGGCCGGTGTAACCTATCAGATAATATTTTATAGAAACGAACCAATTACGATTATTCTCCCAATTAAGATGGAACTGCTGGTCACCGAGGCGGAAGAAAGTGTCAAAGGGAATACGGTCACTGGCGACACCAAAGAAGTGGTTTTGGAAACCGGATTGAGAATTAGAACGCCGGCTTTTATCAAAAAGGGCGACCGGGTGATTGTCAATACGGAAAAGAGGGAATACTCGGAACGAGCTTAGATTTGCCACAAATCTTCACCGGAAAAAAGAATTACCTGATGGATGTTGGCCGCATTGAGAAGAATCATTAACAGCCGGTCAACCCCCAGAGCCACACCGCTGCAATCGGGTAAGCCGCATTTCAGCGCCTCAATAAAATCATTATCAGCTGGAAAGGAAACCGCCCCTATTTTTTGGCGGATTTTTATTTCTTTGGCAAACTGCTTTTTCTGTTCAATCCAGTCATTGAGCTCGTTATAGGCATCAGCCAGCTCAATACCAAAAAGATAAAGTTCGAATCTTTCCTTGAGACGTGAATCACTTTTTTTTGTTTTGGCTAAAGGAGCAAACTGTTTCGGGAAATTATAGATGAAAGTCGGAGAGTCAACGCCCAAATGAGGTTCAACTTCGCTGACGTAAAGCCAATTATAAATTTCTTCCCAGCTGTCTTGATTATTTCCTTGATAACCTCTTTTTTTAGCGACGGAAAGCAATGCTCCTTTACGAAAAAAATCTCTTTTACTTATCCCAACCCATTTTTTGAAGGCAGCCGTTACGGAAAGTCGGGTAAATGGCCGGCTGATATCAAGAGTTTTCCCTTGATAAGAAAGTTTTGGCCGGTAGTAATTTAAATAGCGAATCAGATTCTCGCAATCAGCCATTGTTTTTTCTAACCCATTGGTTAAACGGTACCATTCCAAAATAGTGAACTCCGGCGAATGAAGAGGGCTATGGAGGTCGGTGTTGCGAAAACTTTTGGTGATTTCAAAGCAATTACCGATGCCGCTAACTAAAAGCTTTTTTAACCACATCTCCGGAGATGTGGTTAAAAAAGCGCGTCGTTGTTTGCCGGTTTTAGTTTTAATCTTTGTTTCAAAAACCTCCAGATATGATTCGGGAATAAGATAAGGAGCGAGAAGTGGCGTTTGTACTTCAAGAAAACCTTCTTTATTAAAAAAGGTTCTTATTTTTCGCATTATTTCTGCCCGTTTCCTAAAAAAAGTCATCAAGCCTGGGTTGTTTTTCAACTGTTGCCAATTAGCCATACTTATTGTTTGGGGCGTTCTGCCAACAACTCGGCATAACTCTGATGAATTATATCCAGGAGCGCCCCTGATTTATAGCCAAAAATTAGATTACCGGAAAGCATATCTACTTAATATATCTGTAAACTGAACTGTCGGCAAGATAGATAAAGGACTTGAACCTTGCTTTTTTAGCCGAGCCTTTTCCTGACTTTTTTGTTAGACTAACAAAAGAAATTGAGATATTATCTTCAAAAGGCTTACCGCGATGAAAAATAAATTATCCTGCCCTAAAGGACAAGGTGTCCCTTCGGGCAAGTTCTTTTGGCGGCTTTCATCCCCGCCTCAGGGGGCAAGGCATTCTCGCCGCCAAAATAAAAAACTAACGCGAAGTTTTTACACTAGACCAACCCTAAAAGTGGCGAAGATGCTTTTAGGAAAGTATCTTGTTCGCCGAAGCGGCCGGCAGAAATTATCTGGTAAAATTATTGAGACCGAGGCTTATATTGGGCCAAGGGATAGAGCCTCTCATGCTTATGGTGGTAAGATTACCCCGAGAAATCGAGCAGAATATTTTATTGGCGGCCACATTTATATTTACTTAGTTTACGGAATGTACTGGCAGTTAAATATCTCAACCAGCGAAGAAGGAAAACCCGAATGCGTATTGATTAGAGCTTTAGATCTGGGAAAGATGACCGATGGCCCGGGAAAAGTTTGTCGTTACTTAAAACTGGATAAATCATTTTATGGCGAGGACTTGACCAAGAGCAAGAGAATCTGGATAGAAGATAGAGGAGAAAAGGTGAATCACGACCAAATTATCGCTACTAGACGAATTGGTATTGATTATGCCGGGCCTTATTGGGCAAACAAAAAGTGGCGATTTTTAATGAAGACAAGATAGAAAGAATAAAATTTCTTGGGAGGCTGCCTAATATAAAAAAGACTGATAAATTATATTTATAATGATTCCTATTTTTTCTATTCTATGTGCTTTTCTTACAGCAGCTAATTTTTTTTGTTTTTTATATCTTTTTTCTGCTTTCCGACAGACAAAAGCCGAATTAACCGAGAAGTTTCTAAGGTTTTCTTGTTTATGGCTTTATTCTGGTTTTTTCCTGCTTTACCATATTTAGCAATCAACGACCCGAAACTGATCGAAATTTCCCTTGATTCCGGACTCTTCTTTTCTTATCTTGTCATTGCCTATATTCTTTTCCTTCCTTTTCGAGCTCAATCATTAACCAGAGAAATTTTACACGGCGCCTCAATTTTTTGTTACTATTCTTCTTAAAAGGAGTTTACCTCAGCAAATAAATAACCAATATTTTTTAAGAAAATAAAACAACCGTCCTGTCTAGACGGTCGTTTTAATTTTATTAAGAGAGTTTACGAAAAACTTCGGTCAGCGGCGGTACGATTTGTTTTTTTCTAGAGAGTACATCTTTAAGATAAAAAGAGTGATTATCAATTTTCCGATTAAATGCTTTTTCCAGATAGGTTTTGTCCCCGGCAAAGAGAATGAGAGAACCTTGGTTGATAATATCAGTCGCCATCAAGAGGATCAGCACGTAATTTTCCGAAGCGGCGATTTCCTCCATTTTTTTAATCAGTTCGGCGGCGCGGTTTTCTGCTTCCTTTAGGTCAACTACTTCAATTTGACCAATCTCCACTTTTCTGCCGGAAAAGTCAAAATCTTTGAAATCAGAGCGGATTATCTCGGCGGCACTTAGTCCTTTTAATGTTGCTTTCTGTTTTTTGATTTCAATACCAAATTTCTCCAGATTTTTTATTTTGGCGACCTTTGCCAGTTTTTTGGCGAGGATAATATCATCTTTGGTAGTTGTTGGAGAACGGAAGACAACCGTGTCGGAAAGAATTCCGGCGAGCATCAAGCCGGCCAGCTGACGGCTAATTTTTGTTTTGCTGCTTATATACTTTTTGGCAATAATGGTTGAGGTTGAGCCAACTGGCTCAGAATGAAAATTTATCGGTTCTGGATAATCAAAGGTTATGCGGTGATGGTCGATGACTTCAATAATTTTTGCTTCAGCAATACTATCCGGGCTTTGGCTTTTTTCATTGTGGTCAACCAAGATAACGGTTTTACCCTTAGCGCTGGCTAATAGTTTGGGAGCCGGCGCCTGGAAATATTTAAGCACGTATTTTGTTTCATTATTGAGTTCTCCCGCGTGGACAGCCATCGCTTTTATTCCTTTTTTCTTTAGGTATTGGCTATAAGCAATGACGCTCGAGATGGTGTCGGTATCCGGACTTTTATGGCCGACAACATAAATAGTCTCTTTCATAAGATTGGACGTTAATTAATAAAAAGATAAGTTTATAGAAGATTATAGAAAATATTGCTTCTTCGTTCAATAAGCGGTGATTAAAAAGCGGTCGGGCATAGGGTTCTTACAACTGACTGCAACATGGTGTTGTCCGTTTGCGCTTGCGAACTACGCCGGGACGCTGTAGGATTGGAAAATGAATCAGTTTCACAAAATTTATTTTTTACTTATCGGCATAGCAGCTCTTTTCTGTTTGCTTTCGGCACGAGAGCTTTTTCAGTTTAACGAGGCGGCTTTAATCCAAACAGCATCCCCGACTTCGGTCTTAAAAACAGAAAAGGCGGAAGTTAAGACGGAAAACAAAAAAGAAGAAAAGCCTGTGGGAGCGCTTCGTTATCCTGATTCGGAGAAGTGGACAGATCCAGAGGGCCAGTTGGTCCATCATCTTTTGGATATTAAATCAGTTCCTTCGCCGAAGAGTGTTGCTTTTAGCCCTGACAACAAAGAAATCTGGGTTGCTTTGCTTTTAAATCAAAAAAGAGGCACGGCTGTTTATAGTTCCTTAACCGGGGAAAAAATAAAGGACATTGATCTTAATGGGGGAGGAGGGGTAGAGATAATATTTTCCCAAGATGGAAAAAAAGCCTATGTCAGCCAAATGGAAAGTGCTTTGGTTTTTGAGATTGACGCAGAAACAAAAAAAGTTTGGCGCACCTTTGACACTAAAAGCGCTTGGACAAAAGCCTTAGCGCTTTCTCCAGACGAGAAAACTCTTTTTGCTTCCAATTGGTCGAGCAACGATGTTTCCGAGATCGATCTCCAAAGCGGCAAATTACTTCGTTGCATACCCACGGTGAGGACGCCACGCGGACTTTATGCGACAAAAGATGGTAATTACCTTTATGTGGCCGGATTTGAGAGGGGCGAAATTGAAAAAATTGATTTAAAAACAGGCAAAGGAAAAATTATTTACGAGAGCGGCGGCGCCATGCGGCATATTGTTGTCGATGAAGACAAAGGCGTATTGTATGTTTCAGATATGGGAAAAGCTGTTATTTGGCAAGTTTTTTTAAGGGATGATAAAGTTGAAAAATTCGTTGAGACCGACACTAACCCTAATACGATCGAGCTTAGCCCAGACAAAAAGATTTTGTTTGTTTCCTGTCGCGGGAAAAATTTCTCTGCCACCAATTACTATATCCCAGGACCGGAATGGGGATCGGTTTTGCTTTTTGACACGGAGACCGGAAAAATGCTTGATGCGATCGTTGCGGGTAACCAACCAACTGCCCTTGACGTTTCCTCAGATGGCGAACTCCTAGTTTTTTCCGACTTTCTTGACGCCAGATTGGAAATTTTCGCCGTCCCTTCTTATGAAATACTCAAAGAAGGAAATGGCGGACGAAGCCAAATTTATAAGAAAGAATTAAAAAAATAACCCCCGCTCTTTACCGAAGCGATTCGATTTTGAGGAGTGGGTTTGAATTTTTATTACCAATTTACCGAAATAGCGGTATAGGGAGGTGTCGAAGAAACAGTGGGCGGCAGGATTGCTTCCGGTTTGGCAATATGGTTAATGTAGACGATTCCTACAAAAGTAAACAAAGCTGTTAAAGCAATCAGAAGATTATTAAAATAAAGGGGTATTACCCTAGTGGCCAGGCCGCAGGTACTAATACTTGCCAGATAAAAAAGGGAAGCAAAGCCAATGAGAAATCCTCTTAACCGGACCGTTTTATCTTTGCTTTTAAATGCTTTGCGAAAAAGCATAATTACCGGGATTACATAAGCTGGCATCAGGACGAGGAGAATAGAAAGGATTCCCACCCCAACCGGGAAATTGATGGGAAACTGACCAGTTTGAGGATTATAGCCAGGAAAGGGTTGGGCGGCATAATAAGTATTAACAACCAGAAATAGGCAATTCACAGCAATGACGAGCCAAAACACTAATTTCTCAAATTTGGGCAAGACAAAACTACATAATAGGCGATAGAGAAAGGCCATCCCAGTTAATTTTACAAAGACACCAATAACAAACCCTTTTTCTAACCAAGGGTAGCCGCCAATAAAATAACTGGCGACGGCAATTATTACCCCGCCGCCACCCATTAAGAGAAATTTGGCAAAATCCCCAACCGAGCGATTTTTAGTTCTTAAATAGACTAATTGGACTTTTATGCCGCAGTAAAAAACAGTGACCGCGGTTATTCCCCAGATAATCGCCGTAATCATAGATGAGAGTTATGGTAATTTAGGATTGCGTATCGACCTTTGCGTTTTTATATTTTAAATACTTGGAAAAGATAAGTAAAGTTTGCTTATTGACGGAAAGAAAAAGAGGGGATAGTTTAGAAATAGATCCTTTCTGGCTTCGCCAAATCGGATTAATCGCTTTTTTCCAAAAGAATATTCACGAGGAGGAAGAGCATGGAGACGCGAGATCAGTTTCAAGGCATAAGGATTGTTAGGTTGAGTGGCAGTCCGAAGGAGATGGGCCGTCAACACGGGAAGGTCCTGCAGAAAGAGATAGCCTTCATAACATCACACCTCAGACAAATCATCGCTGATCATGAAGGAAAGCTGGCTGGTTGGTTGTCCCCCTATTTTCTGCCGCCATTGACCAGCCGACTGATAAAGCGAATTCCGTCAAGGTATATCGAGGAAATGAAGGGCATTGCCGAGGGTGCTGGCGTTAAGTACAGTTCTATTCTTTTACTTAACGTAATTGAAGAAGTTAGAGAGATGTATTATCGGTTGATTGGCCGATTCGTCCAACCTTTTCTTTGCTCCTGTTTTGTGAGCCGGGATGAAGCGGGACGGATTATTTGGGGCCGGACTTTGGAATACTGGCTCGGGGAGAAGATCTTACCGTCGTTAACAACAGTCTTTGTTTACCACCCTGATGAAAATGACGGATATCCCTTTGTGGCTATTGGCTGGCCGGGTATAATTAGCGGCCTAACCGCCATCTCCCGGGAGTTGGCCTTGGTACTTTTGGCCTCGCCGACCAAGGGGGTCAACTGGCGAGGTATTCCCGAAGAGATACTGACACGGCATATTATCCAACACAGCAGTTCCTTATTGAAAGCCAAGGCTTTACTAACTCCAGATAAGGTCATCCTAGGGCAGAATGTTGTTTTGGTTGCAGAGGGTGGGGCCGCCGTGGTTGAGCTTAGTTCACAGCGGAAACAGATTAGATGGTTGTTTAACGAAAGCAGTCTAATCGTGACCAATCACTTCCAGACCCTAGGCCGAGAAGATGAACAGCCAGATCTTTATTCCCGCCCAGGTCGAACTTCATTGCCCTTAGATTTTTTCACGCGCCAAGACAGCCACAGAAGAGCGGCACAGCTTAAGACTTTTTGCGCTGTAAGACCAATGACCATTGAGAGAGCCAAGCGAGCGCTTCAGTTGGTCGCCAATGCCGGAACTGTCCAAGCAGTAATCGGCTGTCCTTCAACTGGAGAGTTGTGGATAGCTGAGAATAAGCTGCCTCCGGTAACCAATGGAGAGTGGCTCGAGTACAATACTAACGACTGGCTGAGATAGGACGGTTGGTCAACCAAACAAGGCGGCTTCTGTCGCAGAAGTCGCTTTATTATTTTGAAATTGTGCGTATAATAATCTTTTGCTAAAATGAAATTGTTATGAAAAAGAAAGAATACTGTAGATTCTGGTTTGTTAGTTTGCTAAAAGGATAATCCAAAAATGAATCAGCTTTATATTGGCACGAGTGGTTGGATTTATGACCATTGGTTGGGGAAATTTTATCCTTTGGCCTTGCCAGCTAAGGACAGACTTAAGTTTTTTTCCTGTCATTTTAAGACGGCAGAAATAAATTATTCTTTTTATCATCTTCCTCGGCCAACAACTTATCAGAACTGGTATCGGCAGACTCCCGGAGATTTTGTTTTTAGCGTCAAAGCCAGTCGTTTTATTACCCACATAAAGAGATTAAAAGGAGTAAAAGAAGCCTGGCAGCAGTTTCTGGAAAATTCTTTAAACCTGAAAGAAAAACTGGGTCCAATTTTATTTCAGTTTCCTCCGAGTTTTCAGGCGAGCGAAGAGGGAATAAAACGTTTGGAGAATTTTCTTAAAATGATAGCGAAAAATAAACAAAAATTGAGATTTGCTTTTGAATTTCGTCATAAAAGTTGGTGTCAGAAATCTGTTTATGAACTATTAAAGAAACATAATGTGGCTTGGGTGATTGCCGACTCCCCGGCGTACCCTAAAGCAGAGATTATTACGGCTGATTTTGTTTATCTGAGAATGCATGGTTCAAAAGTTCTCTTTGCTTCAAGATATACAGAGGAGGAATTAAGAGAATTGGCACAAAAAATCAAAAAATGGCTCCGGCCTGGTCCCGAGCCGGATCGAAAGAGAGGACTGGATGTCTATGTTTATTTCAATAATGACTTTGCCGGGTATGCGATCGAAAATGCCAGAGAACTCTTAAAGTTGTGTTAAAAAAATATGGAGACATTTGAGGCAATTAGAACAAGGCGGAGTGTAAGGGAATACCGGTCAGAGCCGGTGCCAGAAGAAAAGTTAAAAAAGATTTTGGAGGCGGCGAGATTGGCGCCTTCGGCGCATAACAGTCAAGACTGGAAGTTTGTGGTGGTTAAAGAAAAGCAAAAAAGAAAACGATTGGCCGAGGCAGCTTTAAATCAAAATTTTATCGGCGAAGCACCAGTCGTCATTGTGGCAATTGCTTTGAATCCAAATGAGATTATGAGTTCCGGCGTGCCAACCTATGCTGTCGATTTAGCGATTGCAGTTGACCATATGACTCTGGTTGCCGCTGATGAAGGGTTGGGCAGCTGTTGGATTGGTGCTTTTGATCAGGAAGAAGTGAAAAAGATATTAAATGTCCCGGAGGAATATAAGATAGTAACCTTGTTACCAATTGGCTTTCCGGCCGATAAGCGGCAACCAAAATCGCGGAAAAGACTTGAAGAGATAGTTGGCTACGATAATTTTTAAAGTATCAATCCTGATTTTGTTAACCAAAAAAAGCAGGACAAGCTGCTTTTTTGTGTGGCTAAGAGAAAATGACAAAAGAGTCAGTCTATTCGAACTCTTCAAATATTTCGTTTTTCTTGACAAAACTTCTCAACAGGTCCTCAAAGGCGGCAACTTTGAGCTGGGAAAGATTCTGGTTAATTGCTTCCAATTTTTTCTTTTCTTGTTCTGGCGATAAATCAAAACTATACCAACCCTCTTGACTAAATAGTTTCTTGGGAGGATACAGCAATTTATTCATTTCTAATTTTTTTTGGGGTGGATAAAGCCGGAAATGCACCAAATAGGCATACTTTTTAACCTTAATATTTCTTTCGTTAAGAACTTTCTCCAAAAAGTAAAACAACGCCCGATGGTCAGGGTGAGCGTCTCTAGGATGAGGAGTAATAATAATCGTCGGGGAAAATTTATCAATAATCTCACCGAGGTTGGTGGAGAGATTGCTGCCATTATACAGCTGGTTTTCTCTGTATGTTCCTTGGTAGGGATTATAATTAAGACGGGTTGCCTTGGCGGTATAGGCGGTATCTTGATAAAAGAATTTATTGAGCATTTGATCAAGACCGCTGTCAGGATAACCGAGGAAAATCAAGTTTTCGTTATTTAATCCCAGCTGGCTAGTCGCTATTTTTCCCTCGACCATCCTTTTCTCTCCGAGGCTGATAAAGTCATTGGGGTCATAGTTTTTGTTCTGACCTAAAACGGAAATAGGATTATCATCGCCGTTAGTGGCGTAGACAATCATTATTTTTGCGCCGATTTGGTTTGCTTGCTGAATTATTCCCGCCGCACCAATAATTTCGTCGTCGATATGCGGGGCTAAAACTAAAATTTTATCGGTTTTTTTAATTTCCGGAAATTTTGAAAGAGAGCCTTTGGCTAACAGCCACCCTCCCAATAAACCTAAGCCAAAAGGCCACAAGAACCAAATCACCAGAAACCCGATAATAATTAGTTTGTAGCGCAGGCTAAAATTTCCGATTGTTTTGAGAAAGTCAGTTAAAATCGCCATATAAAAGTATTATACCCGATGATTGCGGATAACCAAAGCCTAACAGGACGCGCTTCCTTAATATTTGCTATAATGTAATAAAGGTCAGGATATTTTTATAAAAAGTTAAAAACAAAAATATGTGCAATACTTGCGGTTGTTCCGTTAAGGCTCGACCAAAAAAGAAGTCGAGAAAGAAAAGATAAATTTTGATGAGATCTGATTCATAAAAAGCAAGGTATTAACCAAGATGCCTTTTTCTCAGTATACAAATAAGGAAATTACTGCAGTTTTGAACTTGCTTAATACTTCTGAGCAGGGACTTAGTCGTGAGGAAGCAGCCGTCCGCTTAAAGAAATACGGCTTTAACGAACTTAAAGAAAAAAGAGTTCGGGTATTAGAAATTTTTTTGCGACAATTTAAATCGCCGTTTTTTTATTTACTTTTTGTTGCCGCTTTTGTTGCCCTTCTCGTTGGAGAGATAGTTGACGGCGTAATGATTTTTGTCTTCGTCTTGATTAATTTAACTTTGGGGTTCTTGCAGGAATTCCGTTCTGAAAGAGCCATTGCTTTATTAAAGAAATATACTAGCCAAAACGTCAGAGTTTTGCGGGAAAGAAGAGAGAAGGTGATTGATAAAAAATTGCTTGTTCCGGGAGACGTTGTTTTGCTTGAGTCGGGAAATATTGTTCCGGTTGACCTGCGGGCACTTAAAGTGAAGGGTCTTTTGGTTGATGAATCAGTTTTAACCGGAGAGTCAGTACCTGTTGCCAAACAGAGCGAACCATTAATTGAAGAGGCTAAAGAAGTATTTGCTGCCAAAAATATTCTTTTTGGCGGAACAGCGATAGTTTCCGGAGAAGCCGAGGGCATCGTCATTGAAGCCGGTCGGGAGACGGTTGTTGGTGAAATTGCCAGACTGGTCGCTGGGTTAAGCCGGGAAAGCCTTTATGCCAAAGATCTTCTTTATCTGAGCAAGCTGATTTTACGGATAGTTGTCGGAGCGATTGCCGTGATTTTCATCGCGAAATTAATAATCCACAGGACAACAGACCCAGTAGATTTTTTGATTTTTTGTATTGTCTTAATCGTCAGTATTTTACCCGAGGCGCTACCGGTCGTGGTTACTTTCGCCTTATCTCAAGGAGCATTGAAATTGGCTAAAGAAAAAGTGGTAATCAGGCGGCTGTCAGCAATTGAAGATTTGGGAAATATTGAAGTTTTGTGCACTGATAAAACCGGAACTTTGACCCAGAACAAACTTCTACTTGAGAATGTTTTTTCTCCAAACAAAGAGAAGTGTCTGTTGTACAGCCTTTTAGTGTCGCATTATGTCAAAGAAGAGATTGATTCCAGTGCCAATCCTTTTGATATTGCCTTGTTTGAGAAGAGTAGCGGCCATATTCGGGAAAAAATTAGAAAATTCAAGGCCATCGCGGAAACCCCCTTTGATCCGTTTAGGATGCGGGCCAGCGCTTTACTTGAAGACGACAACGGGGAAAGAATGTTGATTGTAAAAGGAGCACCAGAAACCATTTTAAAATTGAGTTCGGCGGTTGAAGGGGGTGGCGAAAAAGAAGAAATATTGGCCGAGATAGGACAGCAAGGTCTTTTAGGAAAAAGAACCCTGGCCGTTGCTTTTAAAAAATTTGATAAGCTGGATTTCAACGAAGAAGACGAAAAAAATCTAAATTTCCTTGGTTATCTTACTTTTATTGATCCCCTGAAAGAGACGGCCAAAGAAGCAGTTAAATTGGCGGAAAAATTAGGCGTGGAGATAAAGATCGTTACCGGTGATAGTGCCGAAGTCGCTGGATTTATTGCCAAAGAGGTGGGTTTGGTTAAGAACATTACCGCTGTCCTTCAGGGACAACAGCTGGAAACGCTTTCCGAGGAGGAATTTGATGAAGCTTGCCAAGAATTTTCTGTTTTTGCCAGAGTTTCGCCCGAGATAAAATATAAAATAATCCAGTCTTTAGAAAAAAAATATGAAGTTGGTTTCTTAGGAGAAGGAATTAACGATGCTCCAGCATTAAAGATCGCTCACGTTGCCATCTCCGTACCGGCAGCCGCTGATGTTTCTCGAGAAGTTTCGGATATTGTTTTAACCCAAAGAGACCTGCGGGTAATTGTTGACGGAATTCAAAGAGGAAGAACTATTTTTTCCAACGTCAATAAATATATTAAGTGCGCTTTAGCGAGTAATTTTGGCAATTTTTATTCGATTGCCGTTATTTCTTTGTTTATTTCCTATCTACCGATGTTGCCGGTACAGATTTTATTGGGAAATCTTTTATCAGACTTTCCTTTAATCACCATTGCTACTGATTATGTCGACCCCGAAGAACTGGAACGACCCAAGCTGTATCAGCTTCACAAAATAGTTCCCTTGATCATTGTTTTGGCGTTGGTCAGTACGTTGTTTGATTTTATTTTCTTTGCCATTTTTCACAATGTTCAGGCAGGGGTTATGCAGACGCTTTGGTTTATTGAAAGCATTTTGACGGAAATTTCTCTTATTTTTATCATCCGTACTGCGCATTTTTTTCTAAAAGCAAAAAAACCAAGCCTGACTTTAGTTTCCTTTGTAGTCTTGGATGCCGTGGTTATCATTTCTTTGCCCTTTCTAGCTTTTGGACAGACTACTTTCCATTTTGTGGCTCCGCCGCTTAATTCTTTATTCCTTGTTTTTTTCCTGGTGGCGAGCTATTTTGCGCTCAGCGAAATCGTGAAGCTAGCTTACTATCATTATTGGCAGTCGCAGAATAAAGCGGTATAAACAGCCGATTGCTTGTTTTGGTTGGTTGCGTTAAAATTAGGGAAAAGGTCGGAAATTAAGCAAAATATTATATATTATTAAGTATGGTTAATTTTGTTATAAAAAAAGACGGCACCAGAGAACCTTTTAATGAAGAAAAGGTGAGGCGAGCGATTACCTTGGCAGCCCAAAATGCCAATCTTTCTGAGGGACGAATAAAAGAGGTCTTAAACCAAGTTTTAAGCGCCGTAACGCAGTGGCTAACCAAGAAAGATGTCATCACCACCATGGAACTGAGAGAAAAGATTCTTAATGATCTGGATACGATTGAACCTTCAGTTTCTGCGGCTTGGAGAAAGCACGATCGAGAGAAGAAAAAAACTTAACCAAGAGTATAATTTTCGAGGAAGCATTTAAACTCTAGTCTTGAGATCCTTATTCAAGGAACTTCCTCTCTATTGCGTTAATTAACAAAATGTCGGGCGGGATAAAAATATTAATGTTTGGCTGGGAATTCCCACCATACAATTCCGGGGGATTAGGAGTAGCATGCGAGGGTCTCGTTAGAGGTCTGGTGAATCAGGGAGTAAAGATTACTTTTGTTTTGCCCAAAAAAGTAGATTGTCAATCTTCTTTGTGCAAAATAATTTTTGCTGATTTTAATATAAAGTCAAGAATTTTTAATTCATTGCTTTCTCCCTATCTAACCTCAAAATCTTATCAAGACTTAGTTCGCCGAGCAGGAAGAGGGGGAATTTATCGTCGCGATTTAATTAGTGAGGTTTTGAGATATGGTCAAGCCGGACGTCGGATCGCTTTGGCGGAAGATTTTGATCTTATTCATAGCCATGATTGGTTAAGTTTCCCGGCGGGTTTGGCAGCGAAGAAAATTTCTCACAAATCTCTGGTGGCCCATATTCACGCCACGGAATTTGAACGAACCGGGGGTCATCATGTTAATCAGGAAATCTACGAGATAGAAAAAGAAGGTTTGTCCAAAGCCGATATGGTTATTGCGGTGAGTAATCTGACCAAAACTAAAATTATTCAGCATTATGGTATAGAACCGGAGAAGGTAAGGGTCGTCCATAATGCGGTGGAATACAAAGATTTTATGTATTTAGGGGGAGATTTGCCTGATCTGAAATCTAGCGGCCAAAAGATAGTTGCTTTTGTTGGCAGAATTACCCTGCAGAAAGGCCCCGATTATTTCTTGCGCGCGGCGAAGAAAGTATTAGACCAGAGGCCAAACGTTTTATTTATTATTGCCGGTGCCGGCGATATGGAACGACAAATTATTGAACAGGCTGCTTGGCTAGATATCGCTGACAAAGTTTTATTTGCCGGCTTTCTAAGGGGGAACGAGCTGGCAAAAGTCTATCAAATGGCAGATCTATATGTTTTGTCTTCGGTTTCTGATCCCTTTGGGATGACCCCCTTAGAAGCATTGGCAAACGGAACCCCAGTTTTAATTTCTAAACAATCAGGGGTAGCGGAAGTTTTACATCATTGTTTGAAAGTAGATTTTTGGGACATTGATCAAATGGCAAACAAAATTTTGGCGGTCCTTGAACAGCCAGAACTTTACCAATGTCTTAAGGAAAATGGCCATCAGGAAGTTAGAAAACTCAGCTGGCAAGACGCGGCTAATAAATGCATTGAGGTTTACAAAGAAGTCTTAAATTTTTCCGCAATTTAATCTTTCGATATTCTACTCCAAATAAAATGCCTTCTATCTGCTTGTATCTCCATGCTCATCAGCCCTTAAGATTAAGAAATTTTTCCATTTTTAACATTGGTAAGAACCATTCCTATTTTGATGAGGAAAGAAATCGAGCTTATTTAGAGAGAATTGTGAGAAAGAGTTATCTCGTAACCAATAAAATTTTATTAGATTTAATTAAAGACACCAAAGGCAAATTTAAGGTAAGTTTTAGCATCACCGGCATCCTTTTGGAACAGTTAGAAAAGGACTTTCCCGCAGTAATTAAAAGTTTTCAGGATTTGATTAGAACAGGTTGTGTGGAATTGCTTTCGGAGACTTATTACCATTCCTTAACCTATCTTTATTCAAAAGAAGAATTTAAAGAACAGGTGAAGCTTCATCGAGAAAAGATTAAGAAGCTTTTTAATTACGCCCCGCAGATATTCAGAAATACCGAATTGATGTTTAACAACGAAATGGCGAAATTTATCGAAAAAATGGGTTATCAAGGAATTTTGGCCGAAGGTGCGGATCATATTTTGGGCTGGCGTTCACCGAACTTTCTTTATCGGGTAAAAGGAGCCGAAAAAATAAAAGTGCTTTTGAGGAATTACCGATTGAGCGATGATATCTCTTTTAGATTTTCGAACCGCAACTGGTCGGAGTGGCCGCTGACGGCCGAAAAATACATCTCTTGGATTAATCAAATTAATGGTCACGGACAGGTTGTTAATCTGTTTATGGATTATGAGACATTTGGGGAACACCAATGGGAAGAGACAGGAATCTTTGAATTTTTAAAATCTCTTCCCTATCGGGTATTAGAGAATCCTAATAACAATTTTAAAACGCCGAGAGAAGTGGTAAAATTATTTAAACCGGTAGGAGAGTTGGACTTTCCGAACATTATTTCCTGGGCTGATACCGAGAGAGATTTAAGCGCTTGGTTAGGAAACAAGATGCAACAGGCTTCTTTGAGGAAAATTTATTCTTTGGAAACGGCAGTTAAAAAAAGCAAAGACCCACTTTTAATTGAAGACTGGCGAAGGCTACAAACCGCTGACCATTTTTATTATATGTGTACTAAGTGGTTTGCCGATGGCGATGTTCATAAATATTTCAATCCTTACGAAAGTCCTTACGATGCCTTTATTACTTTTATGAATATCTTTAACGATTTAAAACTGCGCCTTGGGCCGCAGGAAGATGGCGCTCTTTTGCGAGAGGTCTTCCTT
>CAYRJV010000006.1:18405-21218 GCA_964424745.1 uncultured Candidatus Saccharibacteria bacterium | reverse complement strand
GCTGCAGGTGTAAGCCCAGTAATGGGTTAAGCCGAGCAGTACTAACAGATCATCAACCATTCTTGGCTAGCAATTAATAACCCATTTGAGTTTAAGGTATGTAGATGGTGACGATATCGGAGTTGTCCCACCCGATCCCATTCCGAACTCGGCAGTGAAATACTCCAGAGCCGATGATAGTGGGTTTTACCCGTGAAAGTAGGTCGTCACCGCCTAGATATCTTAAACTCACCTAAAGAAAGCCAGACAATCTGGCTGTTTTAGTTTGTTGGTTACGAAAAAAAGAGTATAATACTTTAATTAAGAGCCGATAAAAAAAGCCAAATGACAAGAAAATCCTGGCGATTAAAATACGGAATCACGATTTTGATAGTTATCCTTTTATTAGTGCTTTTTAGGCTACCCGCGGTCAACAGCAAAGTAAAAAACTTTTTTTATGTGCTTTCTTCTCCGATTCAAAAATCACTCTGGCAGTTGTCAACCGATGTTTCCCGTTTTCTTGAGACCATAGAAAACATTAAGAAACTAAGTAAAGAAAACGAAGAATTGAAAAACAAAAATCAGGAATTACTTAGCCGAATAGCGATTTTCGAGGAGAAAGAAAAAGAAAATGAAAAATTGAGAACGGCGCTGGGAATTGAACCGGAAGAAAAATTTAAATTAATTTTGGCCGAGGTTATCTCCAAAGATATTTCCGAGGACACGATTTTAATAAATAAAGGTTCAAAAGATGGTCTTTCTTTGGCAATGCCAGTGCTGACTGAGAGTAGGGCTTTGCTGGGAAGGGTGAGCGAAGTTTACGACCGCTTTTCCAAAGTAATTTTAATTTCCAACAAAAACAGTTCTTTTGATGCGAAAATACAAGGCAAAGATATTTTTGGAGTTATTAAAGGTAAAGGCAATTTTTCGCTATTGATGGATCTTATTCCCAAAGGAAAAGAATTTAAAGAAGGAGACACGGTCGTGACCGCTGTTTTGGGCGGCGCCTTTCCTGAAGGGATTCTCGTCGGAGAGATCAGCAGGATCAGGAAAAATGATGCTGACCCGTTCGATCAGGCAGAAATAAAGCCAGCCTTTGATATTAAGAAAATTGAAGATCTTTTTATTATTGTTGATTACTGAGGCTTTTTACCCCGTAAATCATAATGAAACCCATTCTCCTAACCATCTTGTTTTTTTATACCTTGGCGCTTTTGGAAACAAGTTTCCTAGGTCATTTTAATATTTTTGGCGGGACACCAAATCTGCTGCTCTTAGCTACGGTATTAATAAATATTTTTGAGCCCGCCAAGGAAAAAAGCGGTATTATCGGCGCGGCGACCGCCGGTTTTTTTTGGGATGTTTTTTCTAGTCAGACGATCGGTTTTCATTTATTAATCTTACTTGGTAGTTCGCTTTTTATAAAAATAATCTTTAAAAGATATTTTAAGATTCCCAATTATCTTTCTTCCCGCAGTTAGGTTTATGGAAAAATATCTTCAAAACAAAAAGGTAAAATTGAAATTTGAAGAGAATATTGAACCTCAAGAAGTTTTACTCGATTCGCTGGCGCGAAGCAAAGAACAGGAGATGGGTGTTTCCGAAAAAAAATTTGAAGTCCCCATTTCCCAGAATTATATCTGGATTTTCTATACTGGATTTTTACTAATAATTTTTTTATTTTTTATTAGAACCTTTGATCTTGAAATAAATCAGAATAAAAAATTTTTGGCGCTCGCTAAAGATAACAAAACCTACTCCTATCCTATCAGAACTATGAGAGGAGTGATTTATGATAGTTCCGGTAAGCAGCTGGTTTTTAACCAGCCAAGCTTTGATTTGATTTTCGACAAAAGAAACCTTTCTGTTCTGCCCGAAAAAAAAATAGAAAACATCAGTGCGGTTTCCAAAATAATTTCCGTAGACATCAAAGAGCTGGAAAAGAAAATTAACGAATCAGATGAACAGCGGGTTCTTGTTCTCGAGAATATTCCGCTGGAAACATTATTGGTACTGGAAGCAAAAATTAGTTCTAACGAACTCGCTGGTTTTGAAATTGAAAAGAACTATGTCCGGGATTATCAAGACGGTCTCAATTTTTCCCATCTTATCGGCTATACCGGAAGAATTGATGCTCAAGAATATCAATCGCTGGTAGGTTATTTTCCGACCGACTATCTTGGTAAAAGCGGGGTTGAGAAATCATACGAGGATGTCTTTCGGGGGAGGCCGGGCGTTTTTCGCGTGGAAAAAACTGCTTTAGGTGAGGAAAAATCAGAGGCAGTCGAAATGGCGCCCGAGCCGGGAAAGAGTTTGGTTCTGTGGTTAGACACTGATTTACAGAAAAAAATTGAGGAAGAATTGACGGTGATGTTCAAAAAAATCGGCAGCCAGAAAGCCGCCGCCATCGCCATGGATCCAAAAACCGGCGGAATACTGGCGCTGATTAGCCTGCCGAGCTTTGATAACAATCTTCTAAGTAAGGGCGGAGATAGAGAAGCAATTAATAATCTTTTAACCGATCCCCAAGAACCTCTTTTCGATCGCGCTATTGCCGGGACATATCCTTCGGGCTCAACCATTAAACCTTTGATTGCTTCCGCCGTCCTCGAAGAAAAATTGATTTCACCAACCAAGGAGATTTTTGATCCGGGCTATATTCTGGTCGAGAATCCGTGGGATCCAACAAATCCATCGAAATTTATGGACTGGACGAGCCATGGTTTAGTTGATTTACGCAAAGCCATTGCTGTTTCCTGTAACGTTTATTTTTATACTGTCGGCGGCGGTTACGGCGATCAACAAGGCTTGGGACCGGGGCGAATTAAAAAATA
>CAYRJV010000006.1:1217-18305 GCA_964424745.1 uncultured Candidatus Saccharibacteria bacterium | reverse complement strand
GGAATGAGAGATGCCGTCTGGTATGGCTCGTCAGTTATTCTTAATTCATTGCCGGTTAGTGCGGCGGCCAAAACCGGTACCGCCCAAACGTCAAAAGTAGATTATTATCATAACTGGGTGACTGTTTTTGCGCCTTATGACAATCCCGAGATTGTTTTAACCGTGGTCATTGAGAACGTTAAAGGAGCACAGGTCGCCGCTCTGCCAGTGGCCAAAGGAATACTTGATTGGTATTTCACGAGAAATAGCAAGCAATAATCTGGATGTTGACAATCTCTTTATTTGAATCACAATAGAAATTGACGGGATAAAGATCAGATCGCTTAGCCATAGCCAAGCCGGATCGGTTCTACTCAGGCGAGTCCGAAAGGAGTAAGTGAGCAGACATTCCGCTGTGCGATTAGCCTTTGTCCCGTCACCGTTCTTCCTTGTCGCGCTAAGCTTTATTGCTGCGGTTTTTGGTATTTTATCTCTTGCTTGACAGGAGAGATTAATCTGTCACAATGAAGGTAGCCCGGTGGAGATTGACCCACTCCACCGAATCCTCCTCAAGCCCTGCCGTGGTGTTGCCAAAGCATCGCGGCAGGGCTTATTTTTTTGTTTTGAAATAATATATTTCCACCCTCCTTTAAGGTCCTGAGCCTTCTTGGTTCGAGGACCTTTTTCTTTTTTAAAACACTTTTGATAAAATTTTAATCAATTGACAATTTGCTTCAGCCAATTATGATGGTTGATATATGGATAAATTTCTGACCCGCGAGGGTTATGACAAATTAAAAGCGGAACTGGATTATCTCAAAAACGTGAAACGTAAGGAGATGGCCGAGCGTTTACACCAGGCCATTGGTTTCGGCGATCTTTCGGAAAACGCTGCTTATCACGAAGCTAAAGAAGCCCAAGGTTTTTTAGAAGGCCGGATTTTGGAATTAGAAGAAATGTTAAGTAATGTGAAGGTAGTGGAAGGCAACCACTCGGGAATGCTCGGCTTAGGTTCCGAAGTTCTGGTTGAGGTTGATGGCCAAAAACAAAAATTCAAAATCGTTGGCAAAAACGAGGCTGATCCTTTAACCGGAAAAATCTCGGCCGCGTCGCCATTGGGAAAGGCTCTTTGTGGCCGAATGATCGGTGACACGATTTCAATCAATACTCCCTCGGGAAAAACAAAATATAAGATATTAAAGTTCAAATAAAAAACATCCTTTGACGCCAGACTTTTACTATGCTAAGAATAGCCAGAGAATGGATTTGGGATAGCGAGCCGCCTCTTCTGCGGTAGTCCTTGAAGGTAATCTTCTGGTCTGGAGAAAAGCTGCGAGGCGCATGAATGCGCATAAGCTTGCCGTGACCCTCAAGTCCATTCTCTTAAGATATAAAAGCCCAAAGAGAAATCTCGCGGGCTTTTGACTTTGGTCTAAAGACAATTATAATGAAAAAATATGGCCACGATTGATGAACTAAGAAATATCAGGCTCAAAAAATTAGCAGCGATTAAAAAAGCTGGTTTTCCGGCTTATCCGGCGCAAACACAAAGAACTCATGCAATCAGCGACGCAGTGGCCGATTTTTCTAGTATTGCCAAAAAACAAAAAGAAATAATTCTGGTGGGACGAATCAGATCCTTACGGGAGCACGGCAAAGCTACCTTTCTTGACATTGAAGACGGTACGGGAAAGATCCAAGCGCTTTTCCGTGAGGATCGGTTGGGGGAGAAAGGCTACCGCTTCTTTAGAGACAATTTTGATATCGGCGATTTTATCGAGATTCGCGGCATTTTATTTGCTACTAAAAAAGGAGAAAAAACGATTGAAGCGGCGGATTTTAAAATGCTGACTAAAAGTCTTTTACCCTTACCGGAGAAATGGCACGGCTTAACTGATGTTGAAGAAAGATACCGTAAACGATATTTGGACTTGATTTTCAATCCGGAGGTTAAAAAGAAATTTGCGTTGCGGGCAGAGATTATCAGAGAAATTCGGAACTTTTTAGAAGGTGAAGGTTTTCTTGAAGTGGAGACGCCGATTCTTCAACCAATTTACGGCGGCGCCCGGGCGAGACCATTTAAAACTCACTTGAACGCCTTGGACATCGACCTTTATTTGCGGATTTCACCGGAGCTGTATTTGAAGCGGTTAATTGTTGGCGGTTTTGAAAAAGTTTATGAATTGGGAAAATGTTTTCGTAATGAAGGAATGGACAAACTCCATAATCCGGATTTTACTATGCTGGAATTTTACTGGGCTTATGCGGATTATAAAAAGCTGATGAAATTAACCGAACAGATGTTTGTGTCTCTAATAAAACAGGTTTTTGGCAAAAGCAAGATTTTCTATCAGGGAAAAGGATTAGATTTTAAGACACCCTGGCCACGTGTAGAATTCGCGACGATTTTCCGGAAGGAAACAAAAATTGATTATGATACGATTAACGACCAGGGTCTTTCAGAAAAAGCGAGAGAATTAGGCGTAGAAATAGATAAAGCCGTTTCAAAAGCCGCCATGGCTGATGAGATCTTTAAAAAATACTGCCAGCCGAAAGTCATTCAGCCGACATTTGTTATCAACTATCCGTTAGGGTTCCAAACCTTGGCAAAGGCGTTGGAAGATAATCAGGAAAAACTGGCGAATTTTCAATTGATCATTGGTGGGGCAGAAATCGCCAATGCTTTTTCCGAACTTAACGATCCTTTGGAACAAAGACGAAGATTTGAAGAGCAGGAGCAACTTTTTAAAAAAGGATTTGAGGAGGCTCATAAAAAAGATGAAGATTTCATTGAGGCGTTGGAGTACGGCATGCCCCCAACGGCCGGCTTCGGGATGGGTATTGACCGGCTTGTTTCTATATTAACCGACTCTAGTTCTCTTCGAGAAGTGATTCTATTTCCGACGATGCGTCCCCGTCAATAAGCCAACAGCCAATAGGATTTAGCCACTAGTGCCGAAGTATTTGAAAATTGTTAATTGGATAATTTTAGTGTGCCGCTGACTCCTTTCCATTTTACTTCCGGGCTTTTTTTCGGTACGATCCTCCGAAAATTTTTGTCTTTGCCCGTCTTTTTAATCGGTACTGTTTTACCGGATGTTGAACCGGCGGTCATTATCCTGCTTCATTGGGGGAAGCCGTATTTAAGTTATCCGCATCATAGCATAGTGCATTCGTTTCTGGCCGGTGTCATTTCAGCGATTTTGATTGCTTTAATATTTAACCATTGGCAGGAAAAGATAGACAAATGGATAAAGTTTTTTGATGGAAGGAAATCATTCCTCGTTGTTTTCTTGAGTAGTCTTTTGGGCTATTGGCTGCATATTCTTTTTGATTCTTTGATGCACTACGATGTTTTTCCTTTTTGGCCATTGAAAATTAACCCCTTTCTGCGGCTGATTACCTTTAACCAACAGTATTTTCTGATTTCTATTTTAAGTGTTATTGGCTTTATTCTTTTCGCCATTAATTTTTATCAATCTAAAAATCAAATTTATGACCCGCGAAGAAGCTCTAAACCTCATCAGACAAAACGTCAAAAATGAAAACAGTATTAAACATATGCTCGCCACCGAAGCGATTATGACTGCTTTGGCTAAACGCTTTAACGAAAATGAACCAATCTGGGGATTAGCTGGTTTATTGCACGATATTGATATGGACATTACTGACTATAAGAACAATCCGACCAAGCACGGTTTGGTTGGTGCCGAGATGCTGGAGAAAATTGGCGTTGAAAAGATTATTACTGACGCGGTTCGGGCACATAATCCTTTAACCGGAAAAAGCCCAGCAACCTTAATGGAGAAAGCGATTTTCTGCGTTGATCCCTTAACCGGTTTGATTGTCGCCGCTACCTTGGTTTTGCCCTCGAAGAGGCTGGCTGATTTGACTGCGAAATCAGTCTTGAACCGCTTTGGCGAAAAGAATTTTGCCAAAGGCGCTAATCGCGAAACGATTGCCGCTTGTTCGGAAATCGGGCTAAAACTTGAAGAGTTCGTGACCATTGGCTTGAGCGCTATGCAGGGCATCGGCGATCAGTTAGGCTTATAGCGGGGTCAGACCCCGATATAATTGATTAACCAGTAGGATTGACCAGTCCAACGAGATCTGTTCTCATTGCTATTTTATCACTGCTATTTTTCGGTTGACGTTTTTTTATAACGTGCTAAGAAGATATTAGCAATATCGGTCCTTTAGTTCCTGTCGTAAGGAGGCATTATGAAGATAATCGCCACGGCATATTGTGTCAATTGCCGAGAAAAGGTCGGCACTGCCAGCGGCGAGACGCCGGCTGAGGACCCACAAACGGTTGCGAGAGCGAGGAAGGCTCTGGCAGATGACCTTCGTCAACAGATAGCTAGAGAAGGGCATCACCTTGGGCATTCCATCACCATCAAGGTGGAAGGAGCAGGCGAGGATGAGAGCAATTAATTACTGGGCTGAATGTAACAAATGCGGCATTCTTTTTAGCGTTTATGCCGGTAAGGAAATTGCCGAAGAGATGGCAGAAAAACACCGGAAGGATAACCCCAATCATATCGTTACAGTTGGTCCGGAGGACAAAAAAGATATGCCGCATCAGCAGTCTTATCCGGGTGCTGCCTCGTGGGCGTAAAGGAAGGAGAGGACTATGATCTCTATCCGTTGTAATCGCGGTTGCGTCTTAGCCGGGGCAAAGCGGGGAGTGGTTTCAACTCCCGCGGTAGCTCAAAGGGTAAAGAGGCAGCACGAGCGAAAACGGTCGGGCCATGTCGTCACTTGGCAGGAGGCTAAAGCTGCCGGTGCCTCAGAGCGTTACACTCAGCCGCGTACGGCGAAGTAAAAGCCGCGCCGCCGCTGGATTTGGTGAAAGTCCCGTCAAGTCACTGTTTGGTTTAATCGGACAGTGGCTTTTTTTGTTTTGCCCTTCGAAGCTTTAGCGAAGGAGGGTTCTTTGTTCTTTGTTTTCTGTTCTTTTGCCCTTTGAATTTACCGATAAAAATGTTAATCTAGAGAATTAATGTAATCTAGATAGTAATATGTTAGATATTAAATTTATTCGTCAAAATCCGCAAATAATCAAAGAAGCCTGTCGGAAAAAACAAGTAAATGTTGATATTGATCGGCTTTTAGAAATTGATAAGAAGCGCCGGCAAACTATAATGGCCATTGAACAGATGCAGGCAGAGAAGAATAAAGCGAGTAAACAAATTGCCAATTTAAAAAACAAGCCAGAGAGAGATAAGATTATTTTAGAAATGCAGGAGCTTGACCGTAGCAACGACCGGTTAGCCAGCGATTTAAAAGCCCTGGAGGAAGAATTTAACGCCTTAATGCTTCAGCTTCCCAATCCGCCATTGGCTGATGTTCCCGAAGGCAAAGATGACCGAGACAATAAGCCAATCAGGCAATGGGGGAAGCCGAAACAATTTGATTTTATCCCGCTTGACCACGTTGTGCTTGGCGAAAAGCTCGACCTCATTGATATTGAAAAAGCCGGCAAAATAACCGGAGCGCGTTTTGGCTACCTTAAAAGAGAAGCGGCTCTGCTGGAATTTGCCATAATTCAGCACACCTTTAATATTTTAACCTCAACGAAGATTTTAAAAAGCATCGCTGATTCAGTTAAAAAAGGTTATTCGGCTAAGACTTTCATTCCGGTCGTACCGCCAGTAATGATTCGTCCGGATGTTTTTCGAAAAATGGCGCGCTTAAGCGAGGCAGACAAAGATGAGCGGTATTATCTGCCCCAAGATGATTTATATTTGATTGGCAGTGCCGAACATACCCTGGGTCCGTTGCATCAGGACGAGATTATTGATGAAGACGAATTGCCCATTCGTTATGTTGGCTTTTCGACTTGTTTTCGCCGTGAAGCTGGTGCCGCTGGAAAAGACACGCGAGGAATCTTGCGCGTTCACCAGTTTGATAAAATCGAGATGGAATCATTTACCACTCCGGAAAAATCATTACTCGAACAAAATTTCTTTGTCGCCATACAGGAATATCTGGTACAATCGCTAAAAATTCCTTACCAGGTGGTGATGATTTGTACCGGCGATATGGGCAAGCCGGATGCGAGGCAAGTTGATATTGAGTGTTGGCTGCCCGGTCAGAATAAATACCGCGAGACCCATACCTCTGACCTGATGACTGATTTTCAGGCAAGACGTTTGAACACCCGCTACCGGAAAAAAGACAAAACGGTTGAATTTGTTCATATGAACGACGCCACGACCTTTGCCATCGGCCGGATTCTTATTGCCATTCTGGAAAATTACCAGCAAAAAGACGGCAGTATAAAAATTCCAACCGTGTTGCAGAAATATATTGGCAAGACAGAAATAAAAAACAAAAGGGGAGAACGTTAGACGTTCTACCCCTTGGAGGAGCTTTAGTTAGCGGGGATTCAAACGGAAGCGGAAAAAATGAACCAGCTTGATTAAGCCGAAGAGCGGTAAGGCGATTGGCCAGAGGATCCCTTCAATCAGATGGAGAGGGTGATCCTTAATGCCGGTCAAGGTGTCCTCTGGGTCGTCTTGGCGGGGATACAACTGCGCTCCCCAGACGAACCATAATCCAAAGAGATAGATGATGAAAGCCCAAGCCCAAGCGACGATTATCATTAGCCTCCTCCTTGACTCTCCTCCTTGGGGAATTATGACACATAAAGTTTATTTTTGTCAATGATTTTATGGAGGAAAAAGAGAACTTGTCTTCAAAAATTACAGTTTTAATTCTTCATGGCTGGGGGTCATCTTCGGCATCGTGGGTAGAAGTAAAAACCATTCTTGAGAATAATGGCTTTAGTGTTTTCACGCCCGATCTTCCCGGTTTTGGCAAAAACAAACCGCCATCAAGCGCTTGGGGCGTTGATGATTACGTCAATTGGACTCTTAAATTTATTGAGGAAAAAAATCTCGGCCGAATTTTTTTATTAGGCCATTCATTTGGCGGCAGAATTGCCATTAAACTCGCCGCCAAATATCCGGAAAAGCTTGCCAGTTTGATTTTGGTTTCTGGTGCCGGCATAAAACACCAGAAAACTTTTTGGCAGCGAACTGTCTTTTATCTCGCCAAAATCGGCGGGGCAATCTATATCCTTACTTTTCTTCCTTCCGTCAGAAGGTTTATCAGAAAATTTTTCTATCGCTATATTGTCAGAAGAAAAGATTACTTTGAAGCAAACGGAGTAATGCGCGAAACGTTCAGCAAGGTAATTGATGAAGATTTGACTCCGTTTTTAAATCAAATCAACGTTCCCACGCTTCTTGTTTGGGGCGAGAAAGACAAAATGACGCCGCTCACTGATGCCTATTTAATGACCAACGAAATAAAATCTTCGATATTAAAAATAATTCCCGGTAATGGTCACGCTCTTAATCTTGACGCCCCGCAAAAATTAACCGAGGCGATCCTCAAATTCTTGAATAAAACATGATCTATCCTTTGCTTTTTTTGCTTTTAAATCTATTTTGGTTGTTATATTCGGTAAAATTAATTTTGTTCTGGCTTTATACATGGCAGCTTAAAGAGTATCACCTCGGTCGTTTCTGGACATATTTAAGGACAGTTAAGGGACAAAAGGTGTTGATTCTTAATCGTTTAAATATTTTTAAAATCTGCTTGGTTATTGGTTGGTATGGCTTTTTTTGGTATTTTTATTGGGCTTGGTTTTACCTTTTCCTCATACCTTTTTTCATATATTTAATTGAATGTGGCAAAGTCATTTATAATTTAAAAAAGAAAAGAATAATTAAGCCAATTTTTACTAAAAAAATTATTTTTTTATTTTCTGTTTCCGTTTTAGTAATTTCTCTTGCTCTTTTTTCAGCCGATAAAGTGACTTATTTCGGGGAACCGACTTCATTTTGGGCAATTCCCTTTTTTGCTTTTTTGTATTTTTTGGTTCTTGACCTGCTAATTCCTCTTATCGTTTCCTTAATAGTAATTTTATTTCAGCCTTTAACCTATTTTTGGCGTCGACGCATTATACGACAAGCCAAAAAGAAAAGAGCGGAATTCAAGAATTTAATCGCTATTGGTGTTACCGGCAGTTACGGCAAAACCTCGGTCAAAGAGTTTCTGTATGAAATTTTATCCGGACGGTTTAACGTCTTGAAGACAAAAGCCCATCAAAATTCAGAAATCGGCATCAGCCGTTGCATTTTAGAGGAGCTTAAGCCTGAGCACCAAGTTTTTATTGTGGAGATGGGTGCTTATAACCGCGGCGGAATAAAATTTTTATGCGATATTGCCAAACCAAAAATCGGCATCTTAACCGGTATTAACGAGCAGCATCTGGCGACTTTCGGTTCTCAAGAGAATATCATTAAGACGAAGTTTGAGTTGGTTGAGAGTCTGCCAAATGATGGCATCGCCATTTTGAATGCTGACAATGATTTAGTAGCTCAAAACGCAAAACTCAAAGCGCAAAACCACAGCTTAAAAGTAAAAAGTTTAAAACATTATTCCACTATTGGACAGGCGGACATTTGGGCGGAAGAGATAAATGTTGGGCGTGAGCAAATTTTATTTAAAGCAGTGACAAAAGAAGGGGAGACGGCTAATTTCCAATTGAATTTATTAGGAAAGCAGAATGTTATTAATATTTTATTAGCCACGCAATGCGCTAGAGAGCTGGGAATGAGCCTCGCCGAAATTGCCGAAGCCGCCAAAAGGATAAAACCCGAAGAAGGGGCGATGAAATTGATTAAAGCTAGAAATGGCTTAAATATTCTTAATGCAACCTATTCGGCCAATCCGAATGGAGTTTTGGCGCATTTAGAATATTTAAAACTCTGGTCCGGGAAAAAAATGATTATTATGCCTTCTTTAATCGAGTTGGGAAAAGTCTCAAAAGAGGTGCATAAAAAAATTGGTCAGAAAATTGCCGAAGTTTGCGATTTAGCCATAATTACCAGCGCCGACGGGGTCAACGCTATTAAAGAAGGCGCCGGAGAAAAAAGCAGAGATATTTTTTTTATCGAAAGCCCCGAGAAAATAATTAGAACGGTTAGCGAAAATTTTCAATCCGGTGATATGATTCTTTTGGAAAGCCGCGTGCCAAAAGAACTGACTAATTATTTAACCAGTAATTAAAAATGAAAAATCCTTTTAAACCAATTTCCATATCGCTTTCGCCAAATACAGAAAAAGATGACATTCGGCTGGCTTGGAAACTGATTTTTAGTCCTCAAAAATGGAAATCGGGAAATGCCATCATCAAGCTGGAGGGAGTCTTCCGGAATTATTTTCGGATAAACCAGGCTATCTCTTTTAACAGCGGTCGGTCAGCCCTATTGGCGATTTTGAAATCCCTTGATCTTAATGATGGCGACGAGGTTTTGCTCCAAGCATTTACTTGCAATGCGGTCGTGAACCCAATAATCTGGGCTGGACTGAAGCCAGTTTATGTTGACTGCGATGAGGAAACGTTCAATATTGATATTTTTGATCTTAAAAAGAAAATTACACCGCGAAGTAGAGTGGTAATCGTCCAGCATACGTTTGGCTTGCCGGCGGATCTGCCTTGGATTTCAGAAATTTGTCAGGAGAACAACTTAATTTTAATTGAAGATTGCGCCCATTCTTTAGGTGCTGATTACGAACTGCCCGCGCCATCATTTGAAGGAAAAAAAGTTGGTACTTTGGCTAAAGCGGCATTTTTCAGTTTTTCGCGCGATAAGGTTATTTCTTCGGTTTACGGCGGAATGGTTATAACCAATGACGATATGTTAGCGAACAAGCTGAGAGAATTCCAGCGAGAGATCGGTTTTCCCTCGTATTTTTGGATTTTTCAGCAGTTGCTCCACCCAATTATAATGAACTGGCTGATCCTTCCGACCTACCGTCTTTTCGGAAAATATTTGTTAGTTTTATTCCAGTGGTCTCATATCTTGTCGAAAGCGGTCCACTGGAAAGAAAAAAGAGGGTTAATGCCGGATTACTTCCCGAAAGCATTGCCAAATGGTTTGGCCGCTTTAGCCTTAAACCAATTTGGGAAATTAGAAAGGTTTAACAACCATCGCCGAAAAATAGCCTTCTCATATTATCAGTGGCTCCAGGATAGTTCTTTTGATTTGCCGGTTGACCCGCAAAATGTGAAGCAGGTTTTTCTTCGTTTTACGCTAAAAACCCCATTGGCTCACAAAATTATTAAAAAAGCTTGGCGAAAAAACATTTTAATTGGGGATTGGTATACCAGTCCGATTGCTCCGGCGGACACGAGACTGGAGAAGATGGGTTATTCTTTGGGTTCCTGTCCAGTCGCGGAAAAACTGGCGAAAGAAACATTGAATCTGCCGACCCATATCAATATTTCCGATAGTGAAGTCCAGAAAATCATTGAATTTTTGAAAACCTTTAAGATGGACTTATGGAAATCAGAGAAATAAGTGATAAAAATTTATGGGAAAATTTTTTAACTGTTGGTGAAGAAAAAACATTTCTTCAGTCTTGGAATTGGGGTGAGTTTCAGAAATTAAGTGGCAATAAAATCTGGCGACTTGGAGTTTACCAAGAAAATGAATTGATTGCCATTGCTTTAACTATTAAAATTACGGCAAAGAGAGGAACTTTCTTATTCGTCCCGCACGGACCGGTAATAAAATCGAATATCAATCCGCCAGCCGGCGGACAAAAATCAAAAATAATAACGACTTCAATTGAATATTTAAAAGACATATCAATTCGTGAAAAGGCGTGGTTTATCCGTATTGCCCCGGTTTGGCAGAGAAGCGAGGAGAATGTCATGATTTTTAAAAACCTTGGTTTTAGAGATGCTCCGCTTCATCTCCACCCCGAATTAAGCTGGGAATTGGATATCCGGCCCAGCGAAGAAGAGCTTTTAACGAAAATGCGTAAAACCACCCGTTATCTAATTAAGCAGACAGAAAAAAACAGCGAAGTTGAAATCCTTCAGTCCAATGATCTGGAAGGGTTAGAAGATTTTAACAAACTTTATCAAGAGACGGTAACTCGTCATCATTTTACGCCTTTTTCTTTTGATTATTTAAAAAATGAACTTTTAGCGTTTAAAGATGACAATCAGATATCAATTTTCTTGGGAAAGTATAAAGGCGAGACCATTGCCGCGGCAATGATAATTTTCTGGGCAGGTATTGGATTTTATCATCAAGGCGCTTCCTCTCTAAAATACACCAGAATTCCGGTATCCTATTTATTACAGTGGGAAGCGATAAAAGAAGCCAAGAAGAGAGGTTGCCGTTTTTATAATTTTTGGGGAATTTCTGATATAAATAATAAGAAACATCCTTGGTATGGATTGTCTTTGTTTAAGATAGGTTTTGGCGGGTATCCGAGGGAATATGTAAAAACCCAAGACCTGCTGCTTTTAAAAAAATACTGGTTGACTTATGTTTTTGAGAGAGCGCGGCGGTGGAAGCGAGGATTATAAACAGCCTAACCCGTAACCAATGCGAAGAAAATCTTACCGAAAACCATATCGTGCGAGAAAAAGAAAATCCATTTTTCGCAGTAAACTGTTCTGGTTTTTCTTATTATTCTTTCTTTTGACCGATGCCGTCTCTTATTTCGCCCTTTTTTCAGAGAAATTTCAGCTTAAAGAAATAAAAATTTCCGGAAACCAAAAAATCCAAACAGAGGAAATCGAAAGACTGGTAAAAAATGAAATTCAAAAGAAACTCGTTTTTAGCGAGACGCAAAGTATATTTTTAGCAGACTCGGCTGCCATCGTTAAATCACTTTTAAAAAATTATCCCTTAATCGAAACGGCCGAGGCAAAAAAAATTTTACCAACTGGATTAAAAATAGAGATAAAAGAAAGAACTGGTGTTGGCGTTTGGTGTCGACAGGAAAACTGTTTTTCCATAGATAGAACGGGGGTGATTTTTGAAAAGAAATCTCCGGAAGGCACTTTAGTAATTAGAGATGAAAGCGGAAACTCGTTAGTTAATATCGGCGAAAAAGTTGTTCCTGAAAAACTGATGGATTCGATTCTTAGAATCTATCAGGGGCTGGAAGGTAATCTAAAAATAGATGTTAAAGAAATTGTTCTTCCCGGCAATGAAAGAATAACAGTCAGAACGATGGAAGGCTGGGAGATTTATTTTAGCAATAATCGCGATGTGAACTGGCAAATTACCAAGCTAAAACTGGTTTTAGAAAAAGAAATTCCTTCCGTAAGACGGGGAGAATTGGAGTACATTGAATTACGCTTTGGCAACCTGGCACCATACCGTTATAAAAACAATATGCCGTAGTTATCGGAAATCATGCTGGCGAGACGGCGAAAGCTGTCTGAAAACTAGTTGCCTCGCTATTTATTTAGGGGATATAGTAGACGAAAATTGAGTAGCCGATTTTAGTAATCGGCGTGTATTTGTTCAGCCACAAATAATAACCCCACGGTTGGTCAAAGCCTGGTGCCGGTTTACCGCGGCCGCCTTGAAGAAAAGTAGCGGAAACTGCCAGATAACTTCTTTTGGGCAATTCTTTTGGATCATGCGTTCCCTGCCAAGGTAAAAATTTTTCTTTTAAGTAATAACTAGCATCGCTGCCGCCGAAATAATCAACGTAGATTTTATCAATTCCTTTGTCGTCAAGCCATTTTTTCAGTCGTTTTAAATCCTGACCCCAGTCAAGATTGGAATCAACCGTGTAAATGTAGGCATTATTCGGTCCGCCGATTAATTCGTTAAAATAAGATAAGAAATGGGGATAAATCCGAACAATAGCGATTGTTTGCCACAAAATCAATATTGCTAAAAAGCCAAATTTTACTTTGAGATATGGCGGTTTCAGTAGTTGAGAGATTGTGCCACCAACCAAAACCATAACAAAAGGAAAAGTTGGCAAAAGGTGACGCACCCCGATGTTCAGAGGAGAGTTAATTGATGAAGCCCAATAGAGTCCAATAAAAACAAGCATCGCCAACTCTGAAATATGCTCATTAAGCCAGCCAGACATTCTGGAGAAAGTATCCTGCCAGAAAGGCTTATTTTTCCATATTTTAACTAATCGACAAAGGCTATAGAGCAGAGCGGTTAAAGTCAGAACGTGGAAAGTGAGAGTTTCTTTTACCAGATAAACAAAGGGGAAATATGATTTCCAGCCAGCAGCAGAGACTTCGCCTAAAAAGTAAGTGGTGTGGCCGCCAGTGGCTCTTTGCATGACCATTAGAAGCCCCAAAGCATATTGCCCATAGGCTCTTAAAACAGGTTTATCAGCCAGCCAAACAACTAAATTAGCCAATGGTCTAAATGCAAAAGAAGAAAGAAGGAAACGGCTGTCTCTGACCTGTCTTTCGGCCGGATAATTTAAGACAAGGTATTGATAAAATGGAAAGACTACCAGATAAGCAATCGCAATGATGGCAATAAAATAACCGAGATAAATTAAAAAAGCTTTGAGAAAAGAACGCCAGCCGGCTGTCTGACTAAATGCCCAAACAAAAATCAGAACACCGAAAAAGGGCAAGAGAAGAATGGCGGAAAATTTCGTCAGTTCAGCCAAACCCAAAGTAATGCCGGCAATAATCAAACTTTTTTTTGTTTTCTCTTTGAGGAATTTAATAAAGTAATAAGTGGCAATAAATATTCCGGTAGCGGCGCCAACATCAGTCGTTACGAGTCTGCCGTGAGCGAGGAACGTCGGTGAGAAAGAAAAAAGGAAGAGGGCGAGGAGGCTGGCGCGGTTGCCGAAAAGTTCTCGTGTCCATTTAAACAGATAAATTCCCAAGAGAAGCAAAACCGAAAGCATCGGCATTCTGCCCCAGAAAATCATTTTCTCAGCTGGGTTTCCCATTTTGTAAAGAAAATAGAAACCGTAATTCCATTGGCCGTTGATATCTTTTTGCCAGCCATCGATATCGTAAGGGAAATTAATACTTCTGATAAAAAGAAGAGGAAAGCCAGCCAACTCTTTGATCAGGGGCGGATGCTCGGGATTGATGCGCATGTCCTTTTGCGTCAGATACGAATAGCCGGCTGGTAAATGGGAGGCTTCGTCCATTGTCAGCGAATCGTCCTTAACACTGAAAAAAGCCATTAACAACATAAAAGAAAGAAGTCCTATGGCGATGAGGTTTACACCGTGCTTATTTAAGAATACTTTGATTGATTGGTAGGAAGCGGTTGACTGTTTCATTTTTAGAGAGGGTTAATTTGGTAAATAAAGAAACCGTTTTCTTTCGTGAGTATTCCCAGGGGAAATTTTTCGAGGATGGCAGTGATTAACTTAGGATCGGATTGCATTGGGATTATAATCGTTTTACCTTCTATTTTAATTTGGCTGATATCTTTTGGTCGAAGATATTCGGCGCGGGCTTCGCCAAATTTTGTTCTTTCTATAAAAATTGGCGTTTGGGCTGCCACCGGCAAGCCATCAGGGTAGGGCACAGGGACACCATCTTGGTTGACAATGACATATTTTTTAATATCGTCTGGCAGGGTGTTGAGATATTTTCCGATCTCGACAAAGTTAGTCGAGAAAGCATCTTTTATCTCTTTGGTATCGCCCCACCTGACAAAATACTCATTAAATTGGATTAACCCAACCGTCAAAAGGAAAAGAGAAACAGCTAAAAAAAGCAGTTTTTTTCGCAAAGTATTTCGGTAGAACCAAGAATATATTTTTATGCCGCCGATGGCCGCAAAGATATAAACTACGGGCACGACGCCGAGAATTCTTAAGGCATGGGGAATACCTTCAGCCGTTAAAACGCCGGGCAAAAGCATTACGAAAAACCAAGCCAACAAAAAACAGAAAATAGAAAACAAAGAACCCTCCTTCGCCAAGGCTTCGGCGGGCGAGGCAGAAGACAAAGAATGATTTTCGTTAAAAGTTGGTTTCTCTTTTAATAAAAGTGATTTCAAAGAGACATGGCTAAGTTTTATTATTTTTATCAGGGAATAAATTATGCCGAAGACAAATAAAATGCCGACTGGCCAAGGAAGCATTGGTTGACTGGGAAGATTATGGCGCCAGTTGTGATCACCATAAATATTAAATATCGCTAGATGAACAAATAGACTTTTCGTAAATTCCCAGAGCGGATTATGTTTTGAAAAGACTGTGATTTGGATTGCCCGGCCAGTAAAATCAGCCGGATACTTTAAATAGTAGATGATTAATGGTAGACAGACGGCAAAAACAATGAGCAAAAAACAGAAAACAGAAAACATAAATTTTCTTTGACTCTGTTCCTTTCGATTAAGAAAATAAAATGACAGGAAGACAAAGGGAAGGAGTGAAACGGCAAAACGAAACCCCGTATAGGTATAAAAACCCAGTCCGAAAATTATTCCGGCGATGATAAAACACCAAAGTTTTTTTTCTTTTAATCCTTTTAGTAAAAAATAAAAAGAAAAAACAAGAATAAAAGGCACCATTATGACGCGGAAGCCAATGCGGGAGAAATTAGTATGCCAGAAAGAAGTCGCCAACAAAAATGAAGCTAATAAGGCTATTACTTCATTTTTGTAAATTCCAAATTCCAAATTCCAAATTCTAAATAAATTCCAATATTTAAATTCCAAATCTTTTAATAATTCGTTGGTCAGTAGGTACAAGCCGACAATAGTCAGTATTCCTGTAACTGCCGATACGATTTTTATTGCCCAGATGCTGGGACCGAAAATTTTGAAAGAAAGAGCAATCAACCAGATAAAAAGTCCTTCTCGGCCATTATTCTCGCGATAGAACACTTTGAAGTTATCTGTTTTTAGGGTATCTAGGGCATCAATTCCGTTCATGGCTACATCCGGATATAACCCGGGCGGGATTTCATTTAGTTTCCACAACCGAAAGAAACCGGCTATTAATAGAATTAGTAACAAAATAATTAAGCTGATATTTATTCTTTTGGGCATTTAATTATTTTATCAGAAAAATATTGTTTACAACATAGTAATTAGAGCTTAGGCCGCGGATTGATTTTCATATCTTTTAGTCTTTACACGACAGTAATATATGCTTTAATATCTTAACGTACAGGCCAATGGTGTAGAATATTGCAAAGGAGGAAAATTATGTCTCGGTATATAGTCTGTCAATGCGGGCAACTTGCCACCCGGAACTGGCATTATTGTGTTGGGTGCGGGCAAGAACTGCCATTTGTGCGTACGGGGAAACGACCTCAACAGCGAAGTGCCGCTGCGAGGTGGTGTCCAACCTGCCAAAAGCCAAGAACTTGGGGCTATGTTAATGGCAAAAAGTATATGCCACAATATTGCCACAAATGCGGTACGCTGCTGGAAAAGAACTACTGATCCGCGTTTCTGTACGAATTAAGGCCCAGTCATTCTTTTTCGGCTGGGCCATTTTCTTTAACCAACTTGTTGATTCTGCTATTTTGCTGTTGGATTCCAAATTTACTAATGTTTAGGGTAAAGCATTAAACATTGACAACATTTCTTGGTTTGCTATCTTTGAATTATATATATGGCAGTCAGCCAAATCCTCACCAATAAATATTTCGGCTTTTATTTTAACCGAGATGGCTTGGTCGGGCTTTTGTTGGCTAATTGATCCATTTTTTGAAACTAATAGTCCAGCCGACCAAGCGCCGGCTGGATTTTAGTTTAGGCAGCTCTTTTATTGCTCATCCGACTTGAATAACCAAATAGGGAGGAACGATGGAGAACAGGAATGGGAAACCACTTAGTCCAGAGGAAGAACAAAGGTTGAAGGATTTGCTGGCCAGGCCACACAGAGAACCCCAAGAAGCGGAAGAAGCAACCCAATTGGCAAATCGTCTATGGGGGATTTACGCCACCAAGAAAAGAAAGGAGACTGAAAGTACCTGAAGGTGAGATATCTTGATTATTCAAGCGCTCGTCAGTGCCGAGAGATAATCTCGGCACTTTTTTTAACCGAGCGATTATAACGAGAACGGTTCTCGCTAGATTAAATAAGACAACTGAGGTTGGGTATAAGTTGCCTGACTTTATGGGGATTGACAGGTTTGTTTGGTTTGCTAATCTATAATTATCAAGATGAAACGCCAAAACTCAACCATTATTGCTATTCTTAGCCTTTTGGCCGTCTCCATGACGCGCTTGGTTGGGTTTAGTGGTGGCAGATAATAAATAATTTACATCTCGACCCTTAGATCCAGCCAAGCAACCGGCTGGATTTTAGTTT
>CAYRJV010000006.1:0-1117 GCA_964424745.1 uncultured Candidatus Saccharibacteria bacterium | reverse complement strand
CTCTTGTCCTTCGATTAACTCAGGATCAAGTCTTAAGGCAGTATCTAATTGGCAGTCTCAAGACTTGACTGCTAATTTGGGTTTGCTACAATAGCGTTGATGAAGATAACCGAAAGACAAAAATCAATACTGGAAAAAGTGATTGACGAATACATCGAGACGGCTTATCCGGTTTCCTCCCAGCTCTTGGAAAAAAAGTATGATTTTGGCATTTGTCCGGCAATGATACGGATTGAGATGGAAAAACTGACCGACGCCGGTTTTCTTGACCAACCCTTTATATCAGCTGGTCGCGTACCGACCGATAAAGGCTACCGTTTTTTTGTTGATCGGGTTCTCGATACGAAAATACCCGAATTTAGAGGAATTGAGAAAATGGAAAAGGAATTAAAAGAAGAAAGAGATGATGTTTTCGGATTTACCACGAAACTGGCGCGCTTATTGGCGAAGGCCTCTTCCAATATGGCAATGCTTCATCTTCTGGAAGACGATTTAATTTTAAAAGACGGCTGGGAAGAGCTAATGCGCGAACCGGAATTTGCCAACAGAGATTTATTATTTGGTTTCACCGATTTTCTTGAGGATTGGGAGGAAAATATTGATGATTTAAAATTAAATTCTGATATAAAAGTCTATATTGGTAAAGAAAACCCGGTTGGCAAAAAAAAGAATTTCAGCACGATTTCTTCAAAATGCCGTTTGCCGGGCAAAAAAGAAGGAGTTGTTTCATTAGTCGGTCCAACGAGAATGTCTTACGAAAAAAATATCAGCATCATGAAATCTTTAGTCGAATTAATGGATAATTTTTAAACAATGGAAAAAGAAAAAGAGATATTCCCCTTCGCTAAAGCTTCCACCTTCGCCGAGGCTTCGGTGGGTAAGTCGGAGGACAAGAAGGCTACGGTAGATAAAGATAGAGCAAAAATAGAAGATTTGAAAAAAACAGTGGAGGAAGCAGAAAAGTTAAAGGCCGAATATCTAGCTGGTTGGCAGAGAGCGCAAGCGGATTTGATCAATTACAAAAAAGAGGAGATGGAGCGCTTTGAAGAAATAATTAGATTTGCCAATCTTGAATTCATTTTGAGGCTGTTGCCCCTGCTTGACAATCTTCTCATTG
>CAYRJV010000005.1:5231-21395 GCA_964424745.1 uncultured Candidatus Saccharibacteria bacterium | reverse complement strand
AAACAAAATGTTTTAATGGTACCCAATTCCGCCATTAAGACAACGGGTAATGCGTATTATGTGGAAATACCAGAAAATATCTCGTCTTCAACTCAAACACTCGCCAGTTTGTCAAGCAGCAGCGGTTTAATTTTAAAAAATCCGCCGCGTCAGCAAACCATTGAAACCGGCTTAGCCAATGACTCGTCAACCGAAATCGTCAGCGGGCTTAAGGAGGGTGACGTGATTGTGGTTCGAACAATTACTCCTTCCTCGAGCACACAAAATCAGTCGTCATCGAACCGGAGTTTCTTCCAATCGGTCGGCACTAGCCGTAACACTGGCCAACCGCCTGTCGGCGGAATGATGATTCGCTAACCCATTTTTTTATTGGAATGATTGAATGCAAAAACATCAGCAAAATATATCGCGGCGATTCGGTGGAAACGATTGCTTTGGAAAAAGTTTCTTTTGTCATCAAAGACGGCGAATTCGTGGCGATTATGGGTCCTTCTGGTTCCGGTAAGTCAACCTTGATGCATATTCTTGGCGTACTTGATGTGCCGACGAGCGGCGAATATCGGCTGGATGGTCAGAATGTTTCCCGCTTTTCTGATGACGAACTGGCTGATATCCGGAAAAACAAAATCGGTTTTGTTTTTCAATCTTTTAACCTTCTGCCGCGCACCACCGTGCTCAAGAATGTCGTTTTGCCGCTGGTCTATGCCGGGATTCCCAAAGAAGAGCGGGAAGAACGAGCGAGAACAGCCCTTAAAAACGCGGGTTTGGATGAATCTCGTTTTTATCATCTTTCTAATCAGCTTTCCGGCGGACAGATGCAGCGAGTGGCGGTGGCGCGGGCGCTGGTTAATAATCCGACTTTAATTCTGGCTGACGAACCAACCGGCAATTTGGATACGAAGACCGGGGAAATTGTTCTGAACACCTTTCAAACGCTAAACCGCGAACAAAATCGAACCGTGGTTATTATTACTCATGAGAGATACGTGGCGGAACATGCCGATCGAATCATTCACATCCGGGACGGCGCCATTGTCGCTGATGAAAAAAACGCGAAAAAACGAAACACCAATCATCTTGAAGCCTAACTCGTAAGTTAATTATTTATGAAAACTTTAGATTTATTTCAAGAAACGCAATCGGCCCTGCTTTTAAACAAAGTGCGCTCGGGACTGACCGCCCTCGGCATTGTCATCGGTATTGGTTCGGTCATTGCCATGGTTTCCATTGGCCAGGGCGCGCAGGGAACCATTGAAGCAAACATTGAGTCCATCGGTTCAAACCTGGTGATTGTTATGCCCGGGGCGCAACGGGGAGTCGGTTTTCAAGTCAGTTCGGGACGAGGATTTGGCCGGACTTTAACCCAAGAAGATGCCGCGGCAATTCAGCAGGAAATTACCCTTGCCAAAGCCGTGGCGCCGGAACAATCCGGCCGTTATCAGGTAACCGCCAAAGGCACGAATACCAATACGCAGGTTGTTGGTACCACGGAGGCTTATCCGACCGTGCGAAACGTAGAAATTGCTGATGGTTCTTTCATTGCCGAACAGCACGAGCGAACTTCTGCCAAAGTGGCCGTGCTTGGGCCGACAGTGCGCGACGATTTGTTTGGAGAAAACGCTAATCCGATTGGCCAAACGATTCGCATTAAACGAGTTGAATTTAAAATCATCGGTCTTACCAAAGCTAAGGGCGGCAGCGGCTTCAATAATTCCGATGATATGATTTTCATTCCGCTTGCAACGAGCCAACGCTTCCTGGCGGGTAATAATTATTTATCTTCGATTAGTGTCCAGGCAGTCAATCAGGAATCAATGACGATGATGCAAGAACAGATTACCTCACGGTTGCTGATGCGGCACAATATCGCCGATCCCTCGCTGGCTGATTTCAGTACCCTCAATCAAGCGGATATTGTCGCCACCGCTTCTTCGGTAACCAATACTTTTACCGTGCTTTTGGGAGCCGTCGCCGGGATTTCTTTGATTGTCGGCGGCATCGGCATTATGAATATGATGCTGACCACCGTGACGGAAAGAACGCGCGAAATCGGATTACGCCAAGCCATTGGTGCCAAGCGTAAAGACATCAGTCTCCAATTTTTGGCAGAAGCAATGATGCTGACTTTTGTCGGCGGATTAGTGGGAATTTTCTTTGGTTGGCTGATCTCAATGATTGTCTCGCGACTTGGCGGCATTGCCACCAAAATCTCGCTTTCCTCAATTGTTTTGGCTTGCAGCATCTCGACGGCGATTGGCATCAGTTTTGGCTACTATCCCGCCCAGAAAGCCGCCAAACTTAATCCGATTGAAGCCTTACGTTATGAGTAAAAAAATAGGTCGAAGAAGTTGCAAATATAATTAATTTCTATTTAATCAGATGATTAAAAAAATATTGCCAATTATTGTTGTCTTAATTTTAGTTGCTGGCGCTTTTTATAGTGGAATGAAATATGGCCAAAGTAAAACCATCGTTGATTACTCAAGAGCTGATTTCCAAAGCCTGCGTAATCTCTCGCCGGAAGAACGGCAACAGAGAATGCAGCAAATGGGTGCGGCCGGTATTGGATTTCAGGGTAATCGATCTGACAACCAAGCTGGAAGCGGTTTTCTTTCCGGAGAAATCATCGCTAAAGATGATAAAAGCGTGACCATTAAACTGCGCGATGGCGGGTCAAAGATAGTTTTCTATTCACAGATAACCGAAGTCAGTAAATTCGTGAACGGCACGGCGGCTGACCTGGAAATCGGCAAGACAATTACCGCCAACGGTAAGACCAATCAAGACGGCAGCATTACTGCCCAGTCAATCCAGCTTCGACCGGCCATTACTCCCGTTCCGGCTCCGTAATTTACTCATCTATTAATTAAAAAAGAGGAAGACATTCTTCCTCTTTTTTAGGTTTCTAATTCTTTACAAACTGTAGGTTAGTGCTATAGAATAAATTTGTTTAACACCTCGAGATAACATTCTTCTATAATGCAGATGAAAAAAGTATTGGTGGGTGGCTGCTTTAATTCGATTCATTCTGGCCATATTTATTTCTTGAAAGAAGCGAAAAAACTTGGCGACGAGTTAGTCGTGGTTTTGGCTAATGATAAAAACAACAAAAAACCATACGCCATTCCCGCCAGAAAAAGGAAAAAGAAATTGGCAGACTTGAAAATTGCTGATAAAATTGTAGTAGGGGACAGCCGAGACCAAACAAAGATTGTAAAGAAAATAAAACCCGATATTATTGCTTTAGGCTACGATCAAACCCGGCCGCCCAGTTTAGAGAATATTAAGTTTGTCCGCATAAAGAAACTGGGAAATTTTTCCACCAATAACCAGAGAAGTGAAAATAAGAAATTATGAAAATTTTGGATTTTAATAAATTGGGACGCAGTTTTAAAGCGGCTGGCGAAGGGTTGATCGCCGCTTTTCACGAGCAGACTTTTCGAATTTTCTGTTTTTGCGCTTTAACGGTTGTCCTATTGATGTTTGTTTTTCGTTTGTCACTGCGCGAGAAAATAATCGTCGTCTTTCTGGTAACCTTGAATTTAACGCTGGAACTGATTAACTCACAAATAGAAAAGATTTTGGATATTGTTCAGCCGGCCTTTGATCAAAGGGTAAAATTAATTAAAGATATTTCTGCGGCTGCCGTTCTTCTGGCTAGTCTTGGTGCGGCGATAATTGGCACTTTAATTTTTCTGCCGTATTTCTCCAGGCTTCTTAATTTTTTTTGTCTTGGCGTTTAACCTCTTTACGAAATTAAAGAGAAAAAATGATACCTTTTTGCAGTCTTTTTTATGGTTTTGCTGCTTTAGCGGCGATAACGGTTATCCCCAAAATTTATTCTCGTTACCGCGAAACGAAAGACGAGAATATGGGGAATTTCTTTAAAGCGCTTTTGCCGATAACTGCTTTTTTTATTCTGTCAGCCTTGCCGGGAGGAATAATTAAAAATCTTTTCTGGGCGGAAATGATATATATGTACGCCTGGGTTCCTTTTTATTTTGGTCTTTTTTTCTTTATCAAAATTGCCTTAAACATTTGGAATGCGGAAAAATTCGAGCATCCTTTTTTATTGATTATTACTGCTTTGATAATCGCGACTTTTATTTTGAATGTAATTTATTTTTCTCCAGCTGAAACTCTTACTTATAAAAACTTTTCTGTTTGCCTTGAGAAATCTCCCCGCTGGTTATTAACCATAAATGGAATTACGGTTGTTCTTCTGCTTTTGATAAATGTAATCCTTTTTATTGGCGGGGGACTGAAGAGCGAGAAAAAATTGGTCAGAACTAGGTCTTTTTTAATCGGCAGCGGCTTGTTTCTCCTAATGATCTCTCTTTTTCTGGTTGATATTATTGTGCCCAATTTTCCCAAACTAAATGTCCTCACTTTTGTTGCCGGCGCAAATTCCTTAATCGGGATTCTCCTTCTTTATTCTGGTATTCAGTATAAAATAAATTAATTGGATTAAGAACTTTATGCCGTTAATTCCTCTTTCTTCAGTAATTAATTTATTCAACGCCGTTGTTTCGGCTTCCTGTGCGCTGATAATTTGGGTGAGGCGGCGGTCAATGCTTTGGCAGGACGTTTTTGTTTCTCGCTTTTTCTTTGTTTTTATTTTCAGTACCCTTCAATTTTTCACAGTGAGTCTGCCCGGTATTTTAACGCAGGATACAACAGCTATTCAGGTAATTTATACCCTAGGTGATGTTTTTGTCATGCTGGAAACATTTTATCTTGTTTCCATTCCTTTGAAAATTTTTTCTAAAGAAAAGGTCTCTTTAAAAGAACCGGCGGCTATCGGAATTCTTTTTACTCTTTTTTATTTATTTTATAATCTTATTTTTCTTAAGCCGGCAATACCAACAACTTTTGGTTCGTTTATTGACTGGCGAGGGTCAACCAATCCGATACTAGAGATGCTGGTCTGGGGTCTTTCGGCAATTGCGCTTCTAGCCGTGATTCTTCTTTTTGTCATTAACGGTTGGTTTCACAAACAACCAATCGTGAGGAAGCGATCACGACGGTTCGCTGTTGGCTTTTCATTAACTTTTACCGGTTGGTTTGTTGTTTTTCTATTTACTTCTTTTGGTTCTACCAATCTTAAATTCTTAGTTAGTGGCGGAGCGATTGGTAGTTTGCTGGTCAGTTTGGGACTACTTTCGGTTTTAACCGGAATATTTGCTAGAGAAAAAACGAACTCGTTCCTGACTTAAATCTTCTTGACTTTGATTTAAATATATTGTATTGTTTAATAAGGTCGTTCTTTGAAAAAGCAGGCAGACATTCAATCAGAGAACAAAAAACAGAGAACAGAGAACAGAAAGCAGAAAACGAAGAAAGAAAACTATGCTGGCTGGATTTGGAGAAAAATCATTTTTTCTCTATATCTGGCTGGCATAGTTTAATATATTTTTATCCCTTCAATGCACTAAGGAGATGCGAAATGACTGTAAAAAATGTACGTAGGCTGACGGTTCTTCTTACGGTCCTGTTCATCATCGCCATTCTATCATTCATTATGGCGATAATCGGGCTACTGATAGTCGCCTAGCCGGCGAGAGCAGAAGGGCTAAGAGCTAGAAAGCCTTCGGCCGCCGTGGTCATCATCCACGGTCGGACTACCACGAATGGCGATTCCTCGTGGCAATTGTTCTGGTATATAACGCGAGAGGACGGTAAACCCCTGGTCTTGAATGGCCGGCTGATGCAGGGTTGGGTTGAAGCCAAACCAAGGGGGTTGTGGAATTACTATGAACTAGCGGTCTATCTGCCCCCAGGTGAATACTGGTTTCACCTCGAGAGGACCTGCATTGACGATGGGTGGTCGATCTTGAAGACCGTCAAGTCCGGACCAAACTACGTCCGGATTGACGCCTGGTGGTGAACTCGCAACCTCACAAGCAAGAAGGTTGTATTCTTTTTCTTTTGTGCAGTGTCTGCCTGCTTGCTTGTGTCAAGAGATTTATCAGGGCTTAACCGCCCTGTTTTTGTTTACCTAAGTTAGTTTTTAATACGTGTTATAATGTTAAATAGACGAGAAAGTCTGTTATTATTAATCATTAAAATAACAATGGAAGAAGAAATCTTGAAAAAACTTGAAGAACAGGAAAAGAAAATTGAAGCAATCTATGTTTCAGTTGAAAAAACCAGGAAATATTTTCTCTGGACGTTGATTATTACCGTCGTCGCCATCGTCCTTCCGCTTATCGGGCTTGTTTTTGCTATTCCTTATTTTTTAGATACGATTCTCGGTACCTACAAAAGCCTAGGATTATAGATTGCTTTTCTTGACAGAAAATGAAGAGCGTTTTAGTGTTAAAATGGTGATAAGAGCTTGGATATCTTATCTATTAAGGAGGTAGATATGAGTACCAAGAAAAGGGTGGTCCGAATCGAGTGGGGAGAGAGGAACGGCTGGGCCATTTTCCACCCCGTCTATGAGGATGGGAAAAAAGGACCCGAGGTCCGAACGACTTTCACTCCAGACAATACGGAGCTGAAAAGGGAGTTGGAGAGCGCCTGGATCGGCAAGATCAAGCGTGTGGGCGGCGAAGACTAGCCCTTCCGGGCCAACTAGCATAAGGAGAGGAAACTCAGTCAGTATCAACGATTTCCTCTCTTGTTTTTTATGGGATTGAAGATTTTATACGAAGATAATCATCTCATTGCGGTTTATAAGCCAGCCGGAATTTTGACGCAAGCCGATAAAACCGGCGACGTCAGCTTAATGGATAAGGTTAAGCTCTACCTTAAAGAGAAATATCATAAACCGGGTAATGTTTATTTGGGTTTGTTGCATCGTTTAGACCGGCCAGTTTCTGGCATTGTCTTGTTTGCCAAAACCAGCAAGGGTGCTTCCCGGCTTTCCGCGCAATTCCGCCATCAAACAGTTAAGAAAATATACCACTGTCTGGTAAGGGGAAGGCCAAAGCAAGTAAAGGGAGTATTAAGAAATTATTTAAAGAAAGACGAGAAAAGAAATAAAGTCATTATTTATAAAAATAAACAAAAAGGTAGTGAGATAGCCGAGCTTTATTATGAAGTGATTGATACCAATGATAATTACTCTCTTTTAAGGGTCGAGTTAAAAACCGGTAAACCGCATCAAATCCGCAGCCAGTTGGCGTATCTCGGCTGCCCTATTGTTGGCGATTTAAAATACGGTGCACCATTTGCTTTGGCCGATAAAAGCATTGCCCTTTCAGCCACGCAGTTGTCTTTTCAAACAGCCACTGGCGAGAAAAGAATCGAACTTTCCGTGCCTGCTCCCTTGATTTGGGAAAAATATATTAAAAAATGAACCAATGCTTGATAATTTAACTCAAAAGGTTTCAACGATATTAGGGTTGTCAATCATTACCGTTTTTACCGGCTTGGCGGCCGGAATTATTGTTTTATCATCAGCCAATCTCTATTCTCAACAGCCTTTGATTATTACTCCTTTTATTCAAAAAGGAATCCATATTATTTTCCCCAAATCGGGTACAACTGTCTCTTCTCCACTGGTGATTAAAGGTTACGTTAACGGCGGTGGTTGGTCAGGATTTGAAGGTCAGGTAGGGGTGGTGGAGCTCTTAGACGATAAAAACAACCATTTGGCTCTGGCAATTTTAAAAGCGACGTCAGACTGGACAAGGTCGCGGGTATATTTTGAAGCAAATTTAGATTTTAACATTGCGAATACTAAAACTGGTGTTCTGGTCTTTCATAATGAGAATCCCAGTGACTTAGAGGAAAATAAGAGAGAATTTCGCTTGCCAATAGTATTTGCCGAATAACCAGGTATTGTCTTGAAGAGATTGACAGGATAAGGTAGAATTAGCTTATGGGGTTTAACTGTGACAGACCCTTTATTGTATGGGAATAACCGATACTGGCGACAGACTAGCAATTAGAGCGAAAAACTTAACCAAAAAATTCAACGGTCTCACGGCCGTGGATAATATCAATCTCGAGGTGGTCAAAGGCGAGATTTTTGCTTTTTTGGGTCCAAACGGCGCGGGGAAGTCTACCACAATTAGGATGCTCACCACGCTTCTCCAGCCGACCAACGGCGAAATACGTATTAATGGTTTTGATCCAATAAAAGAGCAAGATAAGGTGAGAAAGTCGTTTGGTATTGTCTTTCAAGACCCCAGTCTTGACGATGAATTGACTGCCTATGAAAATATGGAACTTCATGGGATACTGTATAATATTCCTAAGGAATTGAGGTTACGACGGATTGAAGAATTATTGAAGATGGTTGAATTATGGGAGAGACGGAACGACTTTATCAAGACATTTTCCGGCGGCATGAAGCGGAGATTAGAGATTGCGAGAGGTTTGCTTCACCATCCGAGCATTTTTTTCCTTGATGAACCGACCCTTGGTCTTGACCCGCAGACGAGAAATCAGATCTGGAATTACATTTTTGACCTGAATCAAAAAGAAGGCATTACCGTCTTTTTTACCACTCATTATATTGAAGAAGCCGAACGAATCGCAGAAAGAATTGCCATTATTGACCACGGCAGGATAATTGCCAGAGGTACTCCCGAGGATTTAATAATAAAGACGAATGCTTCCTCTCTCGAAAATGCCTTTTTAATTCTTACCGGTCATACTATCAGGGAAGAAATTGCCAATAATATTGATCAGATGAGAATGAGAAGACGGATGATGCAGCGTTAATACATTAAATATATGAATATCATTTACATTTTCTGGCTGAGGCAATTAAAAAAATATTTCCGGTCAAAGGCAAGACTTTTTGGTTCATTGGCGCAGCCGGCATTTTTTTTGGTGGCTCTGGGATTTGGCTTTGGCCCTATTTTTAGTAAAGCCGGTGGCGGTGATTATATTGCTTTTATTACTCCGGGAATTATTACTCAATGCATTTTGTTTACAGCCGTATTTTCTGGCATCGACCTCATTTGGGATCGGGAATTTGGCTTCCTTAAAGAAACATTGGCCGCTCCTGTTTCCCGTTTAAAGATTGTTATTGGTAGAACGTTGGGTTCGGCCACGATCGCTCTTATTCAGGGAATCATTGTTTTGTTTCTTAGCCTGATTATCGGTTTTCGTCCTTATGATCTCGGTCGCTTGTTCTTTTCTTTCTTTATTATGTTTATCATCGCCTTTCTTTTTACTGCTTTTGGAACAACCATTGCTTCATTCTTAGAGGACCTTCACGGCTTCCAATTCATTATGAATTTTTTGCTGATGCCCTTATTTTTCTTATCCGGGGCGCTGTTTCCCCTCGATGGATTACCGCGAGTTTTTAAGGCGATTGCCAGTTTTGACCCCTTGACCTACGGAGTTGATGCCCTAAGAACCTGCTTGATCAATATTAGCCATTTTGGCCTGTTTATGGATTTTTTCATTTTGAGCACCCTCACTCTTATTTTTCTCTGCATTTCTAGTTATTCCTTTTCCAAAATGCAAATTTAAAGACAATTGTTTATGTTACGACGTCTCGAGGGAATTTCAGCCACATTTGACGTAGCGGTTATTGGTGGCGGGCCGGCCGGAATGATGGCGGCTGGCAGGGCAGGGGAACTGGGAGCGAAGGTGGTTTTAATTGAGAAAAACAAGAGTCTCGGTCGTAAATTATTGCTTACTGGCAAGGGCAGGTGCAATCTTACCCAAGCTGAATTTGATACCCGAAAGCTAGTGGAAGAATATGGCAAGAACGGCGACTTTCTTTATTCGCCGTTTTCTGTTTTCGGGGTCAAAGAAACAATTAAGTTTTTTGAGGATAAAGGATTGAAAGTAAAAATAGAAAGAGGTAAGCGGATTTTTCCCGTGAGCGATAAAGCAGAGGATGTTTTACGAGCTTTAGCGAATTATTTAAAGGAAAGCAAGGTGACAATAATGTATAATTCCGAAGTATTAGATTTCGAAAAAGAAAATAATAGAATGACCAGGGTTATTTTAAAAGACAGAGAAATTACAGCGGCTAATTATATTATCTGTACTGGCGGAAAATCATATCCGGTTACCGGTTCGACTGGTGACGGTTTTAGGTGGGCAAGAGAATTAGGGCATCAAGTTATTGAACCGCGACCGGCCTTGGTGCCAATAAAAATTAAAGAAAAATGGCTATCTGAAGTCCAAGGTTTAAACCTGAAAAATGTTGAAATTAGCGTCTGCCAAAATAACAAAAAACAAGCTAGTCGTTTCGGCGAAGCTCTCTTTACTCATTTTGGTCTAAGCGGGCCAATTGTCTTGGATATCAGCAAGAAAGTGGGGGAGTTGATAAAGAATGGTGAGGTTTCGACAGGCTCACCGTCAGAGGTTAAGTTGCGGCTCGATTTGAAACCAGCGTTGAATTTTGAAACTCTAAATAAAAGAATCCAGCGAGATTTTGAAAAATATACCAATAAAGTATTTAAGAATTCTTTAACTGACCTTCTGCCGCAGAAACTGATCCCAATTATTATTAAACTTAGCGGGCTGGGTCCGGAAAAAATTGTCAATCAAATTACTAGAGAAGAAAGATATGATTTAGTTAGACTTTTAAAGGGACTAGAATTGACAGTCACCGATTTGCTTGGTTTTGAAGAAGCGATAATCACCACTGGTGGAATTTCACTTAAGGAAATTGAATCTAAAACAATGAAATCTAAAATAATTAAAAACCTCTTTTTTGCTGGAGAGATTATTGATATTGATGGTCCGAGCGGCGGCTATAATTTACAAGTTTGTTGGACGACAGGGTATATTGCTGGGACGAACGCAGCCAAACGGTAAAACTTTAAACCTTAGACTTTTAGCTTTAAACCTTAAACATTTTTCATTATCGCATTTGACGCGATGGCTTTTAGCATACTAATATAAGTTAGTACCATTCGTACCTTGTATCAATGACTCGGCATTAGAACTGAACCGGTAATTGGGTAACGAAATCTCTAAGGATGGAGAAAGTGAGGTTAAGATGGCTTTGAGAAAAGGACCGGCGATTCGGGCGGAATGGGTTGACGCTTGGTTAAAAAGAGGCAGTTTGCAGGCAGCTTTTGTTGGGGGAAGTCGAATTCTCTTGGTAACCAGTGATTGCCAGCCACAAAAAACATACTACCGTGAGAAAGAGGGAGAAATTGAAAAAAGACGCCGACGTTACTGGCTTGCTAAGGGAACTCTACTGGTTACACATTGGGTTTGTTTGGACAATGGCTATGTTGATCCAGTGCTCGATATTGCTGTGGGCAATTTACTCGATGAAGAACTGAAGAAACGAGGACTGTATCGGGTAAAGCAGGGTGTAAGAAAGGGGGAATTGCTGTTACTGATCTTTATGCACCTCGAAGACCTGCTTCATACCCAAAGACAGCAGTGGCATATTGCGGCTGGTTACGAGAAAGTGCTTCCGCGAATTTCCAAAGACTTGGAGAAAGTCGAAGCAGATCTGTTTGGTTGGATCGATTTGATGACCCTTCCCGGTTCGATCATGAAGCCAGAAGACGCTCGTCTTTTGGATTGGCGAAACTTACTGGCGCTGAGGAAAGAAGAAATCGAGCAGATTCTGTCTCATATCCGAACAAGAGAGGAACTGATAGAGGGTTTGCTCAATGCCTTACGGAAAGAGATAAGACTAGCCCGGGAGAGTCTAGAGAATACTCTTTCCAGTCGACCAGTAAAGAAAATGTTGGTTGGGACGGTCACAACCAAGGAACGACAGGGATTATGTGCCCATCTGGTGGAAATCTATCGCCATCTTGGCCAAATAAAGACAGTCAAGCCAGTGATCTGGCCGCTTAATCTGGCGCAAAACTGTCTCCTTTGCGCCATCGGCAGCCTGTATGTTGGTGAAGCAGCCAGGTTCGGTCGTCAGATGAGATTGGCCGTGGCCAATCTCGACAAGGCGAGTGTGTCCCTCCAGCAGCCGCCGGCAGAGAAAGAGGGAATTCCGGAGCAAAAAGCGGCGTAACCGAAAAAGGCTAGGTTACCGATTATAACCTAGCCTTTTCAATTTTGTTGAGTAATATATAATAATCACATCATTATATTTAAAGCTACATCTAGTACATGAATAAGACCAAATTATTAACCATTTTAGGGTCGGTGGTTCTAATTGGAGTAATTGGCTTTATAATCTTAGCCAATAATCCGAAAACGGCACCGCTGGTAACAGAAAACAATATGCATATTATTACTATTAAAACCAATTTCGGAGAAATACAGTTTCAAGCTTATGATGCGGATGCAACCAAAACCGTTCGCAATTTTATTAGCTTAGCGACAAGAGGGTTTTATGATAATCTTACTTTCCATCGGGTAATCAAAGGATTTATGATTCAGGGCGGCGACCCAAATGGCGATGGAACCGGCGGTCCGGGTTATACTTTTGAAGATGAACTCAATCCCAACACTGAATCCTCTAAACGCGGTTATCTAAAAGGAGTGGTGGCAATGGCCAATGCCGGTCCAAACACTAACGGCAGCCAATTTTTCATTATGTTGGAAGATTATCCTTTACCTCACAATTACACCATCTTTGGTAACGTCATTAAAGGACAAAATGTAGTTGACGCCATTGGCAACGTGAAAACAGACGCCAATGATAAGCCTCTTTCCCCGGTTATTATTGAGAGCGTGGTTGTCGAAAAAAACGAATAGAGAGATTACTTCAATATTGTTCCGACAAAGTCAGGATGACCTTTTAAAAAATCTTTTACGGCCATTCTTTTTCCCCCTTCGAATTGCAGCTCTTCAAGCACTAAAAAATCTTTTCCGCATTGAACGGCAATTTTATCATTAGAAGCGAGATAGGTCTTTCCCGCAATTCCGAAAGGACCCTGTTTGGTTTGTTTTTGGATGAATGCCTTAAATATTTTTAGGCTTTTTTTCTTTCCTTTGTCTTCTGTTTTAGTAAAAGTTCCTGGCCAAGGGTTAAGCGCCCGAATTTGTCGCTCGATATAATCGGCCGACTTTTGCCAGTCTATTTTGCCATCGGATTTCTCCAGTCTTTTTCGATAGACAGCCGTGAGGTCGTCCTGCGGAACCGGCTTTATTTTGTTTTTTAACCACAAAGGAATGGTTTTTATCAATAATTTTGCCCCTAGTTCTGCCAGTTCTTGGATCAATTCTTCAGAGGTAACTTTCTCATTAGTTATTTTAATTTTTGAAATAGCAATAATACCCCCATGATCAATTTTTTCGTCCATCAGGATAATCGTTACGCCTGTTTCGGTATCACCACTCAAAATGGTGTATTGAATAGGGGAGGCGCCGCGCCAGCGGGGAAGCAAAGAAGGATGGACATTAATAAATCCGTGTTTTGGGAGACCCAGGATATCGTTTGGGATTGCTTTTGTTCCATAAGCGGCAACAACGGCTAAATCGGGATTTATTTTCTTGAGTTCTGATTTAAAAGTTTCAATCGTTTCCGGCTGGGCAACCGGAATTTTATATTTCTGGCTAATTACTTTTACTGGTGGGGGAGTAATAACTTGTTTTCTGCCGACGGGTTTATCGGGTGAGGTGATTACTAAAACCGGCTTCAGATTAGCCTGGATAAGTTTTTCTAAAATAATTGCCCCAAACTGCGGCACTCCGAAAAATACAAACCTCATAATGCTAATCAACAAATGAATGCGAATGCTGCAAATATCTGATACTAATTTATACGAATAAATGCAAATTTACAAATAATCTATTCGTTACATTCGTATCAATTTGTATATTCGCATTATATTTATTAACTAAGACGCCACTCGATTTTATCCTCTTTGTCTCCGAATTCCAGCCAGTCGCCATTTTCATTAATGACATACCATTTTTTGTGGGTTTCGCTCCAGACCATCGGCTTGTCTTGATAATATGGTTTTTTAACAATTTCTTTTGGTTTCAGTCTGTCTAACTCCAGCCATTTTTTGAAGACGGTTTCAATGGCGTAATCTAGATTTCGTGATTTTGCCCATTCGGCGACCTTAGTAATTGCTTCTTTGGCTTTTTTTTCCGAACCAGCTAATTCCAGCAATTGTTTGGCTGGTCGGACAAAGCGAGAGTAAATTATTTTTTTCTTTCGTGCATTATCCTTGATTTCTTTCAGGCTTAACCCCTTGGTAAAAAAGTAGTGATTCACTACCCTCTGAATAGTGGTCTCAGTCAGTCTTACCTGTTTCTTTTTTGCTGATTTTTTTAATGTCATAATTTGAACTCAAATCGCAAAAATCAAAAGTTAAAACCACAGCTAAAAACTAAAAAGTTATTAGGATTTGAAATTTGGCTTTGAGCTTTGACATTTGACTTTTAAGTTTTTTATTGGTATTTTTCCGCTTCAAACCTATATATTGATATCTCTTCTTTTTCGGGGTCTATTCCCGCTTTCTGACAGGCAATAAAAATTTGTTTTTCTTTAGTATCCACACCTTCGAGATCTGGAAGTAACAAACCGGTTTTGGAAGAATGATAGCCATTAAACATAACATTACTTCTTGGCGAGGAAGTAATTGGTACTGTTTTTACAATAATACCATATTTTTTGGGATCAAGTTCACCGATGTTAGCCACTAGTTCCGGCTCGCCCAAGATATAAACCGTATAGGAAAGCAGGGAAAGCTCTTCTTTGGTTATGGGATTAAAACGGTAATCTTCGGTCGCCGCCGCAATGGCATTATTAATAATTTCCAAGACGATATTCTCTTGCGTTGGTAGATAAGTGCCGATACAGCCTCTTAACTCTTTTCCTTTTTCAATCGTCACAAAAGTTCCCGCCTTTTTTTCCAAAAATTCTTTGGGAATATTCTCTGGGATGGCTAGCGTTTCTCCTTCTTTGATGTATTTTTCTACGGCTGATTTTGCTATTTCAATTAAAATCATTTATTCAGAAAAATAAGTTTATTCTTTTCTTGCTTTAATAATGAGGGTTTCACCGAAAGAGGGAAAAAATTTACCTAATAACTCTGACCATGGCCGACGGTTATACATACCCGGATTAAAACAAAGGAAATCGCTTGTCGTTTTCTCAATTTTAAATCCTGCCCTTCTTACAATTTCTTCAAGTGTTGATTTGGTAAAACAGCGAACGTGTTCGGCAAAACGTGGGTATTCCTTCGATGGATAACTCTCGCTCGGAGCCACCCAAAGAGGATAGAAGCCAAAAAGAGTTCTAAATCGGTTAACCAATGAAACCATATTTTGAGCAGTTAAAAGCAGTATGCTATTTGATTTTAATAGCCGATGGCACCCTTTTAAAAATTCTTCCGTATTATAAATGTGTTCTAAAGTCCGTAAGCACCAGATGACATCAAATGACTCATTGTCAAAAGGTATTTTTTTTCCTAATTCGCTGTGAATAATTCGGACTCCTCTTTTTTCTGCTTCCCTTAATACATCAAGGTTTTGATCAACCCCCCAGATTTCGTACCCCAGCTTTACCAGCAATTCAGACACTGTGCCATCGCCGCAACCAGCATCAAGAATTTTAAGATTTTTTCCTTCTTTTTCAAGGAGTTTCAACATCGGATTAACAATTGCCTTGGTTCGTTTAAATTGCGGTGAAAGCCATTGATAGTCTTGAAACATTTACAATTTGAAATTAGCCACTAAATAGCCAACTCCGAAAGGGCCTTCGTAAGAAAGAATTTCTGGCGTCCAATCTAATCCCGATTCTTTCAGAATACCAAGAAGAAAAGAAAAAGAACGCAGGCCGCACTCGGCCGCTTCGGGAAAATTATTATCTAAATTTAAGATCCCTTTAATATTTTTATCTTTTAAAAACTGAATAAGAGTTTCATCAAATTTTGGACCGTCAGGATGAAATCCGTAAGGACCATCTCCTTTGAGACAATGAGACATATCGCCCGAGGCAATCACGGCGATTTTAGTTTTTTGTCCGCCTCCGCCGCTGGCGGATGGCGGATTGATTTCAGATTGGTATACTTTGCGTCCGAGATTAAAATAAAAGGCCGGCGGCTCGGCGCCAGTTAAATAAGGCATTATTTTTCCTTTAAATTCCAAGGCTAAAAAAAATAAGGGAACGTTAAAACCCCAATTTTCGTGTGGCGATGAAATAATAATCGTATCAGGTTTATTTTCGTTGATTTTTCTGCCGAGAAACTGAAGACTTTCAATTGTCTTTTTTACCTTTTGGCGATCTTCGGGCGAACCGACGGTCGGCAAAAGCAATGGCGGATGGGGAGAGATACAAGCAAAACTCAGCATAGTAATTTTCCAATT
>CAYRJV010000005.1:0-5131 GCA_964424745.1 uncultured Candidatus Saccharibacteria bacterium | reverse complement strand
AAAGTATCTTCAGAAGGCAGGCCAGGGATATTGCCGGTATAGACATATTTTAAACCCGTTTTTTTACCAATTTGATAACCTCTTTCGATTGTTTCTACTGGCGTGTCTGGCAGATTTTTTAATTTCCAAGAAATTTCTCCAGAAAAACGAGAGATATGCCAAGGCGTTTCCGGGCCTAATTCGTGATAAATAAATTCGGCAATTTGTTTAAACATCGTTTCCGAATCATTTAAGACGGGAATGGCTAAAGTGGTGACCTCAACCCAAACACCTGATTTTTTCATTAGTTTTAGGGTATCTAAAACCGGTTGCAGTCTGCCGCCGCAATTTTTATTGTAAAAATCATCGGAAAAACTCTTTAAATCGATATTATTGGCATCCAGATAGGGGATTACTGTTTTGGCAGATTCCGCAGTCATAAATCCATTAGAAACCCAGACATTTTTTAGTCCATTCTTTTTGGCCAACTTCATTGTCTCTAAGGCATATTCCAGAAAGACGGTTGGTTCGGTATAGGTATAGGAGATGCTCGGCAGATTGTTTTTTAAAGCGAAGTTCACGATTTCTTTCGGCAGAAGTTTTTCGCCGTAAATGGGGCTGTTCGGCTTGGGTGATTGAGAAATATCGTAATTCTGGCAGTTAGCGCAACTAAATGAACAGCCAACCGTGGCGATGGAAAGCGAATAGCTTCCCGGCAAAAAGTGGAAAAGAGGCTTTTTTTCAATCGGGTCAATATGACAGGCAATCGCCTTTCCGTAAACCAAAGAATATAATTCTCCTTTGATATTCTCTCGGACTCCACAAAGACCTCGTTTTCCCGGGCTAATAACACACAAATGGCTACAGTTTTGGCATTGAACGTTCTTTTTGCCTAATTTCTTATAAAAAAGTGCCTTCCGCATATATTATTCAGCTGAATATTTTTAATTCTTGAATTATACCACATTTAGTGTTATATTTACATCGTAAAAGATTTTGTCTTTTTGTTATCATTTTGAACTTTGCATTTTGAATTTTAAATTATTATGACGCACCGGGTTTTTATTGCCATCAATCTACCGGAAGAAACAAAGAAAGTTCTGCTTAATTTTCAAAACAAGATAAGCGCCGCTTTCCCCGATCAATGCCCGATAAAATGGACAAAAATAGATAACCTTCATATCACTCTGGTCTTTCTCGGGGCAGTGTCCAATGACGAACTTTTAGAGGTTTGCCGAACCGTCGCCGAAATAAGTCAAAAACACAGTTCCTTTTCGCTTAAACTCAATAAAATCGTTTACGGGCCGCCAAAAGCAGTGCCGCCGCGAATGGTTTGGGTTAACGGTGAAAAATCAGAAGAGCTGGCAAGAATCAAAGATGATTTGGAAAGATTGTTTTCCGGAACGGGTAGTAACGGTTATGAGCCGGACAAGCGGACGTTTTCACCGCATATCACCCTGGGCAGAATAAAAGCCTGGCAGTTCCAGCGGATTGAGCCGGAAGAAAGGCCGGAAATCAACGAGGAGATTTCGCTGGAGTTTCCGGTAACCTCGCTTGAAGTAATGGAAAGCGAGCTAAAGCGAGGCGGACCGGAATATGCAATTCTAGAAAGCTGTCAATTTTTAGAAGCGGATCAATCTTAGGAGAGCCAGCCGAGTTCTAAGAGAATTCGGCTGGCTCCCGTAGGATGAGTTTGCGACTTATCTAACGGAAGTAGCACTTTTTATGCTTTGTCGTAAGGAGAGAGACAATGACAACATCATATGTTTGTCCCGACTGCGGGGCAAAAATTGAGGTACCCGAGTCGTTAGCAATCGGCCAACACATTTCTTGTGGTCATTGTGGCTGCAAGCTGGAGGTCGCCACCGTAAATCCGGTTATTTTGGCCGGCGGCTGGGATGATGAAGATCCTCATCGGCAACCCGTGACGAACGCTGGAAGAAGGAAGTAATTATGAGAAATCGAGGAAGTCTTTCGACGGTAACCTGTCCGACGTGCGGGGAGGCGTTGACACTTGATTCTCCCACGGTTGGCCAGAGAGTTGAGTGTCTTCACTGTGAGGCGCCGCTACAGGTAGCGACCACCAACCCGGTTACGGTAATCGCTGTCAGAGCCGCGCCTCCTCCCCGTTCAGTGAGAAGAGCGTTCTCATGAACGATTACCAATTTGAGGCCGTCTTGTGTTATGCAAGACGGCTTTCTTTTTTTACCCGCCTTTGCGGCGGGTAACCCTTCCGTAGCCTTGCGCGAAGAAGGGTGTTCTCTTTTCCGAAGTCTGCGGCGAAGTTCGGAGGTCGCCGCAAAACCAATTTTATGTTAATGTACATTAAAATAGTATGCGAATTCATTTTATCGGCATTGGCGGCATTGGCGTCTCTGCTTTAGCCCGCTATTATCTCTCGCAGGGTCACGAAGTCAGCGGCTCGGATTTGGTTAAATCGGAAATTACAGAGGCCCTAAAGAGGGAAGGGGTGACGATTAGAATTGGCAAGCATAAAATATCAAAAATCAAAAATCAAACAGCAAAAATACATATTAAAAATCAAAAAAATTACCCCGATATTGTTATCTATAGTCCGGCAATTACTCCTGATAACCCCGAACTCAAGTTTGCCCGAAAACTACAAACTATTTCATATCCCCAGGCCTTAGGCGAACTAACCAAGCAATACTATACCATCGCTGTTTGCGGTACTCACGGGAAAAGCACAACCACCTCAATGATCGCTCTGACCTTAATCAAAGCTGGTTTTGATCCGACGGTAATTGTGGGCACGAAACTAAAAGAATTTGGCAATAGCAATTTTAGATTAGGTAAAAGTAGATATTTAGTCATTGAGGCCGATGAACATATGGCATCTTTTTTGAATTATTGGCCGCAAATAATCGTGTTAACACGGCTAGAAGCAGACCATCTGGATTATTACAAAAATCTCAATAATATTTTTAAGGCTTTTCTGGAATTTATTGGGCATTTACCGAAGGGTGGAACATTGATTATGAATGGAGATGACGTGAATATATCAAAAATCAAAAATCAAAAATCAAAATTACATATCAAAAATCAAAAATATTCTTTAAAACAAATTGAGGCCAATAAGTTAAAGAAAATTCTTAAGATTCCAGGTATTCATAATGTCTCTAACGCTTTGGCGGTGTTGGCTGTGGCACGGCAACTGAAAATTCCAGATAAGATAACTTTTCAGGCACTTTCGGAATATAGGGGAGCGTGGCGCCGTTTCGAGATTACAAACACTAATCTATGCGAGACCAAACAAATACACGAAAAAACGCGAAAAATAATCATTGTTTCAGATTACGGACATCATCCGACAGAGGTCTTGGTGACTTTACAGGCAGCACGGGAAAAATATCCCAAAAAGAAAATCTGGTGCGTTTTTCAGCCACACCAGTACCAGCGGACATATTATTTATTTAAAGATTTTGTCCGTGCCTTAGCCCAGGCGCCGGTGGATAAACTGATTATCACCGATATCTATAGTGTTGCTGGCAGAGAATCGGCCAGAATAAAGAAATTAGTAAATTCAGAAAAATTAGTTAAAGCAATAATAGAAGCGGAGAAACGCGGATTAACACACAGATTAACGCGGAAAGGAAGAGAGACAATCTTCATTCCAGAGATTAGAAAAATCAAAGAATACTTATTGGCTAATTTACACGGTGGGGAAGTCGTCGTCATTATGGGCGCCGGTGATATTTATAACCTGACAAAATCTTTTAATTATAGCGGTGATAAATGCGAAAAAAGGACTTAGTAAAAAATGCTAACTTTCAGATTGCTCTTAAATTGATTTTTAAAAACAGCAGGGACGAGATTTTAGGATTGAAAATGCCCGATACAAGTGTGATGGGAGGATATTATGATTTACCTGGAGGCAGAATTAAAGAGAACGAAATTAAAATAAATTTCAGAAAAGTAATTGAAAGGGAAATGAAAGAAGAACTTGGCAATTTGGTAAAATACCGGCTGATAGAAATTCCGGTTGCAATCAGTAGATACTTACCATATCCAAATAGGCATTATATGTTCTGGATATTTTTTGAAGCAGATTATATAGGCGGAGATATAAAAATTTCACCTGAACATACAGAATATAGATGGTTGAATCTCAATAAAAAGAATCTCAAAAAATATTTTACAATCGGTGCCCTTGACGGAATGAATAACTACTTTCTCAAAAAATTTCCTGAATAGCCTAGAATTACCAAAGCGATTACTTTATAAAGATCTTGTGGTAAAATAAATTAGCAATCAAGATGAATTTGACAGATAGAGTTCATAAGTTCAGTCATTGGGTTTGTTGGCAAGTAAGTCGGAAATTATTTAAGCGTATTTTTCATTTTGAAATAAAAGGAGATGAAATCTTAGCGGGTCTGAATGGACCAGGCCTGATTGCTTTTAATCATTCTTCTTGGCTGGATGCGTTTTTCGTTTATGCGGCTATTCCAGCAAAAGTGGCGATTGCTCCGGTTCGTTTTCTTGCCTGGCACATTTATTACTGGCTGACCTTACCCGTAATGCTTTTATCCGGCTGTTTTCCTGTCAAACGGGGTATTCCGCTAGATATTAACCTTAAAAAAGCTGTTGCTGTTCTGCAAAGAGGCGGAACAATCGCTCTTGCTCCAGAGGGAAAAAGACGGCACATTGGTCGTCCACGCCACGGTCGCAGAGGAATTTCTTATTTAGCTCTAAAAACTAATACGCCTATTCTGCCTATATATATTGATGGTGCGGTTGGTTTAAAACTAGCTGATATTTTTAAAAAGAGACAAATTACAGTATATATCGGTAAACCATTTTTTCTTCCTAAATACGAATCTAACCAGCCACTTCAGGAAAATTTTGACTTACTGGTTAATTGTTCCGAATTAGTAATGAATAAAATTAACGAGATAAAAAATGCTGAATGAAAATTCTGGGAAAGGTTTTAGCAAATTATTCTAACCTTCCATTCTATTAATATCAAATGATAAACATCTATATTGTCCTCCATTTCTTAAGCGCTCTTTTAAACTTTGCTTTTTGCTTTCTGATTTTAAAATACAGTGCCAGAAAACTATTCCATCTATTTTTAGCCGGCATTGCCTTTTTCTCTGGAATATATCCTTTAACGATATTCTTAGCTTATACT
>CAYRJV010000004.1:0-21532 GCA_964424745.1 uncultured Candidatus Saccharibacteria bacterium | reverse complement strand
TCAAAGCCGGCGAGGTTATTGATTGGGAAAAAGCAGAGATGATTGTTTCCAAAGGGGTGGAAAAAATCAGGGTGAGATCGGTTTTGAGCTGTAAAACAACTAGAGGTGTTTGTCAGAAATGTTATGGCTGGGATTTAAGTAGAAACGAGCTAATTAAGATTGGCGAAGCGGTGGGGATTGTGGCTGCTCAGGCAATCGGAGAACCGGGGACGCAACTGACCATGAGAACTTTTCATACCGGCGGCGTTGCCGGCGGTGGCGATATCACTTTTGGTTTACCGCGGGTTCAGGAAATTTTTGAGGCACGAGAACCGGGTGGAAAAGCTGAGCTTCTTCGTTTTGATGGAAAAGTGTTAGAGGTGACCGAAGATGGAAAAATTAGGATTAAGATCAACTCTTCGTCTTCTAATAGTCATTCCCCACGAGGCAGGAAAAAGGGGATAGAGTCTAAAGAAAGCAGCGAAACTCCCGGCATTATTGAATACAAAGTACCAACCAAAGTCGCCATCTGGGTAAAAGCCGGTGAGGAAGTGAAAAAAGGCCAACAGCTTTGGGAGGGGAATCTTGATTTGAAAGAGGTTTTCCGGATTAGGGGAATTGAAGAGACCCAACGTTATATTGTTTCTGAGATTCAAAAAATTTACTCTTCCCAAGGTGTTAACATCCATGACAAACATATCGAAGTTGTGGTTAGACAAATGTTCTCTCGGGTGAGGATTAAGGACGCAGGACAAAGCCTCTTTGCTCCCGGAGAAATAATGGAACGAACAAAATTTTTGGAAAGGAACACGGTTTTGAAGAAAGAAGGAAAGAAACTGGCGACTGCTAACCCAATCTTATTGGGCATTTCTAAAGTCGCTTTAACCACCGATTCTTTCCTGTCCGCCGCTTCTTTTCAGGAGACCTCCAGGGTTTTAATCAGGACATCACTTGAAGGTAAAGAAGATCGGCTGCGTGGCCTCAAGGAGAACGTTATTATTGGGAAACTAATACCCTGCGGCACTGGTTTTAGAAAGAAAAAGAAAGAGATATGATATAATAGAAACAAGAAGTTTAGGATTAGTGCTAAGTAGAGTTGGAGTACTAAATTCTAAAAGTGAACAAGAAAAAGCAGAAAAATAATAGGAAAATTTTTGAGGAGCAGAAGAAAAGCAAATCTTTTTTTATCATACCCGAAGAAATAAAAAAATTGATTTGGGGGATTTTATTTTTTTTAATTGCCATCATTGCCGGATTGAGTTTTTTTGATTTGGCGGGCATTGCCGGAAGAAAACTAACGGCTTTCTTTAAGTTTTTTATCGGTAATACTGTTTTTATTACCCCTGTTGTTTTCATCTTAATTGGTTTTGTTTTTCTAAGAACAAGATATCGAAAATTTTTATTGCCGCTGATTTTAGCCTCCTTTTTTCTAAGCGTCGGATTAGCTGGTATATTTGGTGCCTTGGCAGTTGAGGGCGGTAAATCAATTATTGAGATAAAAAGTCGCGGCGGGTTACTTGGGTATCTTTTTGGCTCCTCGCTCTTTAAGTTATTTGGCTTTTGGGTTACGCAAATTATCTTTGGTACTTTAGTCTTCATTGGCGCGATTATCTTTCGTCAACTGCTAAAACGGGAAAAGCCGAGGCGACTAGAAGTTATTCCAGTAAATGAAGAAGCGCAACCCTCACTAATTAAAAAGATTTTTACTCCGAGATTCAAAGTGAAAGAAATAGAACCAGCTCTTCCCCAAAAGCCGGAGAAAGCTGAAACGCCGGCAGTTCCTTTTCAGATGAAAACCAAATCTTTGGAAAATGCTTTTGGGGCGCAAGCTGGTTACTATAAACTGCCGCCATTGGATTTACTAGAAATAGATAGAGAAAACCCGAGCTCTGGCGACACCAAGCTTAATTCAGCCATCATTAAAAAGACGTTGTTGAATTTTGATATTCCCGTGGAAATGGGAGAAATTAATATTGGCCCGACCGTGACCCAGTATACCCTAAAACCAGCTGAAGGGATAAAACTTTCAAAGATTACTGCTCTGGTTAATGACTTATCTTTGGCTTTAGCCGCCCACCCGATCAGAATTGAGGCGCCGATTCCTGGCAGATCATTGGTCGGAATTGAAATTCCTAATCGCGTTAGGGCCAGAGTCAGATTGCGAAATCTTCTCGAACATCCCAATTACCAGAATTCGCCGGCAAATCTTTTGGTTGCTCTCGGCAGAGATGTTTCCGGGTTGCCGGTTTATGCTGATCTTAGCCGGATGCCTCATCTTTTGGTTGCTGGTTCGACCGGCACCGGCAAGACGATTTTCTTGAATTCTCTTATCTTAAGCCTTCTTTATAAAAATTCCCCAGAGCTTTTACGACTTATCTTGATCGATCCGAAAAAGGTAGAATTTTTTGTTTACCGAGATCTCCCCCATTTACTCGCACCAATCATTACTGAAGCGGTATCTGCCTGTAACGCCTTAAAATGGCTTATTGGCGAGATGGAAAGAAGATTTAATGTTTTAGCCAAAGTTAAAGCCAGAGACATTGGCGGTTATAACGAACTGATATCGGAAAAACAAAAACTTTTTAAAAATAATCAGTTGACCAAAGAAAAAGGAGAAACAAAAGAAGCAGAATTCGAGGAAGAAGCGAAACTCCTACCCTATATTGTTTTGGTGGTTGATGAGTTGGCTGATTTAATGGCCGCCCGAGGTCGTGATATGGAAGCAGGTATTGTCAGATTGGCGCAGATGGCCAGAGCCGTAGGCATCCATTTGGTTCTGGCAACGCAAAGACCCTCGGTCGAGGTTATCACTGGTTTAATCAAAGCGAATATCACTTCTCGGGTTACTTTCCAAGTTGCCTCCCAAGTTGATTCAAGAACCGTATTAGATTCTGCCGGCGCCGAAAAACTTTTGGGCTTAGGCGATATGCTTTTTGTTTCTGCCGAAGTGTCTAAACCAAGACGAGTTCAGGGTGCCTACGCTTCCGAAAAAGAAGTCAGAAAGGTCGTCGATTTTGTCAGAACCCAGACGCCAGAGCTAGAAGAAAGTGAAGTCGAAGAAGAAATTGCCGGTTTGCCTGAAGCCGAACCCTTACCTGCCCCAGCCAATCTTTTGGCTCCGCCGACCAGCCTGAAAAAAGCTCTCGAAGTACCGGCAACCGACTTGGGAGAAATAACCTTAAACAACCAGGAAGATCCTTTGTATGAGGAAGCTAAAAGAGTGGTCATTGAAGCGAAAAAAGCTTCTGCCTCTTTGCTTCAACGGAGATTACGGCTTGGTTACGCTCGAGCTGCCCGCCTGATTGATATGCTGGAAGAAAGAGGCGTGGTGGGCCCGGGAGAGGGAGCCAAGCCGAGAGAGGTATACTTAAGCGATAACCGGGCCACAATTAATGAAATTGTTCCTGAAGAGGAAACTCCTGAAGAATCGGTTAAGGAAGGTGAAGAGGAGGAATGGAAAAAAGTCTAGACGTGACTTTAAACTATAAACTTTAAACCATAAACTATCGAAAAAAGTATGGTAAAAAAGAAAGCAGAAAACAAAAAAGATAAGGCGATCACTAGAAGCAACCTTGAAGAGGCGGTAGCGGAAATAAAGCAAAAGTTTGGTGAGGGGGCGATTATGAAAATGAAAGAAGTCAGGCCGGTTGATATTGACAGTATCTCCACCGGCTCAATCTCTTTAGATTCTGCCTTGGGTATTGGCGGGATTCCGCGGGGAAGAGTTGTTGAGATTTTTGGACCAGAATCAAGCGGCAAGAGCACTTTGGCCCTTCATGTCTGCGCTGAAGCCCAAAAAAAAGGCGGAGTAGCCGCTTTTGTTGACGCCGAACATGCTTTGGATCCTGATTATGCACAAAAAATCGGCGTTGATGTTGACGAGCTTTTGATTTCTCAGCCAGATTCCGGAGAACAAGCCTTGCAAATCGTTGAGGCTTTGGTGCGCTCTGGTGAAGTTGATGCCATTGTCATTGATTCGGTAGCCGCTCTAGCTCCAAAAACAGAGATTGCCGGTGAGATCGGCGATTTTCAGATCGGTCTTCAGGCCAGATTGATGTCTTCAGCTTTAAGAAAGTTATCGGCCATTATTGCCCAAACAAAAACAGCGGTGATCTTTCTTAACCAGACAAGAATGAAAATTGGCCAATTGTATGGGAATCCAGAGACAACTCCCGGCGGGTTGGCTTTAAAATTTTATGCTTCGGTGAGAATTGATTTAAGACGAATTGCTCAAATAAAACACGGCGAAGAAATTATCGGTAATCGAATTAGAGCAAAAATTGTGAAAAATAAGGTGGCCGCTCCCTTCAAAATCGCCGAATTTGATATTTTTTATAATGAAGGGATTTCCAGGATTTCGGACGTTATCAATACCGGGATAAGATGCGATGTCATAAAAAAATCTGGTTCTTGGCTTCAATTTGAAGACACAAAAATAGGGCAAGGCACCGAAGGAGCCAAAGTTTTTCTTAAAGAGAACCCGGAGATTTTAGAAAAAATAACCACGGCAATAAGAAAGACCTCTCTATAAAATATCAGGGAAGAAAAGAAAAACTGCCAGTAAGGCAGTTTTTCTTTTTACGCTTTATTTCTTTTAGCGAGGTAACTCTGGTCTTCTGAGTCATTTACTCAACCATCAAGTTTCATTCACCGATAGTTCCCTCACCCAGCGACTCGGGATACGAAAGCTGTCTGAAAACCTGGTGGTTTCGCCTAAGTTCTTCAGTTAACTTTCATTTGGTTTCTAACCAGGATTATCTTCGAGTAGGCGAAATCAAGCCGAGGTGCCTGGCTTGTTTGATTGCCCGGGCAACTTTCCTCTGGTGTTTAGCGCAGACACCGGTTCGTTCTCTGGCTTTAATTTTTAACATCCCGGAGACAAATTTTTTCAGTAAATTAATCTCTCTGAAATCAATCTCTTTGATATTTCTTTGACAAAAATAACAATCCATAGCATTAGCCAATAGCCATTAGCCAATAGGCAATAGTGTTTGGCGTAATGAGTTAAAAGGGAATTTCGTTGACGTCTATTTTTTCATCTTCCTCAATGATAGGAATTTCTTCCTTTAGCGGTTGTTCCGTGTCCGGCGGGGCGGCCGGAGTTTCCCCGGGAGCTGTCATCGACCTCGGTCCTAATTGCATTCTTTCGGCAATGATTTCTGTTCGCCAACGGGTGTTACCGCTCGTATCTTGCCAAGATCTTGTTTGTAACCGCCCTTCAATCAGAACCAAAGATCCTTTGGTGAGGAATTGCGAGGCAATTTCAGCTAACCTTCGCCACAAAACAACGCTATGGAATTCCGTTTGTTCTTGTTTTTGGCCGCTACTATCGGTCCAGTTTCGATTGGTGGCAATTCTAATAGTGCAAACACTTTGTCCTCCTTGGGTGGTGCGCATTTCTGGAACCGAAGTCACGCGGCCGACGAGAATAACCCGATTGAGATTCATAGAGGTTATTCGTTAAGAATTTCTTCTAATTTTTCTTCAATTTCTTCGAGCTCGACCTTTTTCTCTGGTTTTGGAACTTCTCTTAGAACTTCCCTTGGCGGCATCACCTTCGTTCTGATAATTTCTTTGGCTGGTTCTTTTTTGGTGATCAAATAACGAAGGATTTGTCCTTCTTCCTTTAACTTTTTCTCAAAGCTTTTAAGTTTTTCACTTTCCAAAGACAAAACAAATGTTATGAAATAGGCCTCTTTTTTCTTTTTGATTGGGTAGCCAACTCTTATTTTTAGAGGCGATTTGGATTCAATGAGGTTTCCCCCTTCGTTATTAATAAAAGAGGCGACTTTTTCGCTTAAAAGCCTTACTTCTTCCTCAGAAAGGTCGGGTGATATGAGGAGATTAATTTCATAGTTTTTCATAAAAACATGATATAATAATTGATGATGAAAATCAAGTCTAAAAGACAAAAATTACAATCAGCTTCGAGCTTGGCCAAGACGCCTGACTTTTCGCCCGCAATTTTTAAGGCTTATGATATCAGGGGAGTTTATCCAACAGAAATCAATGAGAAAGCCGCTTATTTGATTGGCCGTGGTTTTATAAAATTCCTCAAAAAAAAGAATCCGCGGGTCGTCGCGGCCAGGGACAATCGCTTGTCGTCGCCCGTCCTTTTTAGGAATCTAGTAAAAGGCATGGTAGACGAGGGAGGAATGGTGATTGATATCGGACTTTCCACCAGCCCAATGCTCTACTGGGCCGTTGCCTATTTTGGTTTTGATGGAGGGATAAATGTGACTGCTTCTCACAACCCACCTGTTTTCAATGGCTTCAAGATAGTTGGTAAAGAGGCGGATCCCATCGGTAAAGAGGCCGGGCTGGAAGAAATTAAGACCCTTGTTTTAAGGGGAGAATTTAAAGAAAAGAAGAAAAAAGGACGAATAACAAAAAAGAAAGTTTTAACTTCTTACGTAAAGTTCGTTAAAAAGAAAATCAACCTTAAAAAGATTAAATCTTTTAAGATCTGCGTTGATACCGCCAATGCCGTTTCGGGAATTTTAATTCCTCCAATTTTTAAAGAGACCAATTGCCGCATTTATCACCTTTTTTCCCATTTAGATGGAAACTTCCCTAACCATTCCCCTGATCCATTAACCAAAAAGAACTTAAGATCTCTTCAGGAGGCGGTGGTTATTAGAGAAGCCGATTTTGGCGTGGCGTTCGATGGCGACGGCGACCGAATGTTTTTTGTTGATGAAAAAGGGAAGATTATCCCGGCTGACATTATTACCGCTTTGATAGCGAGCTTAATCCTTAAGGAAAAACCTGGGGAGAAAATTTATTACGATATCCGTTCCAGCAATGTTGTTAAGGAGATAATAGAAGAAACTGGGGGAGTACCGATCGCTGGAAGAATCGGCCACGCCATTATTAAGAACCAGATGAAAAAAGAAAAGATTGTCTTTGGTGGTGAGCTGTCTGGTCATTATTTCCACAAAGAAAATTATTTCTGCGAGGCTCCCTTTTTTGTTTTGTTTACTATTTTAAAAGAACTTTCCCAGAGGGGAGTTAAACTTTCCGAATTAGTTCATCCTCTTGAGAAATACTTCCATTCTGGGGAAATAAATTTTAAGATAGCCGATAAAGAAAAAATAACTCATCAGTTACAAGAGCATTTTAAAAACAAAAACGGCCGAATCTGCCGTTTAGATGGTCTACGAATTGATTTCGATGACTGGTGGTTTCTGGTCCGTCCTTCCAATACCGAATCGGTTTTACGGTTAGTCATCGAAGCCAAAACCAGAAAATTACTGAACGAAAAAAAGGAAGAACTTATCGGAATTATCTCGGGTGGAGAGCTTTAAGATAACCCTATTCTTTTTCGGACCTCAACCATGGTCGATTGGGCAATAATTCGGGCACGTTTGGCTCCCTGAGATAAGATTTCCTGAAGATAGACCTTTCTTGCGAGAAGCTCTTTTTGTTTTCGCCGGAATGGCTCCAAAGAATTTATTAAAAGCTCGGCCGTGGCTTTTTTGAACTGGGAATAGTTTTTTTCCTTAAATTCTTTCTCCAATTCTTTAATCGGTTTTTCGCTGAACAGGCTGTAAATCGTTAACAGATTGGCGATTCCCGGCTTTTTGGCGAGGTTGTATTTTATCTCTTTGCCGGGATCGGTGACGGCCTTGGCAATTTTTTCCTCAATCGTCTCTGGGGCATCGAATAAGCTGATACAGCCGGCCGGGTCATCGGTTTTGGACATTTTCTTTCTTGGGTCTTGGAGAGACATAATTTTGGCTCCGATTTTCGGGAGCATTGTTTTTGGTTCAATAAAAGTTTCGCCGAAAGATTTGTTGAACTTTCTGGCAATGGTGCGAGCCAGTTCAACATGCTGTTCTTGGTCTTTACCTACCGGTACAACCTCTGTTTGGTAAAGAAGGATATCAGCCGCCATTAAAACCGGATAATTTAATAATCCGGCATTAACATAGTCGGGGTGCTTTTTTGCCTTTTCTTTATATTGGGTCATCCGTTCAAGCTCTCCTAAAGGGGTAATCGTTCCCAAAAGCCAAGCCAATTCAGAGTGTTCTTTGACTTGTGATTGAACAAAGAGAATACATTTTGCCGGATCGACTCCAGCGGCGATATAAGTAACGGCAATGTCAAGGATATTTTTCTGGAGAATTTTGGCATCATAAGGAGTGGTGATCGCGTGGAGATCAACAATACAAAAAATACATTCATTTCCTTTTTGCAGGGAAATCCAAGATTTTATCGCTCCTAAATAGTTGCCGATATGGAGTTGTCCGGTAGGTCGGATGCCGCTAAAGACTCTCATTTTATTAGTTTTTAGTTGGTAGTTAGTAGTTTGTAGTTTACGATTTAAAGTTTAAGACTTAGAGTCTTTCTTACACTTCAATTACTACAGGCAAAATCATTGGACGTCGCTGGGTTTTAGTGTAGAGGTATTGGCCGACTTTGTTGCGGATTTCATCTTTGATATAAGCCCAGTTGACGATTCCCTCTGAACCGGTCGCCTGGCTGACAATTTCAACTACTTTTTTTCTCGTTTGGCTGAGCAGGTCTTTTGATTCCCGAAGATAAACGAATCCTCTTGATATTATATCAGGAGAACCCTTGATTTTACCAGTTTGTCGGTCAACCACGGCAATAATCACAAACATACCGTCTTTGGCGAGTGTCTGGCGGTCTCTTAAAACTATTTCTCCGACATCGCCGACACCCAAGCCGTCGACCATGACATAATAAGAGGGAATAGTTTTCTCTTCTAGAGAAATTTTCTTTTTGTTTAGATTAATAATTTGGCCGTTTTCCGCGATAACCACATTTTTTTCAGGGATGCCGGCATCTTTGGCAATGTCGCCGTGGCTCGCCAACATCGAATATTGTCCGTGAATCGGCAAAAAGAATGTTGGCTTCATAATCTCGATCATTTGTTTTAACTCCTCAGTTTGGGCATGGCCGCCGGCATGAATATCCATCATTTTATAATGATAAACAGTGGTTTTCTGGCGCAAGATTTCATCTTTAAGCATCTGGACCGTTTTTTCGTTTCCCGGAATAACCGATGAGGAAAAAATAACTGTGTCCCCTTTCTTTAAACGGATAAAAGAATGCTCCTTGTTGGCAATTTTCATTAGCGAGGCTCGGTCTTCGCCTTGAGCGCCGGTACAGATAACAGTTATTTTTGAATCTGGATATTTAGAAACTTCTTTGGTTTGGACAAGAGTGCCTTTTTTAAACTTAATAAACCCCATGGCTTGGGAGATTTCCACATTGGTTTTCATACTGTAGCCCTCGATGAATACCCGCCGGCCATATTTTTCCGATAAGGAAATGAGCTGTTGAATCCGGTTTATCAGAGAAGCAAAGGTGGCGGCAATGATTCTACCTCGGCTTTTCTTAAAAATTTCATCCAAGTTTTCGGAAATAGTTTTTTCCGAAAGAGAATGTCCTTCTGCTTCGGCGCCGGTTGAATCAGACATTAAAAGGAGAACTTTCCGGGAGGCTAATTCTTTCAAACGATTGAAATTGGTCGGTAGGTCGTTAACCGGAGTCTCGTCAAACTTGAAGTCGGAAGTATGCACAATGTTGCCGATCGGCGTATTAATAAACAGCCCGAGATTGTTGGGGATATTATGGTTCATTCGAAAAAATTCTACCCTAAACGGTCCGATGCTAATCCGCGACCCATCTTTTACTTCTTCGATATTTAGTTTTGGCTGATGAGGAAAATCTTCTTGTCGTTTTAAAACAATTCCCCGGGTCAGCCGAGCGGTAAAAATTGGTAGATTCCCGTTTATCTTGTCAATCAGATAGGGAATCGCACCGATATGATCATAGTGACCATGGGTGAGGATTAAGCCGACAATATTTTTTTCTTTTCCTTTGAGGTAATTAATATTTGGGATAATAAAGTCCACGCCCGGCATATCTTCTTCAGGAAATCTAAAACCCATATCGATAATCAGGATCTTTTCCTGCCACTCAAGAAGCATCATATTACGGCCGACCTCACCCAAACCACCTAAGGATATTATTCGGAGATTTTGTTCTTTTTGCATATTTGTTGATGTTTTAGACTGCTAACGACTGAATCATGGACATTTTCATCTCTGCCTGATTTTTCAGGTAAGCAGTACTAGTTAGTTCAAATTCACTTTAATTAGAGTTGGATTTATCCCGCGTGGTGGGCGAGGAGGGAGTTGAACCCTCAAGCCTTACGGCATACGGCCCTGAACCGTACGTGTTTGCCAATTTCACCACCCGCCCCCATTAAGCCTTTTAGAAAACTTAAATCCTTGGGTACGGTTTTTAATGGTTTTTTGAATCGTAAGGAAGGAACATTACCATAATTCTTATTTTTAATCCAGCCTTTCTTCGTATAAAAATAACAAGCACCTCTTTTTTTGCCGATTAAGCCATAAACACTCTGACATTTTTCCGAGATCCAATTAGCCATTTTAAGAACTTTTCGGGTAGGATTAATGGTAATGTGAGCATAGCCTGAAGGGATGACAACGCTTTCACCCTTTTTCGCTCTGACAACAAAAACATCTGTTATTTTTTTATTCTCAAACCGTTGCATTAAATAAATTGCTTCACCTTGAAGAATCGTATAAAGCTCCCCATATTTACCACGATGATGATGACCTTGAGTTTTAGTAAATTCTTCACCGAGCATTTTTGGAGGGATAACCGTAATATCATAACGTAAGCCATTTTCTTCCTTAACCCCTCGATACATATAATAAACGGGAAAGTCGCGAGCTTTGTTTAACCAATTTTTATCGTAAATCACCTGTTTTAAATCTTTTAATCGGCGAATTGCCGGCTTAATCTTTGCCCCGTTAGAAAACCCCGTTCCTCCTTGGAACGGTGGGGATGAATATAAAGCGGTTGGGCCTATCCCGTTTAGAGATAAGTCTCTAAGAGGATTAAAACCACTGTCCTTTCTAACGGGGTTTACTGCCATTTTCTTTTAGTTTTTAAATACCAGTTTTCAATTCCGGAAAATCTTTTTGAGGGGTCGGTAATCATTTTTGTTTTTATGCCTTTGACTTCTTTTCTAACTAAGTAAACATAATCAGGACTATAAAGGAAGACAACCGGCGATGATTCAATTAAACTATTCTGGAATTCTTCCAACTTTGCCTTGGCCACGCTAAAATCCAGAGTTTCCCGTGCCTCTTCTAATAGTTTATCGGTTTGCTTATCTTCATACATCGCTAAATTCAGCCCCGGATCTTTTTTCTGTGAGGAATGCCAGAAGGGAAATGGATCAGGGATAGCGCCTAAAACCTCACCAAAAAGCAGAGCTTCATAATTCCGTGGTTTGATCACATCTCTTTCTAGGGTTTCAATATCAATGGTTTTAATTTCAACATTGGCACCCAAAGATTGCCATTGATTTTTTAAGATATTGGCGATTTCAATTAAGAGAGGTTGGTTAACTGTGGTTAAGGAAAAAGAAAATGATAAGATTTTATCCGGTTTTTTGCCACAAAGCTCGTTTAACTTGGTGCGGGTGGCTTTGCTGACCGTACCAGTTCCTTTTTTAAGCCCTTGCGGTTCGAGAATGTCTTTCGCATATTTCTCTTGAAATTGGATAACTGCGTTTTTTGTTTCCGGACCAAAAAAGCCAGTAATTTTAGCCTCTGGATAAACCTCTGTTCCGCCAACTGTCGGGTCAGCTAAACAGGTTTGGAGGTCTCTGACCTCCTGTCCTTGCGAACCGAGTTTTAAATCACTTTTAAGTTGAAAAGTACTTTCTTCCTTAATGGTTTTTTCCCGTATTCCCGCCTCATTCATAATGAAACCGGCTTTTTCTAAGATCTCTTTGGCTGTTTCTGGTTTAAATTCGTAAGAGGTTGTCGGCGAGGAAAACCCGTAAATTTCTGGCAATATCGGCGACTGAACAATTTTTCCTTCTCCAAGGAGTGCCTGTTTGATAATCTCCTCTCTATTGGTGGCATAGTTTAATGCCTTTCGTATTTGATTTTCCGCTAAGGTTTCCGACTTTAAGGGATTAAAGAAAACAGCAAAATAGCGGGGCACCGAAAAGTGGTAATCCTGAAAACCAAATTTTTCAACTGTTTCGTAATCTTTCGGATTGGAAATTGAAAGTCCTTGGATTTCTTTTTCTCGACTAGCTTTAATTAAATCTTTATCATTATCGAAAAACCGGAAGGTAATCTCGTTGAGATACGGATTTTTTTTATAGTAGTTGGTATTAATGGTCAGCGTTAAAGACCTTATTGAACCTTCTTTATCCTGCTCCAATTTTTTTATCTGGTAAGGGCCTAAGCTCACCGGAGAGAGATTGTAAGGAGAGAGGGGAAAGTTTTGGCTAGAAATGTCCTGCCAGATATGGTAGGGAAGTATTTTTATGGTTAGATTCTCTAAGAAACTAGTGTAGGGCGAAGCGAGCGTGAAACGGACGGCGGAGTCAGAGATTTTTTTCGCCTCTACCCCGATCCAGTTGGCTCTAAGCGGACTTTTGTAATCAGGATCCTGAATTATTTTCACGGTAAAAACAATGTCGTCAGCGGTAAGTTTTGTCCCATCCGACCAAAAAAGATTTTCTCTTAAATTGACTTCAAAGACTTTTCCGTCGCCAAGAACTGTCGGGAATTCTTTAGCGAGGCTGGGAATGAGCCGACCATTTTCGTCGTAATCCATTAAACCAGAAAAAAGTAACTGAACCAGATCTCGATCAACATCGTTTAAAACTCCATAAATAGGATTAATGAATCTCGGTTGACCAATGACGCCTTCGATATATTCTCCGCCTGGCGCTGGTACCAATTCGGTATGGTCGTAATAGAAATTAATACCTAAAAAAACAGCGGAACCGAAAAACAAGAGGACAAGAATTATTAATTGTCTTTTTTCCCTTTTAGTTAGAACTTGAAGGATTTGTTTCCATTGACGCCAGGAAGGTAGACCAGCCGGAAAGAGCTTCTTTTTTAGGCTTTCCTTAGCCTTATCGACTAGAGAACGTAGAGACATTAGGAAATTAGATTTAGAATGGCAGTGGCAACAAAAAGGATTGCCAGGATAATGGTTAACCAGAGAATTTTTTTCTGGAAGCCGCGCCTGGTGGCGTAAAAACCGCCTTCTTGCCCAAAAGACGAGCCCAGAGCAGTTCCTCTTTGTTGTAAAAGGATAGAAGCGGTTAAGAGAATGGCAATAATAAGTTGAGCTAAGGGTAAATAAGCTTTCATAGGATTAGCGCTTGCTGATGTTGATAATATCTACTTTTTATCCGGCAGCCAAGTGGTTAAGAAAGCGCTGATACCCCAGAGGATCAAGGTCGTCCAAAAGAGGGGAATAATACCATTAATGGTTAGTTCCCGAGAAAGAATATCGATAACCCAGACAAGTCCCATGGCGATGACCAAACTGAAAAGGTTTAAGGTAATAATTCTTAATGGCAGGGTGATTGCCTTTAAGATTGGTTTGACAAAGAAGTTCAGCAGACCCCAGAGAGTTCCGATAAAAACAAGGGTTCCGAAAAGTTGGCCGATTTCCGTTTCCGATTTAGGGATAATAATTAAGGGACCGGCAAAGTCCACTCCTTTGACATACTTATCGGCGAGCCAAAACCCTAAAATTCCGGAAACTGCCTGAAGAAACAATCTCCACATAGCCATATATTAGCAAAAGGAAAGTTTTAAGTCAATCGTCTTGACAAAACTATTTGCTTTTCTAATATAAAAAGGAGAATTAGCAATCAACCCATTCGATTGCTACTCAGGGTTGATCCTGAGTGGAATTGAAGGACAACTCATTCGGTTGCTACTCAGTTGCCTTAGTATATTATTTAAAAGGTCAAAATCATTAAAGTCATTTAAGGTGAAACATGGAGGGCGGAGACTTATATTAAAGTTTCAAGGGCGTAAAGCCCCCGTGGGAGGCCACGCCCCCTTTACGGGGTTTCATGTTTCAACTTTCAAGAAAATATGCGCATCAAACCATTAGCCGACCACGTCTTAATTGAACCAATGAGGCAGGAAGAAAAAACCAAAGGTGGGATTCTTCTTCCGGAAACTGCGGAAAAAGAAAGGCCGGCACAAGGAAGAGTTATTGCTGTCGGTCCCGGCAAAAAAAACGATAAAGGCGAACTTATCCCTCTTGAGGTAAAAGAGGGCGATAAGGTTTTATTTACAAAATACGGCCCAAATGAAATAAAGGTCGAGGACACGGAGTATTTAATCGCCAAGGAAGAAGACATCTTGGCGGTTATTGAGTAGAGCCGCTGATTGTTAGCTGATTTCCGCTGATTATATCACTAGCAACAGCGATTATTAGCGAGAAAAAGAATATGGCTAAATTAATTTTCTATGACGAAACAGCCCGAAAAAGACTAAAAGCGGGCGTAGACAAGCTAGCCAATGCCGTCAAAATTACCCTTGGTCCCAAAGGAAGGAACGTTGTCTTAGATAAAGGCTTTGGTGTGCCAACGATTACCAATGACGGGGTAACCATCGCCAAAGAGATTGAATTGGAGGATAAAGTGGAAAACCTTGGCGCCGAGATTATCAAGGAAGTTGCTTCCAAGACAAACGATGTGGCTGGTGATGGAACAACCACGGCTACTGTTCTGGCTCAAGCAATTATTGCCGAAGGCTTGAAGAATGTCACGGCCGGCGCCAATCCCCTGGCGCTTAAAAGGGGGATCGAAAGAGGTTCACAGGCAATCATTGAATTTCTCAAGAGAATGGCCAAGCCGGTGGTTGGAAAAGCGGAAATGGCTCAGGTGGCGACGATTTCTGCCGAAGACGAGATAGTCGGCAATCTCATTGCCGAGGTGTTCGAGGAGGTTGGCAAGGATGGGGTCATTACCGTGGAGGAGTCCCAAACCTTTGGCATTCAGAAGGAGATTGTCAAAGGGCTCCAGTTTGACCGCGGTTATATTTCTCCCTATATGATTACCAACGTGGAGAGAATGGAAGCGGAATTTGAGGACCCTTATATCTTAATCACGGATCGAAAAATTGCCGCTCTCACCGAGATTATTCCCATCCTAGAGAAAATTGCTCAAACTGGCAAAAAAGAATTAGTCATTATTGCCGATGAGGTTGAAGGAGATGCCTTGGCCACCTTGGTGGTCAATAAGCTGCGCGGTATCTTTAATGCCCTCGCGGTTAAGGCGCCGGGATTTGGCGACAGGAAAAAAGAAATACTTCAGGACATCGCCGTGGTTTGTGGCGGTCAAGTTATTTCCGAAGAAGCCGGTTTAAAACTGGAAAATGTCGAGTTAAGTATGCTTGGCTCTAGTCGCAAGGTCGTCTCGAGTAAGGAAAATACGACCATTATTGAAGGTAAAGGAGAAAAGGAAGACATTGAGGCTAGAATTAAGCAGATTAAAAAAGAAATCGAGGCTTCGACTTCTGATTTTGACAAAGAGAAGTTGAGGGAACGGTTGGCCAAATTAGTAGGCGGCGTGGCGGTGATTAAAGTCGGAGCGGCTACCGAAGTTGAACAGAAAGCTCGACAGCATAAGACCGAGGATGCTTTATCAGCCACCAAGGCCGCCGTCGAAGAAGGAATCGTTGCTGGTGGAGGAGTCGCCCTTTTAAGAGCGATTGATATTCTTGAAGGGGTGAAGACTGAAGGCGATGAGAAAACTGGGTTAAATATCCTGCGGCGAGCTTTAGAAGAACCCTTGCGGCAGATTGCCCAAAATGCGGGCATGGATGGGGCGGTGGTGGTGCAAAAAGTAAGAGAGGAAAAAGATGACTTCGGTTTCAATGCTGAAAAAATGGTCTATGAGAACTTAATGGCAAAGGGAATCGTTGATCCGACTAAAGTAGTGCGTTCCGCCCTAGAAAACGCGGTCTCGGCGGCCAGCATGTTCTTAACGACCGAATGCGTGGTGGCGGAGAAGGAAACAGAAAAAGAGAAAAGCTCTAAAGTGCCGGGAGATTTTGGAGAAGAGTATTAATTATAAGGATATATAAAAAGACAAGCGCTCTTATTATAAGAGTGCTTGTTATTTTAATCTCGAAATTATATTTTTCTTTAAAAAATAAAGTTTGTTTTTTTTATCGTGATGCTTAAGATAAGGTTCGATAAAGCCTAAAAATTTCAAGAGAGAACTTTTTCTGAATATCGATAATCGCCATATGTTTTTTCTATTTATAACACCGATTGGCCGATTTACTTTGGGTCGTGGAGCTCGAATCCCAAACAAGATAATCTTTTTCCATATTTGGTTAATAATATTTTTATCAGAGGACTGTAGTTCAAACCCTGCCACAGGAATCTTGCTTTTCTTATATTTCCTGATTAACAAACAACCCTCGGCATCTGTGTAACCAGCTACAAAGGCAAAGAAGAATTTATCATTTTTAAGAATCCAAGGTTCAATTTTATCTTTTTTTGGTAACAAAAAATTAAAAGACTTATTAAGGAAACATCGAATATCAGTAATTAGTTGATTGTTGATATATCTTGTATTTTTAATGCCAAGATGAGTGTATTTTGAAAATAAATCTCTTATTAATTGAACCTGAGCTGGTCTGGTAGTTGAGCAGCGAACCTGAATTTGAAGCTTAGCTCTTTCAACATTTAAATCGCCCAAACGAAAACCGATTAAATAAGCCCTTTCGGTGGGATTTCCACTGAAATTAAATTTTGGATATATCATCTGCGATTCAGATAGACCTCGAGATTTTATTTTATATTTTTTCATTAACTTTTCTATTGCCCAGACGCTACAATGCATTGTTTTCGCGATTTGATTTTGGGAAAATTTTCTTTTGAGATATAAATTTATTAATGTTTTCTTGGTAATGATGACCGGTTTTCTGGTACCGAGATGGCCTCGTCTTTTTAAGCCATAAAATTCCATTTTATTGAGGATAGTGGCGTGGCTGCAACCGTATAATTTTCCGATTAGTTCAACTGATAATTTGTTTTGATAGTAAAGTTTCTTTAAGGTTTGCTTGGGGATAAAAAATTCTTCTGCCGCTTCTGAGAGTATACGGGATTTTATTCCATGCTTGTCCATCAAGCGTTTAATTGTAGAGGGGGAACAGCAGAGTTTTTTACCCATTTTCGCCATAGATAACCTATGAGTTTTATAAAGTTCTTCGAGCGTATTTTTAGTAATATTTTTCTGTCGCATCCGATTAGTTGAAACGTTACTTATAACTCCATTATAACTAAACTTTTACTGAATAACAACTGAAAAACCTACAGCAGTATTTCGAACTGACCCTTCATCAATATTTTTGCGTCTCGAAGCAACTAATCGGGTAAAACCCTTGCAAGAGCAGGCCATGTTATAAACTAGTACGCTCTGTTGCTTAACCAGTAAAAATCAGCTAGAATAAAAAAAGAGTAAAGGTCGTTAGGTTAAGATAATTAATGATAAACTTTAAATATTAATATTAACTATGTTTCTTTGGATTCCTTTAGTTGTTGTCGTTGTTTTAATCGTTTGGTTGATCAGTATTTTTAATCGCTTGGTGACGCTCAAAAACCGCTGCCAGGAAGCGTGGTCGGATATTGATGTTCAACTGAAGCGGCGCTATGATTTGATTCCCAATTTAGTAGAGACAGTTAAAGGTTATGCGACTCATGAAAACGAATTATTCACCAAGGTTACCGAGGCGCGCAGTCGGGCAATGTCTGCCCAGACAGTGGCAGAAAGAGGCGCAGCTGAAAATGTTCTTTCGGCTACTTTGAAAACCTTGTTTGCGGTTAGCGAAAATTATCCAGATTTGAAAGCTTCAACCAATTTTTTGGAACTGCAACGTGAAGTGCGCGATACGGAAGATAAGGTTCAGGCTGCCCGACGGTTCTACAACGGCAATGTCCGGGATCTGAATATTAAAGTGGAAAGTTTTCCAGCCAATCTGGCCGCCGGAATGTTTGGCTTTAAGAAGATGGAACTTTTTGAGATTGGTGAAGCAGCTGAAAGAGAGACCCCGCAAGTGAAGTTTTAGCTTTTGCAAAACTATGAGAAGGAAAGTCGCTATTTTTCTCTTAGGCGTGGTTGACATTGCCGCTTTTTTGTTCAGCCAGGCGGCTTTAGCTCAAACCGATTATTCAGGAGAGAAAATTACCAATTTCCATGCAGACATTACCATTAATGGAGATAGTTCCTTTTTAGTGGAGGAATCAATTCGATACGATTTTGGGACTAATTGGAAACACGGCATTTATCGTGACATTCCCACCAGAGGCGCAAAGATTAAAGTCGTTAAGGTGGTGGATGAAGCGGATCAGCCATATCAATACCAAGTATCAGGCATTGGCACGATTCATATTAAGATTGGCGATCCGGAACAAACCATTCAGGGCGAACATCTTTATCACATTTATTACACGGTCAAAAATGAAATCGGATTTTTTAAAGATCACGATGAACTTTATTGGAACGTTACCGGAAATGAATGGCAGGTACCTATAGAAACCGCTTCGGCCGTGGTCTCTTTACCGCAAAAAGTTTTAGGGGAAAAGCTGATGTTTTCATGTTTTACCGGTCCAGCCGATTCAAAAGAGCAAAATTGCAGCTATTACACTGATGATGAAGGAAATGTTCATTACCAAGCCAACCGGCAGTTTGCTGCCGGCGAAGGATTAACTATTATTTTTGGTTTTCCTAAAGGCATTGTGCGCGAGCCAACAAAACTAGAAAGGGTATTATCGTTCTTAAGCGTGGGCTGGGGTACGAACTGGCCGTTTGTTATTCCGATTCTAGTTTTTGTTTATCTTTTTCGTCAGTGGTGGCGCAAAGGCAGAGATTTTCCTCTCAAAAAACCGATTATTGCCCAATATGACCCGCCGGAAAATTTAGGCCCAGCCGAAGTTGGAGTTCTAATTAAGCAAAGTATTGAAGGGCGATTTCTGTCAGCCACCATCGTTGATTTAGCCATCAGGGGCTATCTAAAAATTAAAGAAGAAGAAACAAAAGTTCTTGGCTTTAAAACCCGCGACTATTCTTTTGAGAAATTGAAAGACTTTTATCCTGACAAAACTCTTAAATCTTATGAGATAGAAATATTAAGAACAATCTTTGCCCCCCAGCCTAAAAGTATCGGGGCAGCGGTTGCTCAACTTAAAAAAACCCTAGGAGATAAGAATAAAAAAATTGGAGAGATGATTCTGAACGCTACCGGTTTGGAGGAAAACCAGCCAGAGGTTGGAGTAGTCAAACTTTCTCAACTAAAGAATACATTTTATCAATCTCTCGATTTGATTAAGGAAAAAATTTATGCGGAATTAAAGTTAAGAAATTATATTTCTCAAAGTCCCGATTCGCCACGGAATGCAATGATATTGATAGGAGTTGCGTTTATCGGAATACCGTTTTTTCTAATTCCTTTATTTTCTTTTTCCTTCCTATGGAGAATTGGCATTTCTTTTCCCCTTTCCGGTATTTTGTTCATCATCTTTGCTCTTTTTATGCCCAAAAGAACTGAAAAGGGAGCTGAAGCTTATTGGCAGAGCCTTGGCTTAAAGGAATATATCAATACGGCGGAAAAATACCGGATGCAGTTCCAAGAAAAAGAAAATATCTTTGAAAAACTTTTGCCTTTTGCTATTGTTTTTAATATTGTTGACAAATGGGCTAAAGCCTTTGAAGGAATATATACAACCCCGCCCCAATGGTATGAAGGAAGTTATGCCGCCCAATTTTCCGCCATCCAATTTTCAAATTCATTGTCGCATAGCCTTTCCTCAATTAATTTTTCTCTTTCCGGAGGCAGTCACGGCTCTGGTTTTGGCGGTGGCGGGTCATCTGGCGGCGGCGGAGGCGGAGGCGGGGGTGGCAGCTGGTAAAAAAACTTAGATTTTATTTATTATGGCAACACTATACACGCAGGCAGAAGCTAATATCCGCAAAACCTGGTTTTATCTGGCTGGCTTTTTCCTGTTGATAATGATGCTCGGCTGGGCTTTAAGCTATGTTTTCAACAATACAGCGATTTTGACAATTTCCATTCTTATTAGTATTGGAACAAGTTTTTTCTCCTATTGGTATTCAGACAAAATCGTTCTGGCGATGAGTCAGGCGAAATTAATTGAAAAACAGGACAATCCGGAGCTTTACCGCTTAGTGGAGAACCTTTGCTTGACTGCTGGCTTGCCTTTGCCAAAAATCTACATTATTGATGAAGCCCAGCCGAATGCTTTTGCTACCGGCCGAGATCCGAGACACGCAGTAATTGCCGTTACTCGAGGCTTGTTGGAAAAATTGGAGAGAGTGGAGTTAGAGGGAGTGATTGGCCACGAGCTTTCCCATATTGGCAACCGTGATATATTACTTTCAACTATCGTCGTTATTTTAACGGGAGTGGTAATTCGGATTGCTGATTTTTTCCTGCGCGGCGGCTTGCGGATTAGAGGTAGCCGTAGCGATCGGGAAGGCGGTTCGTTTAAACTGATCCTTTTTCTTTTTTCAATTCTATTTATCATCCTCGCTCCGCTTTTTGCCACCCTCTTAAGATTGGCCATTTCCCGGAAGCGCGAATTTTTAGCTGATGCCAATGGCGCGCTTTTAACCCGTTTTCCCGACGGTTTAATCAGAGCGCTAGAAAAAATCTCCAGCGATCCGCACCCTTTGCCGGTTGCCAATAGCGCCACCAATCATCTTTATATTAGTGATCCAACCCGCGGCGAACAACGCACCAGCTGGTTCAATAAGTTGTTTATGACGCACCCGCCGATCGAAGAACGAATTAAAGCATTAAGAGGACTCAAGCTTTAAACTATAAACTATAAACCTTAAACCTTAAACTGATAACTAAAAACTACAAACTACAAACTAAAAACTGATGATCTGTCCAATTTGTAAAAGATTACTAGAAGAAATGTTTCTCTCGGGGGTAATCGTCAATTACTGCCCGATCTGTCTTGGCCTTTGGTTTGAAGAAGATGAATTGTCTCAGGCAAAAGACAATCGGGATAGAGATTTAAGGTGGTTGGATATTGATCTTTGGCAAGATAAAGAGAAATTCAGGATTGCTTATGGAGTGAGGCTGTGTCCTTCCTGCCGCCTGCCCCTTTATGAGGTTTACTATGGCAATTCCGGGATAATCGTTGATGTTTGTAACCTTTGTCACGGCGTCTGGCTCGATAAAGGGGAGTTTCGAAAGATTGTTGCCTGGATGAAGAAGAAGGCCGACTACGACATTTTGAATAACTATCTTAAAAACTTGATCCAAGAGACAGTGGAAATTTTTATCGGTCCTGAAAACTTTCGTGATGAAGTTATTGATTTTCTGACAATTCTTAAGGTTTTTAATTACAAATTCGCCGTTCAGCACCCCTTAATTACCGAGATAATTTCTAATTTACTAAAGTGAGTTACGTTTCGGCGTCCAGGGATCCGCCAGCTGGCGGATCGATACCAATCGTCCGCCGAAGGAAGGAGCGGATTCGACAAGCTCACCGTCCTGAGTTTATCGAAGGATAGCCTCCTTATGGAATCCTCATTATTTCAGGAAGCCCATTCTCAGCAAGCTATAGGGTATTCCTGAAATAATAAAGAGGAAGGCTGAATAAATTGTGATACCGCTTTTACATTTAACCATTTTTATTAGTGCTATTTTCTGTTTATTTGCGGCGCGAA
>CAYRJV010000003.1:12500-24026 GCA_964424745.1 uncultured Candidatus Saccharibacteria bacterium | reverse complement strand
CAGCAGCATTATTAATTGCAATTTTATTTTTAAACTTTTCAGCAATTTTTCCTACAAGCAATTTTTCGCCATCAAAGAAAAAACTGCTTTTTGTAAATATAATATCAATTATTCCGTTTGTTATTTCATTTACTCCTTTAATTATTGGAGAGTTACATATAGAAAAGCCTCGAAATTCAATAACAAGCGGGCCACTAATTTCTCTTTATCTCTGTTTCTTTTTGATAATTATGATTAGTTCCTTTCTGATTTTAATTAGGAAGTATAAAAATGCCATAAGCATAGAAAAGCTACAAATTCGATATATATTCATTGGTACTTATCTATCTGTTGTTGGCGCTTCGATTACTAATCTGATCATTCCATATATTACAGAAAATTGGCGGTTATCGCGATATGGACCATATTTTACAATTTTTCTAGTTGTCTTTACGACTTATGCCATTCTTAAACATCACTTATTTAATCTAAAGGTTATTGCTACAGAATTATTGGTCGGACTTGTAGCGATTATTCTTTTGATTGATCTTTTAGTTTCAAAGGACACTTCAACAATTTTATTCAAGCTTGCTATTTTTACCTTATTCGCTTATTTAGGAATTTCCTTAATTCAAAGCGTGTTAAAAGAAATCAAACGTAGAGAACAAATGGAGGTAATGGCGTTGAAGCTTCAACGTGCTTACGAAGACCTAAAGCAACTGGATAAAACGAAAACTGAGTTTCTTTCAATGGCGTCGCATCAGCTGCGCACGCCACTGTCGGCAATCAAAGGATATGTTTCCATGATTCTTGAAGGAAGTTATGGGAAACTACCGGAAAAGGCTAAGCAGAAATTGGAAAATGTTTTTATTAGCAATGAACGATTGATTGACATAATCAATGACCTTCTAGACATTTCCAAGGCAGAGCTGGGAAAAATGGAGCTGAACAAAAAGAGCCTTCAAATCGAAGATTTAATTACCAGTGTCTATGAAGAAATGAAGATTAGGGCTGAAGAAAAACATTTGCAGTTTATTTTGGAAAAACCGCCAGTCCCTTTACCAAAAATCGAGGTAGATGAATTAAAAATCAGGCAAGTTATTTCAAATGTGGTGGACAATGCTCTAAAATATACCCAGGAGGGAAAAATTGAGATAAAAGTGAACCGAACAGATTCTATTATTCAAGTGTCGGTGGCTGATACCGGTGCCGGTCTAACCCCTGAAGAAATAAAAGCAGTTTTTGGCGGTTTCGCTCGGGGTTCGGCTGGCATAGACTTCTTTATTGAGGGAACTGGTTTGGGGCTTTACGTTGCGAAAAAATATCTTGAGTTACATAAAGGTAAGATCTGGGCGGAATCAGAAGGCAAAGGAAAAGGTTCTACTTTTTATATCGAGCTGCCCATCAATCCCGTTGACAATGGTACAAAATAGAGCTATATTAGGCAAAATTATGGCGAAAATACTTATTATTGAAGATGAAAAAATTTTATCCGAGATGTACTACGATAAGTTTTCTCAAGCTGGGTATGAGGTTTTCTTAGCCTTTGACGCCCAGGAAGGACTTTCACTGGCGAAAAAGAAAAAACCTGATTTGGTTATTCTTGATGTTTTACTGCCCCGAGAAAATGGAATCAGTTTTTTGGCTAAATTACGCAGCGAACCAAAGATATCCTCAATTCCGGTAATTGCCTTTTCCAATTACGATGTTCCGGAAACGCGGAAAGAAGCCGAAGCTCTGGGGGTAAAGGATTACCTGATTAAAACCAGCTATACACCTCAAGAGATGGTGGAAAAAGTAAAAAATTATTTGCAACCGTAATTACAGCGATATTTTGTTTTTATCTTCAATGCCCCGCCAAGGGGTATTTTATTTTCTAGGACTTCTCATTACCAGTAAAATCTACTATAATGAAACATCAAAATTATTCGTAATTATTCGTAAAAGAGAAACTAATATGGCAAGAATCTTTAACGCGGAGACACTAAAATTCCTATCTAAAAAAGTAAAGGTTTGCGGCTGGGCGCAGAGCATCAGAGTTCACGGTAAAGTTATTTTTGTTGACCTGCGGGACAAATCAGGAATCTTGCAGATTGTTTTCACCCCAAACAAAGCCGAACTCTATAAAAAAGCTGAAACATTGCGGCCGGAATGGGTAATTAGCGTCGAAGGAATTATCAGGACTAGGCCCAAAGGAATGGTCAACCCGAAAATCAAAACAGGAGAGGTAGAAATGGAAGCCGAGGAACTAGAGATTTTCTGCCGGGCAAAAACGCTTCCTTTTGCGGTTGATAATGATGGTTATGAGATTGATGAGGAAAAACGGCTGAAATACCGCTATTTGGATTTGCGTCGGGAAAGAATGCGCAAAAATATGGAGTTTCGTCAGCAGGTTATCTGGTTTATCCGCAACTATTTAATGAACAAAGGGTTCGTTGAAATAGAAACGCCGATTTTGACAAAATCAACGCCGGAAGGTGCGCGAGACTATGTTGTGCCTTCACGACTACAGCCAGGCAAGTTTTATGCCTTACCGCAGTCACCCCAGCAATATAAGCAACTGTTAATGGTGGCGAGTCTGGAAAGGTATTTTCAAATTGCCCGCTGTTTCCGTGATGAAGACCCACGGGCTGACCGCCAGCCGGAGTTTACTCAACTTGATTTGGAAATGTCGTTTGTCAAAAGGGAAGATGTTATGGACTTAGTTGAACCAATGTTTATTGAGTTAGTCCAAAAACTGAAGCCGGAAAAAAAGATTCAAGAGATTCCGTTTCCGCGCTTGGGTTACAAAGAGGCAATGGAAAAATATGGCACTGACCGGCCGGATATCAGAAAAGACAAAAACGACCCGGAGCTGCTTGCCTTCTGTTGGGTGATTGACTTTCCTTTCTTTGAAAAAGATAAGGAAGGTGGCTGGACATTTACACATAATCCTTTTTCCGCACCAAAAGACGAACATCTGCAATGGCTGATGAAAAAAGAACATATCCCCGAAATCCTGACCACCCAATACGATATTGTTTTAAATGGTTTGGAAATTGGCGGAGGAAGCATTAGAAATCATCAGCCAGAAGCTTTGGAAAAGGTATTTGAAATAATGGGTTTTGAAACTGAGAGAATTCGGCAGAATTTTGGCCATATGCTCGAAGCCTTTTCTTACGGTGCACCGCCGCATGGCGGCATTGCTCCCGGTATTGATCGAATCGTTGCCCTCCTCCAAAATGAGCCAAATATCCGCGAGGTAATTGCGTTTCCGAAAACCGGCGATGGCCGTGACCCAATGATGAGTAGCCCTTCAGAAATAACCGAAGAACAATTAAGAGAACTTCACATTAAAATCAGAGAGTCTAAAAAATGAGCCGAGAGTTTAAAATTTTCTTAGCGGCTTTTACTTTCAGTCTAATTTTTTGGTGGGGGATCAATACCTCGGAAGAAATTATAAAAAATGCTTTTTTTGTTGCCCAAATAGCCGAGAACCCTCCCATTTTAGTGAGTCAAGGAGTAAAAGCAAAAGAAGAGATAAACAGACCCGATGATAGTCAGCAGTTTATCCGCAATCAACAAATTGAAGACTTAAACCTCGAAGCCGAGGCAGCCATCTCGATTTTCCTTGATTCTTCTGGTAAGAAAAAAATTCTTTTTGCCAAAGAACCAGAAAAACGGCTTCCGATTGCCAGCTTAAGCAAGTTAATGACAGCGATTATTATTCTCGAGAACGACGACCTCTCCCAGGAAATTACAATTTCCAAAGAAGCGGTTGACCAAGAAAGCGAGCTCGGAAATTTAAAAATCGGCGAAAAGTTCTTTGTCAAAGACCTCTTGTATTTGCTTTTAATGGAATCCAGCAATGACGCTGCTTATGCCTTAGCCGAAGTGCAAGGTATTGAAGAATTTGTGAAATTAATGAATCTTAAAGCGGCCGAACTACAACTAAATAATACACATTTTGCCAATCCGACTGGTCTTGATGGGAATCAAGCAATCAATTATTCGACAACGCAAGACCTGGTAAAGCTCACCGAATACTTGCTTCAAAAACCAGTAATCTGGAAAATCATTTCGACACCAACGGCTAGACTTTATTCCAGCGATGGCGTTTTTCACCATCAGATTTTGAATACTAATGAATTTTTAGGAAGCCGGCTCGTTTCCTGGAAAAACCAAATTATTGGCGGTAAGACGGGCTGGACGCCGCGAGCTAAAGGCTGTCTTCTTTTGGTTCTTAAATCACCGATCAAAAATGGTTACCTGATAAACGTCATTTTGGGATCAGCCGACCGTTTTGGCGAAATGGAAAAAATGGTAAATTGGATATATGAAGCTTATCAGCTACAATGAACCATAAACCATAAACTATAAATCTAACACACTACCAACTACAAACTACTAACTACTAACTATTTATATGCCAATTTACGAAAGTCCCGGATTAGCTATAAATGTTATCAAAATATTTGCCGTGGGGACATTCAGTTTTCTGAGCGCATTTTTATTTACCCCCGCCCTAACGCATTTTTTGTATAAATATAAGCTTTGGCGCAAGGAAGTCAGGACAAAGTCTTTAGACGGCGGTAGTTTGCCGGTTTTCCAAAAATTCCATGCGGAAGGCGAGGTAAAAACTCCTCGTTTTGGCGGAGTATTGATTTGGCTGGGAACTCTTTTTACGGCCATTGTCTTTTTTATTCTCTCAAAGACAGATATTTGGTGGCTAAAAAAATTAAATTTTTTGAGTAAATCACAAACCTGGCTGCCGCTTTTCACCTTGGTTGCCGCTTCTTTATTAGGTCTGGCCGATGATATTTTACAAGTTTTTCGAAGAGGCACATCAACTGATACCGGATTGTCTTTGCGGCAACGCTTGGCGATGGTAATAATTATTGGTCTTATCGGCGCCTGGTGGTTCTACGCTAAACTGGGTTGGCAGACGATTCATGTTCCGGGAAACGGAGAATTCAAAATTGGCATTTGGTATATTCCTTTTTTTGTATTAGTAATGCTGGCAACCTACAGTGGGGGGGTGATTGATGGTATTGACGGCTTGTCGGGTGGAACTTTCGCTTCAATTTTTGCTGCCTATGCAGCGATTAGTCTTTGGCGGGGTCAAATTGATTTAGCCGCCTTTTGCTCGGTTATTTTAGGCACAATTTTAGCTTTTTTGTGGTTTAATATTCCTCCAGCCAGATTTTATATGGGCGAGACAGGCATCTTAGGTCTTTGTGCCACCTTAACCGTAGTGGCTTTTTTAAGCGATTCGGTTTTAGTTCTGCCGATTATTGGCTTCCCTTTAGTAGTTGAATCTGGTTCAGTTATTATCCAGCTTCTTTCGAAAAAAATCAGGCGGAAAAAAGTTTTTTTGGCCGCTCCGATTCACCATCATTTCGAAGCCAAAGGCTGGCCGCCATACAAGGTGACAATGAGGTTTTGGGTCGTTGGCGTAGTAATGGCAATCGTGGGGGTGGTGATACGGCTGTTGGGATAATAGAATAGTAAATTTAGAATAATGAATTATGAAATATAATGAATTGCGGAAGAAATATCCGCAGTTTGTTTACGAAAGATACTCTTATAAAATCTCAAGAGCCAATCTGGAGATTGTTTTTTATTTCCAGATTCAACCAGATATTTTTTTTACACCGAAAATAGTCATTGAAAATATTGATAAAAAGAGGTTCGCGAAAATAGGGGAGAGGGTATTGGACAATTTAGTCTTTCATTTGGGTTTAATGGAAATTCCCAGCTACTGGAAGGCTACTTGTTCACCAGAGATTGTTATTGAAGCCGGTTATTTAAATCAAAGACAAATTAAGTGGTGGAAAGATTTACTGATGAACGGAATGGGCCAATATTTTTACGAAAACAAAATTGATTTCCGCCAGCCGAATTTTCTGAAAATTACTAATGGCTACGATCAATTTAAAAAAATTGGTCAATATAAAAAAGCTACGATCGTGGATTTTTTACCGAGGTCAATTTACCAGAAAAAATTGAAAAAACGGGTAATCGTGCCGATTGGCGGCGGCAAGGATTCGATTGTAACCCTGGAGTTGTTAAAAAAACGGTGGCAGGCTTTGCACTGTTTTTTGGTCAATCCGAAAAAGCCGGCTCTGGAAACCGTAAAGATAAGTGGAGTAAAAAATCCGATAATTGTACGACGGGAAATTGATAGAAGACTACTTAGTCTAAATAATAGGGGATACCTCAATGGCCATACACCATTTACGGCTGTTCTATCGTTTTTAAGCGTTTTCTGTGCCGTTCTTTTTGATTATAAATACATTGCTTTTTCCAACGAAAAAAGCACCGAGGAAGGAAATACCAACTATTTAGGCAAAGAAATTAATCATCAGTGGTCAAAAACTCTGGAATTTGAAAAAAAATTTAGATTCTATTCTAAAAAATATCTAGCCAGAGATGTGCATTATTTTAGTTTTCTCCGGTCCTTCTCGGAAATCAAAATTGCTAAGACGTTCTCTCAATACCCTCAATATTTTAAAGTATTCGTCGGTTGCAATAATGCCTATAAAATATCCTCAAAAATAAATCGGTGGTGCGGTCAGTGCGCCAAGTGTCTGTTTATTTTTTTGATTTTATATCCCTTTTTGGAGGAAAAAACTTTGAATCAAATTTTCGGCGAAAACCTTTTGGATAAAAAAGATTTGCTGCCAACGTTGAAAGCACTCATCGGCTTAACCAAAGTAAAGCCTTTTGAATGTGTGGGCACCAGGAAAGAAAGTTTGGCTGCGTTCAATCTTTGTAAAATTAAAACGAGAAAAGAAAACAAGCAATTTTTTCTTTTGAATTGTTATTAACTCAAACAAATAACCCGGAGGAAACTTGTTCACTTTTCACACGATCGTGTAAAAATCGGATAAGTTGACAAAAAAGATGATTCGATATAGAAAAAATAGTACCATTTTGATTGTAGATGAGTAAATGAAAGGAGAGACAGACGTATGGATCTCGTCGACGGGATCTGCCTCGGCGTACTAATTCTTGCCTGCGTAATCTTGGCGGCGGTAGCATTTGTCTTCCAGCGCCAGCAAAAAGGTTCGCCAAAACTATCTGTCAGTCGTCAGCTCCAGGAAGTTGCCGAGGACTGGCAGAGAAGGGAACTCGAGGAAAGGAAGAAAGAAGGGGATCGGCAAAACGCATAAACTCCCAGACGACTAAGATAAGTTGGTTCGTTGGAAGATTTCGACGAACCAGCTTTTTGTTTTCCAAAATCTTGACAAATAACAGAGTTTAATTATAATAAAGGCGACACCCTAAAGACTATTAGTCATGAAGGAGAGCGAGATGGGTGAGATGGAAAAGTCTCTTATTTTCGGGGCACTGGTCTTCGCAACGATCATCCTTGGTCATCGTTTAGCTTACCGAAAGTGGTACGAATTTCATTCGTACACCTGTTCGGTTGAACGGATTGGTAGAAGGCAAGGGGCAAGCGATCGCGATGCTTTGCTCGTCGGCGTTGCGGCGATATGCAACAAAAAAGCTGAAAAACCGAGACCAAGGACGCCGGCGATTCTCTACCCTCTTTTCGTAGTTCTCGTAATAATCTGCTTGGTTTATGCCTCTGCATTATCAAAATAGACGAAGCAGATGAAATTTCTTGGCAGGGGGTGGCAAAGCGGTCGAAATTTCTGATCGCTTTTTTATTTTTGATATCTGGCAAAAATTTAAGTTGACAAAAATAAATCCCTATCATTATAATGAAATTGGCTTCAATCAAATCGTTATAGGAGGTAATGATGGCAAAGATAATCGAGGGGATTGTGGCGGGAGCGAAAGAAGTGGTAAGAATCATTTTGACCACCGATAGGGGGAAACTTGCTCTTGCCGGCGGAATTGTTTACACGGCGTTGTGCGTGCTAGCGAATGCCGTCAGGTCCAAGAAAGGTCAGGAGGATAACACATGAGATGGGTTTTACTCGTTCTCCTGGTAGCTCTGGTGGTACTCATCGTCCTTTTTGGTTCTTCGCTGGCTGCGGCGGTCCAATCGCAAGCGGAAAACCAACAAAGGCAGGAAGAATGGAAATTCATCAAAGGATGATAATATCCTTCTTTCTCAAGATTGGCGCGTAGAAGGCTTAGCCTCGCTACTCGCCATTTTTGTTTGACAAATTAGATAAATATCAGTATAGTGAAAATAGTATCTTGTCTCGTTATTGACACATTCTCTCGAATATGACTTGGTCCCAGTTAGGATAAAGGCGAAGGGAAAAGGAACAATGAACACAATTAAGTTCACGGGAATCATACGAAATGGCCAAGTGAACCTTGACGAGGCGCGCGATCGCGTCGTCAGAGAAGCACATTCGGCCGGGATACCGGAAACGGTGACTGCCGACTTTCTCGCCAAAGTAGTGAGTAAAGCGAAAGCGGTGCTTCGTCCCATCGAAGAAGCCAAGGGCAAGGCGATTGTTACTGCGACTCTCGAAGACGGTCAACTGCAGTTAGTCGAGTGTCAACTTATTTATAGAAATAGATATGGCGACCGGAAAGACTGCAGTTTCAATCATCTCTAATCTAAGGGGACGGTAAAGTCGCCACATAAGATGGTTCGCTCTGCGTTCCATCTTTTTATTTTATGTAATCTAAGCTAGATTACGAAATTTGACAAAAACTGAAATTAAATCATAGTAAAATTAGAACTTAAGAAGTGTCACCAAAAAAAACACTTCAGATCAATTAAGAATTGGGGAGGTGAAAAGATGGGAGAAGTTCCAACTGGTCCGTGGGTTTTGTTGGTTATGGGAACGGTCCTAGTCCTCTGTCTCGCTATCGCCGGAATATCCGCGATAGTTCGATTCTTCTCGAGGCTAAAACGAGAAGTTAAAAACCTTGAAGCGCAAGGAAACGGAGAGTCAAAGAGATAGTTCAGATAAAAGGGGATGAAAGCATGCCAATTATGTTCCTCTATGGTCAGACTCTTGGTATTGTCACTGGGCAGAGAATCCGGGTTGAATATAGCGTAAGGGCCAAACCTGGTGAAAAGAAAGGCAATGCTGTTTTATCACACAAGACCGAGGAGAAGCTCCGGCAAGCAGCTAGGGCAGCGGGTAAAAATCCGGATGAGGTCATCGCCGCGGCTCAAAAACAAGCTGACAGCAAGGCCGCCTGGCCAAGCTGTCACGAGAACGAAAAGAAATAAGCGGCAATCCCTAGAAGTCGTGGAGTAATCCTGCACGACTTTTTGTTTTTTAAATTTTACCAATAAAAACTAACCTTTATTAGATGAAATTGACAAAAGAAACTAACTGGATAATAGTGAAATTAGAATATTCAAAGGAGGTCGGAGATGGACGAGGAGACGATCAAGTTTAGCCTGTTTGCTTTATTCTGGATATGTCTGCCTTTCCTCCTGAATGAACTATTTGATCCTTTCCCACCTTGGCGTAAGAAAGAAAGCCAAGGTCACCCTCATAGTCAAGAACCGTCTTGACTTAAAAAATGGTGCGCTGAGGCGCTTTGCTTCCGTACCATTTTTTGTTAACTTAACAGTCCGAGAACGGTTCTCGAACTGGTGTGGAAAAAAGTACTATTGACAGGATTGTTTGGTCTGCTATATTCATTAGCATCTATCGTCTGAAATCTATCGGGGGTGTAATTGAAGTGGACGAGGCACGGAAAGCTAGGATTGCCGCAGATTTGGCGAAAAAAAGGTTTGATACGAACAGTCTGTCGTTCCGACGCTCTCCGGAGATGAGAGGGGCTGCCGCCGCAGTCATCCACATTTCTCCAGAAGAGATGGAGGAGTTTTACAGACAAACAACTAAAAAACCTACCGCTTAATTCGAGCAGTCTCGGCAAAAGTGGTTGGATAATGAGGTCCTACCGCTTTTTTGTTTTGGAAGAAAATATCAGCATTAAGGGATTTAAGAATACCTTGACAAAACAAAAATTTTGTAATAATATAAAACAGACGATAGACTATCTTACAAGAAAATGAAAGGTGGGGGTGACATGAAAAGGAGAGATGTTTTCTGGGGTCTCGGAATTGTAGGCGCAGTTATACTGGTAACGGCACTTCTGTCGATGCCAGCACTTTCACCAGGACCAGGAGGCCTTACCAAAGAGGAACGTCCGACAGAACCAGTGGTGAGGGTAAGGCTAGTACCGCCAGAGCCAGATCCACAAGAACTAGAGTTCGGGGTATTGATGCTCATAATAGGCCTTGGCACTGTCATGGTCATCGCCGTACTAGTCTTGTTGTCCGACGGCTTCCGTCGTTTCCTGGAAAAAATCCTCGGAAAGATCATCGTGTAAGCTCCGCGGCAAGGCTTAGAGAAAGCCCATAAGGAGAACGAGAAGGAAATCTTGCTCTCCTTTTTGTTTCTAGAAAGTTAAATTATATTCAAACACTTTTTTATTTCGGAAAAAGAAAAAAATATGGTATCTTAAGATATAATGTTAGAAAATTTTAAGAGTAAAAAAATTTTGATTCTTGGTTTTGGTCGAGAGGGGATTGACAGTTTTCTTTTTTTGAGGAAAAAGTTTCCTGCGGCAGTTTTTGGTATTGCTGATGAATTAAAATTGGAGAAGTTAAGCAAAAAGGCAAAAAAAATAATCCGAAAATATCCACCAACGAAACTCCATCTGGGAAAAGATTATTTAACGAAGGTTAAAGATTATGATGTCATTATCCGTTCGCCGGGCATCGCGCCGCGAATTCTATCTCCGTTTATTTCACAAAAACAAATTCTGACATCGCCAACAGAAATTTTTTTTGATAATTGTCCGGGAGAAATTATCGGCATAACCGGAACAAAAGGGAAGGGGACAACCTCGTCTTTAATTTACCGGATTTTAAAAAAAGGCGGACGGAAAGCGCATTTAATCGGCAATATCGGAAAACCAGTTCTCCAGCTTCTGCTTTCAGCAACGCCAAAAGATATTTATGTTGATGAACTTTCCAGCCATCAACTCTCAACTTTAAAGAAAAGTCCGCCGATTGCCGTTTTATTAAACATTTACCCCGACCACCTTGATTATTACGGTACGTTCAAAAAATACGCCGAGGCAAAAGCTAACCTCTGCCGTTACCAGAAAAAATCTGATTTTTTGATATATAATCGTGAAAATAAAACCTCGAGAGAGCTATCTAAAAAATCTAAGGCAAAAAAAATCCCGATTAACCCCAAAAAAATTGAAAAAATAATCAAAATCAAAAATATTCCACTCAAAGGGAAATTCAATCTTTATAACGTTGGTGCGGCAATTGAAGTCGGTCAGCTGTACCATATTTCATCTAAAAAAATCCGTGAAGCAATAAAAACCTTTAAACCTTTACCGCACCGCTTGGAATTTGTTGGTACATTCAAAGGAATAGATTTTTACAATGATTCTCTGGCGACTATGCCCGAAGCAACCATTGCTGCTATCGAAGCACTGGGCAAAAACATAGCGACGCTGATTGCTGGCGGGTTTGATCGGGGATTAAGCTTTAAAAATGTCGCCAAGGCAATTTTAAAAAGCAATATCAAAACCTTAATATTATTTCCGACAACCGGGGAAAAAATCTGGAAAGAGATACAAATTCAGAATGCA
>CAYRJV010000003.1:3704-12400 GCA_964424745.1 uncultured Candidatus Saccharibacteria bacterium | reverse complement strand
TCGGCTAGTTTCAGTCTGTTTAAAGATTATAAGGAAAGGGGTGAATTATTTAAGAAATACGTAAAAGAACTAGCAAAATAAAGAGGTGAGTTTAGTCGAACCACCTGTGGTGAGCTTAGTCGAACCATGTTTAAAAATTCGCATCGTCCTGATTATTTTTTGGCAGGAATTGTTATCAGTCTATTGATTTTTGGAATTCTAATTTTAACGAGTATTGCCGCGGCGATTTCTTACGACCGCTTTGGCAATACTTCTTATTATTTGAAGCACCAGATAGTTTTTGCTTTACTGCCCGGTCTTATCCTGGCTTTTATCGCCTTTAAAATTGATTTAACTCTCCTCAAAAAACTATCGCCATTTTTGTTTTTATTAAACCTGATATTTATGGCAATGGTTTTCTTACCCGGCATCGGTTCACGGTTTGGCGGAGCACGACGCTGGGTGGGAATTGGATCTTTTCTGTTTCAGCCAGCCGAATTTTTGAAAATTTCTTTTATTGTTTATCTGGCCAGCCTCTTAGCCAATTGGGATGAAAAATCTTATCCCCGTAAACCGGAAAAAAAGATTAAAGAAACATTGCTACCTTTTATATTAATTTTTAGTTTAACGGGTTTTTTTCTCTATCTTCAAAAAGATATCAGCACACTCGGTATTATTTTAATAATTGCTGGAGCAATATATTTCTCGGCCAATACGCCTTTCTGGCATATTCTTCTTTTATCCCTTGGTTCGGCAGTCATTTTTCTGTCTTTAATTGCCTTTGAACCGTATCGGCTTTCTCGTCTTTTAGTTATTCTCAATAAAACGATTAATCCCACAGCAGACGCTTATCAATTAAGTCAAGCTTTGATAACGATTGGTTCCGGCGGAATTTTTGGCGTCGGGCTGGGAATGAGCCGTCAACGATTCGGTTTTCTGCCGGAGGCAATGTCGGATGCAATCTTTCCGATTCTCGCCGAGGAAACTGGCTTTGTTGGTAGTCTAATTTTAATCCTTTTCTTCTTGGCTTTTATGTGGCGAGGGTTTAGAATTATAAGAAGAACATCTGATAGTTTTTTGCGATTAGCCGCAGTGGGAATTAGCAGCTGGATTGTCAGTCAAGCCTTTATTAACATTGCCGCTATGACCGGAATCCTACCGATTGCCGGGATCCCTCTACCATTTATCAGTTACGGTGGTTCAGCCCTAATTAGTGAACTGATTGGTGTCGGCTTGCTTTTAAATATTTCTAAACAGACCATCTAATTAATATATGAAAATACTCTTTACTGGTGGCGGAACTGGAGGTCATCTTTTTCCCATAATTGCCATTGTGAGAGAAATACGAAGCATTTATACAAAAGCGGATAAGCTGGAGTTTTATTATCTCGGACCCAAAGACGAGTTCAGCTCGCTTTTACTGACCCAGGAAGGAATTAATGTGACGACCATCTTTGCGGGAAAGGTACGAAGATATCTAAGCATTGCCAGTATCTTCCAAAACATTATTGATGTCTTTTTCAAAACTCCTTTAGGCTTACTTCAGGCATTTTTTCATATCTTTTTGGTGGCTCCGGATGTTATTTTGAGTAAAGGTGGTTACGGCTCAATTCCAGCAGTTATTGCCGGCTGGATATTACAAGTTCCGATTTTTCTTCATGAATCCGATGTTGTGCCGGGTTCGACCAATAAACTTTTGAGCCGGTTCGCCTTAGAGATTTTTGTTTCTTTTCCGGCCAAGGAGACGGAATTTTTCCCGCAAAGAAAAATGATCGCCACTGGTAATCCGGTTCGAAAAGAAATTACCCAAGGCTCTTTGGAAGAAGCAAAAGGATTATTTAAATTAACCGGCGAAAAACCAATTGTTTTGATTCTTGGCGGTTCACAGGGCTCACAAAGAATTAATGATATGCTCCTCCAAACTATGCCCGAGATTTTTATGGATGTTGAATTAATTCACCAGGCTGGTACCAAAAATGCCGAACAAGTTAAGGCCGAGGCAAATGTCGTCATCCCCGATAATCTTAAAAAGTATTATCATCCATATTCTTTTCTGACCGAAGAAGGACTGCGCCATGCTTACCAGGCAGCTAGTCTGGTTGTCAGCCGGGCGGGTTCGGGAAGTATTTTTGAAATTGCCGCGGTGGGTAAGCCCAGCATTTTAATTCCCTTATCCGGATCAGCCCAAAACCACCAACTAAAGAATGCTTACGCTTATGCCGATAAGGAGGCAGCGATTGTGATTGAAGAACCAAATCTAACCCCGCATTTTTTTCTTGAAAGAATAAAATTCCTGCTTGCCAATCAGCCCAAGTTGAAAGCAATGAGTGAGGCCGCCAGAGAATTCTCGCGGCCGCAAGCAGGCCGAATAATTGCGGAATATATCCTAACCTATCTTGGCTGAATTTATCTTGACCTTGACCCCTTTTGTGATAGTTTGAACTATTAGTTAGTTCTTTTGTTTGTTAAACGCTCTTAGTAGTTTAGAGTGTTTTCTCTAGGTTTTCGGGTCATTTCTAATGACAACAAAGGAGGCGAAATGTATCGGCTACTTGAACTACACACGGGTGGAATTTTGTCCCTGGTTCCGCTTAGTAAATGGGTTGAACGAAACGAGTTTGACTCCGCGGTGGCGGCAAGAGAAACCGCCAAGAAATATGCGCGGGAGGTAATAAAGGCGAAGGCGACAAACCCCAGCAGCCCTGATCTTCCGTTCGCTATCAAGGTCGAAGAAGTGGGATGGAAATGGACGTTCTTTATTACACTCTAGCCACGGACAAAGGTAGGAGGCTAATTGTCTTCTGCCTTTTTGATTTAATGTTGACTTTAACTTGAGGCTATGAGATATTTAATTTAGAATGGACGCCGCAGAAAAAAAATTAAGTGATCCGCCGGACTCAACAAGTAGTGCCAATCCCACCGAAACGACAAGTGATTTAAAATTGGTAAAACCCGGCGAGATTCGTACCAGAATCGCACCCGCGCCAACGGGTTTTTTGCATATTGGCACCGCCAGAACTGCGCTTTTTAACTTCCTTTTCGCTCGAAAAAATCAAGGTGTATTTATTTTGCGGATTGAAGACACGGATACGGAACGGTCCAAGCCGGAATTTGAGAAAAACATCATTGACGGCTTAAAATGGCTCGGCATTAATTGGGATGAAGGTCCGGATATTGGCGGACAATACGGTCCCTATCGCCAAAGCGAAAAAATTGCCGTCTACCGGAAATATCTGGAAAAACTTTTGGCTGAAGACAAAGCTTATTATTGTTTTTGTCGCGAGGAGGAGTTGGAAGCGCGAAGACAATATCAAATGAGTATTGGCCAGCCGCCTCGTTATAGTGGTAAATGCGGCAGTCTCCCCAGAGACGAAGCAGAAAAACGAATTAGCCAGGGTGAGAAAGCGGTGATCCGTTTTCGGATTCCTCATAAAAGAGTAATTTTTGAAGATATAATCCGGGGACGCACCGAATTTGATTCCAGTCTTTTCGGCGATATTATCATTGCCCGCAGTTTGAATGATCCGCTTTATAATTTTGCCGTCATTATTGATGATTACGAAATGAAAATCAGTCATGTTATTCGCGGAGAAGAACATCTTTCCAACACCCCGAAACAAATTCTCATCCAAGAAGCACTTGGTTTTCCTCGCCTGAATTATGCTCATTTATCCTTAATTTTAGCGCCGGATCGCAGCAAATTAAGCAAGCGGCGTGGTGCTACCGCGGTTGAAGAATACCGTCAAGAGGGTTATCTAGCCGAAGCCCTGGTTAATTTCATTGCCTTTCTTGGCTGGAATCCTGGCGGCGAAAGAGAAATCTTTGCCATACCGTCATTAATCAAGGAGTTTTCTCTTGAACGATGCCGTAAGGCTGGCGCCATTTTTAATATCCGCAAGTTGGAATCGCTTAACGGTTTCTACATTCGGCAGAAATCGATTGAAAAACTTACCGAAGCTTGCCTGCCTTTTTTGATTAATGCCGGACTTATCGAGGAAACTGATGGCAGTAAGGAAACAGTTGAGGCAGAAAAACTGGTTCTGCGCAGTCAGGGAAAACCCCTGTTTAGGATAAAAGAGAGTGGCGAGATAATAAATTCGCAATTATTGGAGAAAATTATCTTTCTTTATCAGGAACGATTAAAAAGACTTTCCGAAATTAGCGAATTGACCGATTTTTTCTTTAAGAAAAAGTTAAGCTACGAAAAACAGCTGTTGACCTGGAAAGACGAAAGCAATGAGGAAATAAGAAAAGCACTGCACGATTCGGAAAAAGCGCTCGCCAAAATTGAAACGGAGAATTGGATAAAAGAAAATCTAGAAAAAATATTATTAGAAACAGCCACGAAATTTACAGCTGACACGGGTCGTGATAGGGGATACCTTTTATGGCCAGTTAGGGCTGCTTTAAGCGGTAAATCGGCTTCAGCCGGGCCGTTTGAAATCGCCGAAGTTTTGGGGAAGGATAAAACAATTACCAGACTGCAAAATGCTCAAAATTTAACATAATCAGACAAGTAATTTCACAATTGTAAAACTGTGTTATAGAAAATAGAGGATTTACAAAAAGTCAAATGTATTTCGTAGTATAAAGACTAAATGAGACTTCAAACGATTAGGGTAAAAAGCTTAATTTTGCTTATTTTTTGGCTAATGGTAGTTTTACTCCTGCCAGCTAAATTAAGGCTCAGAAAGCCCTTTATTTTCGTTACAGAGCGAAATATTTGTCTGGCTGAGAGCCCAGAAACACCCCTTAAACAGCCGGAGACGATCGAGGATTTTGAAAGGATAGGGAAAAAATCCACCAATCTTTTTCCCGAGGCGATAAAAAACGCTTGGAACGAAGCACTAAAGATATGGAAAGATATATATGAGAAGGTAAAGACCTGGACCGCCGGTCTTAGACAGACAATTAAACGCTTCTTTGAAAGACTTTGGCAAGCGCTCAAGGGTGAGGCCGAACGCCGTAAACCAATGATTGAGGAGGATTTTGAAAAAGAGAGAAAGGAATTTGGGGGAGAGGTAAAACAAGAAATGCCAGCCATCCGAAAAAATCTTTGGCAAAGATTTCTGGAAATGATTAAATAATTAGCTCACGTGTACTTTTTAAAAAAGATATATTAACCATCGTCAGGGAAGTGCTTGACAGAGGTTTCTGAACCCCATATTATTAATATAGACAAGTTCGCATAATTATACTTAAGAGAACTCTTATCTATGAACCAAAGCGACAAACCACTCCCCCAACATTTAAACGATTTTTTAGACTGGCTGGAGATTGAAAAAGGATTATCATCTAAATCTCAAGAAAATTACGCTCGCTTTTTGAAAAGATTTTTGGATTGGCTCAAAGAAAATAATTTGGAAAATATAAAACCACATGAATTGTCCCCTGATCATGTCTGGCGCTATCGCGTTTATCTCTCCCGCCAATATAGCCCGGAAAGCCATAGTAACCTGAAAAAGACAACCCAAAACTATTACCTCATTGCCTTACGGTCTTTTTTAAACTATTTTGCCAACCGCGATATCTTATCGTTACCGGCAGAAAAAATAAAACTAGCCAAAGATGTCAAAGAAAAAACGGTCAAGTTTTTGACCTTGGAACAACTCGAAAAATTGTTTTCCGCACCGGATACTGCGCAGATTAAAGGTTTACGCGATCGCGCAATACTAGAAACGTTCTTTTCTACCGGCATGCGCATTGCCGAACTGGTGTCATTAAACCGTGACCAAATAAAATTTGATCCTCTTGCCGCTGAACTGGAAATTGGAATCATTGGTAAAGGCAATCGGCCACGTACCGTCTATCTCTCCAAACGAGCAATTGAGTGGCTAAAGAAATATCTGGTTGAGAGAAAAGATAAAGAAAAAGCATTATTTGTTAATCATCAAAAACACAATTTACAAAGAATAACCCCTCGGGCAATTGAAAAAGTTATCAAAAAATATACGGTCATGGCCGGTTTGCCGATTACCACTACTCCCCACGTGTTACGCCACAGCTTTGCCACTGATTTATTGATGCAAGGAGTTGACTTGAGAATTGTCCAGGAATTTCTGGGTCACAAAAATATCTTAGCCACGCAAATCTATACTCATGTGACCAACCAAAAGCTGCGGGAAATCCATCAGAAATACCATGGCGGAAAAAATTTAAAGGAATAAATTTAGATTTAAGCAGAGATGTTATTGAGACTGAATCTTGATAAATTACAATACATTTTTACTATTTTGTCAAACTGATTACCTTCTTGCCAAAATGCCAAAGGTCGTGTTAGAGCCTAAACTAGTTTTCTGCCGACGGAATGATTTTTTGCTCTGGTTACTTCCCTATCCCAATATTCTTTTTTAATTACTCTATCTAATTAACGACTTTTCCATTATTACGCAGCGGACTTTAACTCCATTAAATTTGTGAAAAGATTTTTTGATTTTTTTGTAGCCAAATTTTTGATAAAAACCCGGGGCAGTCAGGCTTGCCTCTAAACGCAATTTCTTCACTCCCCTACTTATCGCCTTTCTCTCAATCTGGCGGAGAATCTGGCTACCGATATGCCTGCCTAGTTGATCAGCCCTGACAAAAATGCCTCTCAATTGGCTGTCGTCAAGTGTGCCTGTGCCGACGATTTCCTTGCCGGCTATTGCCAGATAAACATCACAGCTTTTGTTTTTGAGCCGTTTCCGAATTTCGGCTTCGCTATTCGCTTTCTGCCAGGCAGCGATTTCTTTTGGCGAATAATCTTTGGCATTGATTTTTGCCTGCGTATTTTGAATCAGCTGACTAATCTTTTTTGCTTCAGAAATTTTTGCTTTTCGTATTTTCATAGGTTAATTTTTTGGATATTTTTGAAAAGCGTAGTTATAAATTAAATAAAAAGCGGCATAACCCCGATATTTTCCAAAGGGTTCAAGAACTTTTCTTACTTCACGCTCGCTTACTTTTTCCTTTTCTCGTAAATAATTGGTGACACTGGTCCTTAACCCCATATCCGCGGCGGGTAGAGTCTCATATCTACCCATTCCGCGGCACAGCATATAGGCGATTGTCCAAGGACCTAAGCCTTTAATTTGGCTCAGTATGGCGGTAACCTTATTAATTTCCCCGCCTTTCATTGTTTCTAGATTGAGTTCATTATTTACTACTCTGGTCGAAACATCAATCATGTAATCCGCTTTTTTAGAGCTAAATTTTAATTCTTTAATTTCTGCCGACTTAGCTTGAGCTAATGCTTCGGCCGAAGGAAAAGCATAGTATTTCTTTTCGCCAATGGTGATTGACTCTCCGTATTTCTCGACTAGTCTTTTCCTTATAGCTAGGGCCACTGGCAAAGCAATTTGCTGTTCGGAGATAGCAATGATCAAGGCTTCAAATACCGTTGGCGTTTTGGTTGGCCTTAATCCATAAAGATTTCGAATTATCTGCGAGAACTTTCTATCTTTCAAGCCGATTTTGTAAAATTCTTTAATCTCATCTTCCGTCCCCAACATCCATTTTATCTTTTCTTCAATAGATTGTTTGTCAATTGTCTCACCTTCGGGGAGAACTTCGACCAAAAGTTTCGGTTCGTTCAACAGACCAATTGATTTTACTTTAATAAGATAAATCCTCTCTTTAACTTCTAAAGCTCGTTCATAGACTCCTTCTCCATAAATGTCAACACACTGCGTCGGAAACCTTGAGTACAGACCAGCTACCAAATCAAAGCTAAACGGCGGTTTGGGATAAATAGAAAATTTCATTTAGTTATTGTAACAAAAATCCGTTAATAAGGCGATTATTCTCTCACATCATTGCCTAAACAAAAAGCTCTACCTTTCATCAAGATAGGACTTGGCGCAGAGGAATTGTTTTCCTCTCTTAGGCGACCTTGGGTTGATCCGTCCTGGCATGGTTCGGCCGTGCTCTCCAAACCGGTTAACTTCATCACCTCTGGCGAGAGCCGCACCGCTAACCCAAGTCCTTTCTGCGTTTCGATATAGGGCCCCAGATACTTGGTTAAGGCCTCCACACCTAGGAACACCCTCGGTCCAACCTGGCCAAAGACCACCCTGAGGATGTTGCCCGGTCCTTTGGAACTAATCCGAACCGTCACAAAATTCTGCATAAGACAAACCTCCATTCATATAAACAAATCTGAAACAGCCGGTTTTATATTACACAAGGCAATCGGTAGTGAAGTCCGGGAAAAAGCCGCGGCTTGACCACCTGCTCACTTTCGCCGTCAAGTCCCGTTTCATTGCGAACGGGATTTTTGTTGAACTATTCCCTTATTTCTAAAAGGGATTTTATTCGGGCGGCTTCTTGTTCTACGATTTTACCTTCGTATTCGCCGCTGTGAGCGGTGGTGCCTTCGTAAGAAGGCTTTTTCTGGTCTAAATGAAGATTAAAGATAAAATTGCCTGATTGAGCGTCTTCTTTAATATAAAGATGGAAACGCGGATAGCCTTGCCGACTTAAAGGCCGATAAAAACTAAATTCAAAGGAAGTATTATGTTTGCTAGGTACATAACCGATTCGTCTCGTCAGATTTAATAAGTTTTCGCCATGTTTGACAATTATAAATTGCATATTTCTTGAAACATGGAACTTGAAACTTGGAACATTTTATTGTTTCATGTTTTAAGTTCCAAGTTTTAAGACACATGTTTCGTGACTTGCTCAAATTTTAGCGGTTCTTTTTCACTCAACTTGGCGGTAATATAGCCAGCAGCAAA
>CAYRJV010000003.1:0-3604 GCA_964424745.1 uncultured Candidatus Saccharibacteria bacterium | reverse complement strand
TATGTCCAAAACTAAATCATCGGGAATATCACGGTTGGGCAGAGATTCCAGGCCAAAATATCTGGGAATAAAGCTCTTCGCTGGCCAAAAAGCAAAAGTTGGGAGTATGCTGGTTCGCCAGCGGGGCTCGAAGTTTATTGCCGGAAAAAATGTCAAACGAACGGCGGATGACAGTCTTTTTGCTTTAAAAGAAGGGGTTGTCAATTATCTTACCAAGAAGAAAACCCGTTTTGACGGTTCAAAAAAAATCGTTACGATTGTGAACGTCGAATAGCCGCTTTGATAAACTCTCTAAACAATGGATGAGGCCTTAAGGGCCTCGATTTAAATTCGGGATGAAATTGAGTAGCGACAAAAAAAGGATGGTTTGGGATTTCAATGATTTCGACCAGATTTCGCTGAGGATTTATACCAGCCACGACCATTCCTTTCTTCTCCAAAACTTCTCGAAAACTATTGTTTAGCTCGTAGCGGTGTCGGTGTCGTTCGGAAACATTAAGTTGTCGATAAGCCCGATGGCTAATTGTTTTCGGTTTAATTTGACAAGAATAAGCACCAAGCCTCATTGTTGCCCCATAGCGTTTTTCCCGTAAAAGAGCTTTTTGTTCTGGCATCACATCAATGATCTTATATTTCGTCTCGGCCGCAAATTCAGTGGAATTGGCGTTTTTCAGCCGTAAAATATGGCGACAGAATTCCACCACCGCTAATTGCAGACCCAAACAAAGACCTAAATAGGGAATTTTATTTTTTCGACAATAGCCGATAGTTTTAATCTTCCCTTCAACCCCCCGATTACCAAATCCACCCGGGATAATCACACCAGCAAAGTTTTTTAATTCTTTTAAAGCGCTAGGTTTTTTTTCGTATTCTTCACTGGAAAACCAGATAATCTCCGGTTTTCGCTTCAAAGACCAGCAGGCATGTTTGATTGCTTCAATAACGGAAATATAGGAATCCAGTAAGGTGAATTTCCCGCTTTCAAAATACTTGCCGACAATGCCGATTCTAATCGGTTTTTTGGCGTTTTTAATATCTTTAACCAACCTTCGCCAGTCGGCCAAATAGCTAACCCTTGCTCGTAAGCCAAATTTCTTTAAAATCTGGTTGCCTAAGTTTTCTTTTTCAAAATTAAGAGGAACTTCATAAATCGACTCGACATCAGGAGCAGAAATAACATCTTTCTCGTTCACGTTGCAGAAAATAGAAATCTTTCTTTTCCGCGGTTCATCTAAAGAAGCGGGGCCGCGGGCAAGAATAATATCCGGCTGAATTCCGGCACTGTTCAACTGGTGGACGGCATTCTGCGTTGGTTTGGTTTTCATCTCGCCCAAATTACCGGGAACCGGCAAGTAACTCACCATGACAAACAAAACCTTATTTGGTTCCTGAAGATGCATCATTCTGGCGGCTTCCAAAAACAAAAGGTTTTGGTATTCTCCAATTGTCCCGCCAATTTCGACCATCACAAAATCGGCTCGGCTTTTGTTTGCTACTTTTTTAAGGCGGGAGATAATTTCTTCAGTAATATGGGGAACAAACTCAACACATTTCCCTTCATAGCCAAGATTTCTTTCGCGATTGATAACCGCCTGATAAACACGGCCAGTGGTCAGATAATTCTCGGTATAGAAGTTCTCGTCTAAAAAACGCTCGTAATTACCGACATCCTGATCGCACTCGGTACCATCGTCAGTAACAAAAACCTCCCCGTGTTCAATGGGATTCATTGTCCCGGCATCAACATTAATATACGGATCAATCTTTATGGCGGCAACCTTAAAACCTTTGCTTTGCAGGATTTTCCCAATACTGGCCGTGGCAATCCCCTTCCCCACGCCGGACATTACTCCGCCAACAACAAAAATAAAACGGGACATACCTAATTAATTTTCAATTTTCAATTAGTCAATGATCAATTACTAATCCGTCATCCGCCTATTGGCGGAGGCGGATTAAACTAAAAAACCGTTTTTGATACGGTTTTTTAGGGATTTATTCTTCGTTAGTTTCTTTTTCCTCGTCAGTCTTGCTAACAATGACCCTGACTTCGGCTTCTAAATTATGTTCAAATTTAATTTTGACAGGAAATTCGCCGATTTCCTTAATTGGCGCATCTAAAACAATCTGGGATTTTTTCAGTTCATAACCCATTTCTTTCAGCTTGTCAGTAATCTTTTGACTAGTTATTGACTCAAAAAGCTGACCTTCATCGCCAACCTTAACCGGTATTAAGACCTCTAAGCCTTCCATCACCGAAGCTTGTTCTTGAAATTTCTTTAGCGCCTCCTCCGCCTTCTTCGCTTCAATTTCTTTTTGAATTTCCAACCATTTTAAGGCTTCCTCGGTTGCTGGCTTGGCTAAATTTTTGGGAAAAAGAAAATTCCTGGCATAGCCATCGGCGACATTCTTGATGTCATATTTCTTTCCGATTTTCTCCACGTCTTCAAGCAAAATGACTTTCATAGGATAAATAATTATGAATTACGAATTACTATCCGTTAATTTCATTGGTTGTCTTATTTTAACGTAATTCTTTTATCAATGCAATAGCCTTGTCCAGTTGCGGGTCTTTTTTTTCTTCAAAGTCTTTTTCCGTCAGCTCTACTTCAACGTCTGGCTTTAAGCCAACCTCGCTGATGGAAATACCTTTCGGGGTAAGCCATTTGGCGACCGTTATCTTCAAAGAAGAACCGCCGCGTAAATTCTCCAATTGCTGAACCGAACCCTTGCCAAATGAAGTTTTGCCAATCAAGGTAATATTGTGATTGTCATGCAAGGCACCAGCCAGAATCTCGGCGCCAGAAGCCGACCCTTCGTTTATCAGGACAACAATTGGATAGCGAAGAAGCTTGCTGTTTCCTAGGGCTTGATATTCTTTTCTCGCGGTTCCGTCTCCGCGATCTTCAATGGCCACAATCTCTCCTTTTTCTAAAAACCAACCGGCAATGTCCTGGGCTACCTCAAGATAGCCACCGGGGTTATTACGCAAGTCAAGAATTATTCTGTCAGCCGGACTATTTAAAATTTCTCGGGCCGTAACGTTAAAATCAGCGTCGGCCACCTCGGAAAACTGATACAGCTTTAGATAGGCCGCTTTTTTCCCGTCGCCAAGATCTTTCAGTTCCCACTCCACCGAAGGCGGTTCGATGACGGCTCGGGTAATGGTAAATTCTTTAGTATCGTCCCAACCTTCCCGGTAAATTGTCAGAGTTACCTCGGTTCCTTTTGGACCGCGGATCAGACTGACCGCTTCATCAATTAATAAATTAGTGGTTAAAATATTACCGATTTTAATTATTTTATCTCCAGCTCTTAAACCGGCTTTTTCGGCGGGGGTGCCTTTCAATGGTGCAATTATCTGAAGAATATCCTTTCTAATGCCTACCTCCATTCCCACACCTTCAAAACGACCGGCGGCATCTTCCAAAAATTTTTTGCTGTCCTCCGGCGTCATAAAAACAGTATAGGGATCACCCAACGACTTGACCATTCCCGAAATGGCACCGTAAATCATTTGTTGCGTGTCCATTTCTTTCGGGTTGACAAATTTTTGGTGGAGTTTGTTCCACGCTTCCCAAAAAAGGGAGAAATCAACTTCTTC
>CAYRJV010000002.1:23641-26050 GCA_964424745.1 uncultured Candidatus Saccharibacteria bacterium | reverse complement strand
GAGCCGAAGGTGGGGATTCGTCCCCGTCGTCCTTCGCCTCGCTCCGCTCTCTCAGGACTTCCTACAAATCCTCGGTTTTTAGTATTTTCCTACACGGGAAGGTATCAGCCCTTCCCGACCCCTTCCGTAGGTACAATGGATACATCTTCGAAAGAAACATTTCTCATCGCCAGGATGAAAAATTTCTCTTTGAGCCGAAGGTGGGGATCGAACCCACGACCTATGGTTTACGAAACCATCGCTCTGCCAGCTGAGCTACTTCGGCATCGTCTCGCCGTAGCTTTAGCGAAGCTCGCCTTCGCTCTGATGAGCTTCGGCGGAGCGCAGGCGGACACCCCTATTCACTCATTAGCTTCCGAAGCCATAACGAATGAATCCAAGACATCAGTAAAGCAGCAACATTCTGTTAAAGAAATATACCATAATAAAGACAGTTTACAAGCATTGTTGCGATAAAAAAGTTCTTGTAGTATTCTAATTTATATGGTATTAACCGACGAGTTATGAAAAACAAAAAGGTATTGTTGATAATCGTTTTAGTCATCGTCGTTGTCGCTGGAGGAATTATTTATTCACGAATAAATCAGTCTTCAGAAGCAGACAATCGGGTAATTCTCTTTTATCGCGACAGCTGCCCCCATTGCGCCAATGTTGAAGAATTTGTCAAAGCCAATAATATTGAAGAGAAGTATCCCTTTGAACGTTTAAGTGTGGATAATCCGGTTAACGCCCAGCTGTTTATGAAGAAAATAAAATACTGCGAGATTCCATCGGAGTTAGCCGGCGTGCCTCTGCTCTGGGATCGCTCAAAATGCCGTCTCGGTGATGCAGATATTATTAATTTCTTCGAAGAAAAAATTAAATGAAAAGTAAAACTAAGCATTTTTTCTTTTTCGTTTGTTTAACCTTTCTCTTTTCGGCTAAACAAGTACTGGCAGTCTGCCCTGTCTGTACCATTGCTGTTGGTGCGGGCGTCGGCTTGTGCCGTTGGCTGGGAATTGATGATTTAATTTCCGGTGTCTGGATTGGCGGACTAATTATCTCAATGATTCTTTGGCTTTTAGACTGGCTGGAAAAAAAGCAAATTCGTTTCCGCTTCAAAGCCTTTATTGTTTCTGTTTTCTTCTATCTCGTCATCCTCCTTCCTCTTCATTGGACGGGCATTATTGGCCATCCCCTTAATACTTTCCATGGTATTGACAAACTGTTATTCGGTATCATTCTCGGCAGTCTGGCGTTTTCTATTAGCGTTTTAACCAATATTTTTTTAAAAAAGAAAAATAACGGCCAAGTTTATTTCCCTTATCAAAAAGTCGTCCTGCCAGTCATTTTTTTGATGATAACTAGCTTAATTATTTATCACTTTATTACCTGTTAATATGCCAAATGAAAAAGATATCCAAGAACTTATTAACAAAGTCCAACAAAGCAAGGCTGGCGGCTTAGATCTTTCCTCTGACGAGGACCTCTCCATCGCCATCATGAACTTGGTTTCGATTGAAGAGCATTTTTTCTTTACCGGTGCTAAAACGGGAAAGTCGGAATATTACGATCTGCTGAATCAAGCGAGGGAAATGCGTAAAGATCTGCTCAAGAGACTCATCAAAGATTATGAAGGCGAAGAGTGGTGCATCGCCAAACACCTTTTAGCCGCCTCAATGCGTTTAATGGAGGTTGGCACGAAACACTTAAGTAAAGGCGAAAAAGCTCAAGCCGAAGACATTTTTCAAAAAGCTTACCAGCTCTACTCAATGTTCTGGGGGTTAAATCTGAAATTACTTAATGTCTCGGATATGAAAAATATCGCGGAAAGCCCAAATGAAGCAACTAATGCCAGTGAGATTAAAAAAATCCATGACGACCAGCTGAATGTCCATGACAGTGGAAAAACAAACTTTCTCGGCAAACTTGGCGAGATTGTTAAGAAACTAATTGATTGCTGCAAAGAGTAAATACAAACCACGGATTAATACGGATACGACGGATTTATAGAGATACAACTAAAAATCGCTTGGTAATAAATGCCAGGCGGTTTCGTTTTAGTGAAGAAAACGATTATTCCTTTCTACCCAATGTTCCTTTCCTTTCTGTTTCTTTCTTTTCTTTATATTCCCGCAGAAGAATCTCCATCTTTTCTCTTATTTCATCAATGGCTGCCTCAAGCCGGTAGTGCGTTGAGGTGGCGCGGAAAATCTTTCCTGGAACCTCAAACTGACACTCGGCATACCAAACCTTACCTTCTTGGTGATGGCGGGTAGTTTTTCCGACTTCCAGCTGGGCGAAGATCACTTCTTCCGGTGTCTTTTTCTGTGCTTCAATCCATTTAGTATATTTTCCCAGAGAATTGATCTTCTTCTTTGCGTAATCTTCGATTGCCGGCGACGGTTCAATATTGGTGTATTTGATGGT
>CAYRJV010000002.1:3792-23541 GCA_964424745.1 uncultured Candidatus Saccharibacteria bacterium | reverse complement strand
TTTTCCACACGCCAGGGTTTTGTTTTGATTAAGCTATAAAATTGGTTAGTATAGAAATCCGTCATTCCCTTTTGCTTTCCGGAAATGCTTCTTAGTGGGTAAGAAATAACCAAGTAACGGCACCTTTGTTCTTCGATAACCTTCAAACCTGCGCCTTTCTTTTGCTGTTCCAAGCTGGGTAAAAGTTTCAACATAAAGACAACATCAGCCGGGATAAAGTTATCTACTAAAACATCACCCAAGCCAAGGCTAACCTGTTTATTACCCAAGAACTTAAAGATTGAGGTTAGAAAAACGACTTGATCTTTATCAATGTCAAAGCCGTAGTATTTTGAATCTTCCGGCAGTTGCATCCAAAAGAAAGTTAGAGGGTTCAAACCGCAGGCAGAATCAATAATTATTTTTGGCGTGCCAGTAATGGAAAAAATTCTCGAATAAAAATCTTCCAGAATGGGAATTCTCTCTTTGGTGGAAGATTGAAGGTTCAATATTGGTAAAACACTCTCTTTTACGCTTTTATTGTTTTTGATATCACTCTCAAAACGCTCTAACAGTTTTTTGAAATCAGGTCGACGGCTATAGTAAGCACCCCAGATTTGGTGCAAAAGATTACGCGCCTTTTTCTCGACCTCAGTTTTGGGGTATTTAACCAGACAATCATTGACTACCCGTTCAATTGTCTTGGGATAAAGACTTCGGTATTTTCTGGAAGCGGCAATTTTTTCAACTAGCTCGATAACGTCATCTTTAGGCATACTTTCTTAAAACTTCAATCAATTTGGTGTAGGTTCGCAGATTATGAATCGTTGCCAGTCGCCAAGCCAAAGAATCTTCAATAACAAAAAGATGGTGCAAGTAAGCGCGTGAATAATTCTGACAAGTATGGCAATCGCAAAATTGGCTAACCGGCCGACTGTCTCTCACGTAACTCTCTCGAGCGATATAAATAAACTGGTGAATTTTCTTATTGTTTAAAATATCTCCTTTTACCGGGTCCTCATTAAAAACATACAATCTCTGGTGCCGGGCATCTCTAGTCGGCAGAACGCAATCAAAAATATGATATCCCATCTTAAAACCCTCGACAATGGCTAAAGGATTACCTACACCTAAGGCGAATTTCGGCTGATTAGACGGCATCAGGTCGGCAGTAAATTTTAGAATTTCAAGGTCCATATTTCCCTCCTCATCCAATGGCCAGCCGCCAAAACCATAACCGTCAAAGCCAATATCAATTAATGCTTTGGCGCACCTCTCTCGTTCTTTTTTGCTGTGACCACCTTGAATCACCGCCAAAAGAATTGGCCGGTCATCATTCTTCATTTTTCTTTTTTTTATCTGGCGCAGATATTCCTCTTTACACCTCTTTGCCCATTCAATTGTCCGGTTAACACTTAATTCGTTTTCGGCTGGACTGGCGTTCTGCGCCGGGCAATCATCCAGACAAATCATTATATCCGGGTCAAGACCGAACTGTACCTCAATGGATTTTTCCGGAGTAAAGACATACTTCTTGTTTTTTCCAGTTGAATCAAGGTGGAAAATAACTCCGTTTTGACTGATGCTCCCCAAGGCTTTGTTTTTATAAATCATTGATAAAAGCTGAAAGCCACCGGAATCAGAGGCAATCAATCCGTCCCAGCCCATAAATCTTTTTGTTCCCTTCAGATCTTTTAAGACAGAGGTGCCTGGTTGAGTCATCAGGTGATAAGTATTAATCACCACTCCCTCAACCTTAGCCTTTTTGAGATCAACCGAATCCAAACTTCTCACCACTCCCCTGGTGGCATCAGGAAAATAAATCGGGAACAAAATTTTTTTGCTGTTTACTTTTGTTTCTCTCAGATATTTCATAAGATTCAACAGGCTAACAATATGCAGATGTTCATAAAAACCGGTTAGCCGCGCCAAGCCATCTTCAGATATTTCAAAATATATCTTTGCCAAAAATGCCTGATTTTTCTATTGCTTATTTCTTTTATTTTCGCGGCAAAGTCATCAGAAATTTCCATCGTGGCGAGATGTTTTATCCTTTGATAATCTTTGGCGGAAATGATTTCTTTTTTCCCTATTTCCCGACTCACTTCAACGCCAGCAATAATATACCCTTTCAGTGCCCGATAAAGCTTCCATTTCTTCGGTTTCAATTGGTGAACCAAACCAGCTAAAGAAACGATTTTTGTCTCTCTTTTTTCAAACAATCCATTAAGAAAAACTTCAATGCCATATCCGGTTTTTACCATTTGGGTTAGATGTGGCAAAAGGGCATTCCGGTAGTAGACCCTTATTCCGGAAAGATAAATGTCCCATTTTTTAAAGGGGTAATTTGGGCTTTTGGCAAGAACAGCAATCACCGCTTTTACTCCCCCCATTAACAGCGGATCAAGCAGTGCCCTAATATGATTTTCAGTGAGCCCAGTAATATCGCCGTCAAAGAAAATTAAAATTTCTCCCTTCGCTTTTTTAATCCCAGTTGCCAAGGCAAAACCTTTACCGTGATTCCTTTTGAGATTGATCAGCTTGATTCGGCTGGAGAAACTCTGTAAAATTTCCAGACTTTTGTCAGTTGAACCGTCATTAACGCAGATTACCTCGGAAACTAAATCCGAGTTTAATAAGGACGCCACTACCCTATGGATGGTTTTTTGTTCATTAAAAATGGGAACAATTGCGGAAACAATTTTTGTTGGCATACTTCATTTCCCAATAAAGAGGCTGAAACAAACTAAAACTATAAATATATTCCTTACTTTTCCAGCTTTCCAAAAATTCCTGTTTCCCAAACAATTTTCTTCTGGCTGGCTTTAGTTCCATGAAAAAGCCAATAAAAATAAAATATCGCCAGCTTTTTTAAAAGATGTAAACGCCCCTCATAATTGAATCTTCTTACCGAGACCGAGGAGGCTACCTTTCTGATCATAATGACTTTAGCTTTTTTCCGCCTGGCTCGGAGACTATAGTCGCCATCTTCAAAATAAAATATGTCTTCAGCAAAGCCGTTTATTTCTTGGTGAAGGCTTCTTTTTGAAAAAATTGTCCAGCCATTCAACAAATGGAGGATTCTAACGATAAAGTTTAAGGGAACAAACAAGAACCAATCAATTATATTCTGGCTTAATGGCCAACTGAGGCAGGTGGCGGCATCAACTTTTTTTTCAATAAATTCTTTGAAAGATCTTTCTAGAAAATCGGTCGGTAAAATAACATCAGCGTCCAAAAAAAGAAAAATATCCGCTCGGGCAGCCCTAGCACCGAAATTCCGTTGAGAGGAAACGCCTCGCTGTTCGGCTTTTAAAATTATGAGCTGGGGCAGAATTACTTTAGACTCAGCACAAACTTTGACTGTTTCGTCATCAGAATGCCCGTCAACGACTAAGACTTCGAAATTTTTAAAAGTTTGTTTTGAAAGCGAAGTTAAAAGCTTACCAACATAAAGCTCTTCGTTGAAGGTCGGGATAATAATTGAAAGAGGGGGTTTACCGGTACTGTTTTGCTGTTCCATGCTAATTATTTTTATGCTCGGCGGACAGGCTACCAGCGATATTTCTTCAGGTTGAGTCGGCGTTCGCCAATAAAGCTGACGCCGTCAAGTTCCAGCCTGTGCCTTTGCTCTTGCCAACCGCCTAAGGAATAATTAATCGCCAGATACCCTCCTTTTTGAACCACGCGCTGGCAGGATACTTTCGGGTTCTGATTTCCCCGCATCGCCCAGCCGACAATTCGAGCATCCTTAATGCCAACCATTTTAGCAATATCGCCATAAGTCGCCACTTTCCCCTTAGGAATCCGGCTGACAATTTTTCGAATTTTTTCAAAGATACTTTTTTTCTTCATCTTTCTAAAAAAGGAATTCTATTCATTTAGCTATCCTCTTTATAATCTATCATTTTAATTATAAGATAGTTTTTAGGGAAGACAAAAAATTACTTTAAAAAAGCAGGTGAAGGGACTCGGACCCTCGATCTCTTCCTTGGGAAGGAAGCGTGCTACCACTGCACCACACCTGCATCGATCATTCTTAAAAAGTAATATTTTATTCTCTACTTCGTCCTCCGTAGCCTTGGCGAAGGAGGATTCTTTGTCTAATATATCCTATTAAACCAAAAATCTCAATAAAAAATGACTAATAAAAATCTCTATTGTTTCATCTTAGGACGGAATCCCGCCTTATCAGTAGCGGAAATAGTCACGGTCTTAGAAAAAGACATTTCTAAAGTAACTTGGATATCGGAAAGAGTCATGGCGGTTGAACTAAACAAAGGAATAGTTAATACCGAGAGTTTAATGGAAAGCCTCTATGGTACAACCAAAATTGTTAGAGTTTTGGATATCATCAAAACGAGCATCCTGAAAAGAGAAATTGAACGAACTTTTACAGCCGCTAACCTCCAAAGATACTATTTTCCTGAAAACAGCAAAAAATTTATCTTCGGCATAAGCTTTTATAATCTTAATGTCAGAGTATCAACCTTTAGAAACTTACTCAAGCAAGCGCGGAGCTTGAATTATCTCATTAAGGAAAAAATAGAAAAGGCTGGGACGAAATGCGGTTTTTTGAAAATCGACAAAAAAGAGGTTTCCAGCGGCTCAATTAAAAGAAACCAGCTTCTGGAAAAGGGCGCTGACATTGTCATCGTCACTGGTCAAGCCGAAACTTTTTTAGGAAAAACAATTGCTATCCAAAAATTTGCAGAGTATGAGTGGCGGAATTATCATCGGCCGGTCAGGGATTTAAAATCGGGCATGATGCCAATAAAATTAGCGAGAACAATGATTACCCTCGCTCAAACGGAAAAAGAGGAAACAGTGCTTGATCCTTTCTGCGGCAGCGGCACCATCCTTCAAGAACTAATCCTTTTAGGATTTAAAAAAATAATTGGTCTCGATAATAGCGAGAAAGCCGTGGCTAACGCGAAGAAAAATATTGATTGGCTCTTCGAACAATACCCGGTTTTGGATAAATCTCGGATTTCTTTGAAAATTTTGACCCAAGACGCCAGAAAAATGGATGAAATTATTCCGCCGAATTCTATTGGGACAATTATCAGCGAACCATATCTTGGTCCCCTCCGGGAAAAACAGCCCCGCCAGGAAGAAATCACCAATACCATCAAAGAACTATCATCGCTGTATCTGGACTTCTTTTTTCAAGCGTTTAACGTTCTCAAGCTTGAGGGAAGAGTGGTAATTATTTTCCCTTGTTTTCGTTTAAACAAAAAGTTTGTCTTCTTAAAAATTCTTGATGAGATAAAAAAAATTGGTTTCCTTTTAGAAAATCCTTTACCAGAAGAACTTTACCGCTTCCCCGTAATTAAGTGTAATTTAAGAAAATCACTTCTTTTTATCAAAGAAAAACAGATTGTCATCCGCGAGGTATTAATCTTCCGAAAGTCCAGTTAAAATCCTAATAATTTAAGAAGTTTCTGAAGGAAGCTGCTGGTTTCTTTTTCTTCTGGTAGTTTCTGGTTCGGCTGCGGCGGGGGCAGAACAACGACCATCTCTTCGCCTGGTTTTTTCAGCGATAACCGTTCTCGAGCGACTTCTTCAATATAATCGGCATCTAAAGAATGAGAAATGTCTGCTTTTAGTTCTTTATTTTTTTCTTCTAAGACTCGAATTTCCTCTTCCAGCTGTTTAATCTGTTTGATAAACTCTTCTCTTCTTTGACCAATCTTCCAATTAGAGAAAATTAGGAAACCCGTAATCAAAAAAAACACTACCCCTAAGAACAGTGAAAAAAGAATTGTTCGTAATTTTTCTCCTCTTTTATTTTTTTTCATTCGCGCTATGATATTAAGGTACCCAATCTAAAAAACTAATGGCATTATGAAAGTAAAATCGAAGAAAATTTTTAAAGCGGTTTGGATTGGTATAATCGTCCTCGTCACCCTCAGCACCATTATCGGCTTATTATCGCCTCTATTTAGATTTTAACTTATTCTTCAATGAATTCAGGATAATACTGCGCCGGACGCAGTATTATTTTTTCATCATCTCAAAAAAGACCTTTGGCGGAACATGAACCCGGCCTTTTTCTTTAAGCTCTTTCTTACCCTCTTTTTGCTGTTCCAAAAGTTTTCTTTTGCGGGTATAATCCCCGCCATAAAGCGGGGCAATAACATCTTTACCTCGGGCACGAATTGTCTCTCGAGCAATGATTTTTCCCGAAAACGCCGCCTGGAGAGGTACGGCGAAAAGCTGGGGTGGCAGGGCTTGTTTGAGTTTGAGAATAAAACTTCTTCCTTCTTTCTCTGCCCGACTGGCGGGAACGATCATCGAAAATGCCTCCTCTTTTTTTCCGGCAATCAAAATCTCCAGTTTCGTTAAATCAGCCCGGCGAAACTCCAAAAATTCATAATTGAGTGAAGCATACCCCTGGGTGGCACTCTTTAATTTATCGTAAAAACCGGTAATGATTTCGATCAGGGGAATTTCGTAGACCAGGAGAAAGGTGCGCGTCCCGAAATACTTTGTCTCAATGTATTTTGCCCGCAAGCCAGAGATTATCTCCATCACTCGCCCCAGGTACTCTTCCGGTGTCATGACTTCAAGTTTTGCCCACGGTTCCTGCGCCTCTTTGAAAGACCCAGGGTTAGGCCAATCAGCGGCTGATTTTATAAATAGTTCCTTATTCTTGGCAGTAATAATTTTATAAATTACCGACGGAGTGGAAATAACTAAATTCAGGCTAAATTCTCGGCGCAACCTTTCCGAAATAATTTCGGCATGAAGCGATCCTAAAAATCCGCAACGAAAACCTCGACCTAAAGCCTCACGGAATTCAGAATCAAAGGTAACCGAAGGATCGGTCAGTTTTAACTTACCTAAAGCGTCTTTTAAGAGCTCATAGTCATTCGCCTCCTCCGGATAAACGCTCAGAAAAACCATTGGCTTCGGTTCCTGGTAGCCCTCAAGCGGGGTGATCGTGCTACCTTGATTGGTAATCGTATCACCGACCCGAACCTTACCCGGTTCTTTAACACCAGTGGCAATATAGCCAATCTCGCCGCTTTTTAATTGGTTCTGGGCGATTAACTCGGGTTTAAAAAAACCAACTTCGCGGGCTTCACCTGGCATTTTTGAGGCAAAAAGACAGATTTTATCGCCCGTCTTTATCTCACCATCAACCACTTTAACATAGGCAATTACTCCCTTATAAGAATCGTACTTTGAGTCAAAAATCAAGGCCCGGAGAGGACTTTCCCATTCTCCTCTTGGGGCGGGAACAACCTCAATAACCTTAGCCAAAAGCTGTTTCACTCCTGTTCCCAACTTTGCCGAAATAGAAAAAATCTCTTCCTTGGGAATACCTAAAAGACTGACGATTTCTTCTTTCGTCTCTTCAATTTTTGCCTGCGCGAGATCAATTTTATTAACGGCGGGGATAATAACAATATTTTGCTTCCTGGCCTGCTCCAAGTTCGCCAAGGTTTGTACCTGAATTCCTTTGGTGGCATCAACTAAAAGAATAGCGCCTTCAACCGCCGCCATTGATCGGGAAACCTCGTAGGAAAAATCAACATGGCCGGGGGTATCAATCAAGTTAAGAATATAACCGTTGTCTTCCATCCTTACGGGCCGCATTTTGATCGTGATTCCCTTCTCCCGCTCCAAATCCATCATTTCCAGATACTGCGGCCGCATCTTTTCGGGACCAACGGTTCCAGTCAGTTCCAAAAACCGATCAGCTAAAGTGGATTTACCGTGGTCAATGTGGCTGATAATGGAAAAATTTCTAATTTTTGTCTTATCGATCATTTTTAACAAATCGATTAATAAACAGCGACTTAGCCGCCATTAGTTCCGGCGACTTCACTAACCACGATGATAGAAAATAAATGAGCACTCCGGCCGTTCCAGCGATTAAAGTTTGGAGAAAAACACCGATAAAAGTCTTCATATCCACGAAAGAGACCGTGATTCTCAACGCGAAATAAACGAAAACGGACATTACCAGCGAAGAAAAAGTGGCCGTTTTAAAAGAGTTCGCAATTTCTCTTTTTGTTTTCTCCCACTGGTTTTTCTCCCAATGATTCCCTCTTTTAATCATTCTTAAAAGAAATTTAGACAATAAAAAACCTTGGATTATTGTCGAAAGAGAAAGCGCCAGAGGCAGCGAAAGTACCTCAACGTTCGTTAATTTTTCGATATCAAAAAAATTCTTAATTGACTCCCAGAGAGTCCCGTGGCCCGCCCTAACGATTAAGGACATTAATGGTACAAATGAAAGGGCAAATAAAATGTTAAGACTTACCGTCACCATGCTAATAATGACCGGTGTTTTGGTATCTTTAATAGCAAAAAAGGCACGGGTCAATAAAGGAACCAGGCTACTCGCGACAAGGCCGAAGGAAAAAATCCCCAGCGAGGCGGCCGTCAGCCGCGTATCTGACCAACTGAATTTACCGCTTCCCAAAATAAGCCGGACAATCTGCGCCCGCAAAAGGAAGAACAAAAAGCTGATGGGAATGATAAAAAAAATCGTTTGCCTGATAGCTGAAGAAATGCTTGCCAAAAATTCGTCTTTACGACCGTTAGCCCAAGCTTTGGTTAAAAGCGGAAAGGCGGCGGTCGCAAAGGAAACGCTAATAAGGGTGATTGGAAAAAACTGCAGGTTATTAGAAAAATTAAAAATGGCAATACTGCCGGCACTAAAAGTTGAAGCAATGGCGGTTATAGTAACTAAGTTTAAATGATAGGTCGCCTGACCGAAAAAACGTGGTACCATTAGTTTAAAAATTTTAATTAAACCAAGATGATGAAAATCAAGCTTTATTTGGTAACGATAACCCGCGTCAAAGGCTGAAGGAAGTTGCACCAGTAAATGCATTAACGCTCCGCCAATCACGCCGTAAGCCAAGCCAAGTAGTCCAAAGTGAGGAACGAAAAAAATAATTCCGCTGATAATACCCAAATTATAAAAAATTGGTGCCAAGGAAAAAGCCAAGAAACGGTTAAAGTACTGAAGAATATCCGAAATAATATTGGAAATGCCCAGCAGAAATGGACTTAAAAACATTATCCGCATTAGCTTGACGGTCAGGCTTTTCTGTCCGATAGAGAAGCCGGGAGCAATAAAATCAATTAGCCGCGGAGCAAAAATGAAGAGAACCAAACAAAGACCAATCAGAAGCAAGGAAAAGCAATTTAAAACATTATTCGTCAATTCTAGTACCGATAACGGCCAAGTTTTTTTATCTAACTTTTCGTTGGCTGACTCTCCTTTCTGGAAATACTCGGAAAAAACCGGTAAAAAAGCAGCGGTAATGCCGCCAACAATAATAATCCCGTAGACGAAGTCCGGAATGCGGAAAGCCGCCAGATAAACATCTAGTTCGGCACTGGCGCCAAAGCGGCTGGCCAAAAGCCGGTCGCGCACTATTCCCAAAAGCGCGCTTATAGCAGAAGAAATTCCCACCAGAGCCGCCGCTGACGTTATGCCTTTGGTTTCCGAATTAAAAACCTGGGAAAAACGCATAATCACATTTTAGCTCATCTTTGCTAATTTGACAAAAAATTTTAATTTGGTAAAATAAGGTCATCCCAGTAAGCTAGATGACTACTCTTTGTCATTTTATGACATTGGGAGGAAAGTCCGAACACCCTTTTCCCGCCGATGTAGGCGGATCAAAAAAGATAAAGGGCAACACCCTTCTACCGTGAGGTATGAGGTGCGAACAGAGACGCCTTAGACCCCGAAAGGGGTCAGGCGCCCGACCAAACTAATAGTCTGGTATAGGGCGAATCTTCGAAGTAACTCGGGCTAGTCCTGAGCGAAGTCGAAGGATGAAACGGCTAAATCCTTATCGGGTGCAAGAGTGAACCAGGGTTTTGCAGAATTATGTAAAATTTCTGGGTAAAAATAACTCGCCAGAGCTAACGAGTAATTGTTGGCCAAGATAGATAGTCATCCTTGACAGAATTCGGCTTATCGGCTTACTGGGAAACAAAAACCCTATGCCTTTTCGGCCGGGTTTTTGTTTTGTTAGCATTAACTCTCTTTTGAACAAATATCTACAATAATTTCTGCGCTCGGGCTTCTTTGTCCAAAGCTTCGTTCACTAAGCGATCAGCTTCCTGGTTTTTATTACGAGAAATCAATTTAAAGTTGACTTTTTTAAAATCCTGCTTGAGATTCCAGATTTTAAGAAAAAGTTCACCGATTCTCGGTTCCAACACCTTATATTTTCCTTCCAGTTGACTGACCATTAATTCTGAGTCAGACCGTACTTCGACCTCGGTTGATTCGGCTAATTTCTTACCGAAGAGCGCCTTAAATTTCTCCAGACTAAAAATTACTGCCTGATATTCGGCTTCGTTATTGGTTGCTTCACCGATTGTTTCGGAGTATTTTTTTATTACTTGAGCCATTTCATTACAGAACACCACTCCGATTGCGGCTGGCCCCGGATTACCGCGCGCGCCGCCATCAGCATAGATAATGATTTTTTTCATATTTCGTGGAAGTATTTAACTAAACACAGTTTGAATTTTTCTAGGTTTTTATTTTTTATCGTAAAACCAGCCGCCGCCGGATGACCGCCAAAAGTAATAAGGTATTTGGCACAAGTCTTCATTGCTTCGATGCCGTCTAAATTCTTTGGCATTCTGACCGCTCCCCGGGTTTCTTGTTTACCTTTTCTTAAAATAAAAGTGGGTTTATTAAATTTGTGGCAAATTTTTGAAGCCGCCGAACCAAGCAAAATTGCTTCCCAATTACTGGCTCCTTCAAAAACAATCGGACTGCCGACGTTGGCTGAGTTTCTTAAGGCAGTTTCTTCAACGATTTCTTTAACCTTCAAGTGCCGAAAATAATTTTTTTCAAGAATACTCTCGGAGATTATCCGCGCGGTTCTCTCATCGGTCGCGCTTAGAAGAGAATAAGCTTCAATCAGATGATTTTTTACTTCGCTAAAGTTCAGGCTGCTAATAATTTTCTGGGCAATCTCTCCCGTGGAAGAATAAGGACTGATGTCTTTCATCTTCCAAAAAACTTTAAGCCCCGGCCGAAGAGTTTTCCTAAGCGATGCCAAGCCTTTCTTGACAATAATTCGGTTATCGTGTTTTTGCGGCATCAGATCAGCGATGGTTGCTAACGCCGCTAATTCCAAAAGTGATTGACGCAATTTGGGGGAGAATTTTCTCCCAAAAAACAAGCGGGAAAGCCGGAAAACAATCCCAGCCGTAGCTAATTGTTTAAAAGGGTATCGATCCCCTTTTTGCTTCGGCGCGACAATAATTGACGCTTCCGGCAACTTGTCGATTACCTCGTGGTGGTCAATAATAATCAGTTCAAACCCGAATTTTTTTGCTTTTTGCGCTTCTTCAAAATTGCTTATCCCACAATCGAGAAGAATCAATAAGGCGGGGGCATATTTTTTAAGATACTTTAAGGCGAAAAGGTTAAGCCCATAGCCTTCTTTCTGCCGTTCGGGAAAATAAACTGCTTTAATCTTGCCCCCTAAACTCCTGATGCTTTCTTTCATAATAACCACCGCCGCCAAACCATCTAAATCAGCATCGCCATAAAGAATGATATTTTCTTTTTTCTTAACCGCTTTAATGATTCTTTTGGCCGTTCTCTCTAAATTTTTTATTTCCTTGGGCATTAATGGATTTTAACAGGAATTTAAAAAAATACTATAAAGAAAACCTCTCGTCTAAGAAGTTTTCTTTTCTTAGACAAGTAAAACATTCAGGGGAGTCCTCGTTAAAGACAAAGTTCTCACTCTCTTAAGGCTTCGAGACCTGGCAGCATCTCGCCGGCCAAAAAAGCCAGCATTGCCCCACCGCCAGTGGAAAGGTGATTAAATTGATCGCCGAGGCCGAATTTGTTGATTGCCTCCACGGTTTCTCCTCCGCCAACAATGGAAAAGGCTTTGCTCTCGATAATGGCTTCGGCAATACTCTTTGTCCCCTTCGAGAACTCTTCTTCTTCAAACTTTCCGAGGGGTCCATTCCAGAAAACCGTCTTCGCCTGAAGAATCTTTTCTCTGAAGAGTCTTATTGTTTGGGGACCAATATCAAGGTTAGCCGCGCAAGAATCTAGCGGTGCCACAATTTTCTGCGGGTACTCCAGCTTGATATTTTTTTCCTGTAATTCTTTTTTTACTAAACCGTTAATCAAGAGAAAATCGGCTCTGGCGGCGATTCGGTTAATTAGTTTTATTTTTGTTTCTATCTTTTTACCGCCAATAATGGCAATCAAAGGTTTTTGAGGATTTTCCATTAACTCTGTTAAAATTTTCAGTTCTTTCTCTAAAAGAAAACCAATGGCTTTTGGTAAATACTTTGGGACACCCACCACTGAAGCATGAGAACGGTGGCAAACTCCAAAAGCATCATTCACATAGAGGTCGCCTAGTTTAGCTAGTTCTCTGGCAAAAACATCATTATTTTCTTCTTCTTCTGGGTGAAACCGCAGATTTTCCAGAAGCAGAATCTCTCTGGGTTTCAGTTTCTGGCTAAGACTCTTAACTATCTCGCCAACACAGTCATCCGCTTTTATAATCGGTATTGGCCTACCACTAGAAAAAGCGGAAAGATAATTCTTCAGCTTTTCTCCAATCTTGGTCAGCCGCAGCTTCTCTATCACCATCCCGCCGGGATCATCCAAATGGCTCATCAAGATTATCTTTGCTTTGTTTTTTAATAGGTAATTAATTGTCGGGATGGTCTCTTTTATCCGGAAACTCTCAAGAATGTTCCCTTTATTGTCAAGGCTGACATTAAAATCACAGCGAACCAAAATTCGTTTATCAAAAACATCAATTTCGCGAATTGTTTTCATCTTGTTGAGAAGAGTTGTCAGTTGGTGCTTCGGCTGGTGAAGTTTTATCTGCTTCCGGGGCTGATTTTAAGGATTCTTTAATAACTTCTCTTAGTTCTTGTAAATCAACCTGTTTTCGGACTGGACCCGGACCTTGTTTGTTTTTTTCTTTCTTTGATGGTGAGAAAAAAACTGGTTCCATTTTTTGAGCTTGTTCAAGAGAAATTTCTTTTGGCGCACCACCGCTGACTGCGCTTTGCTCCGGACGAGCCTCCTTTTCTTTTTCTTTCAACTTTTCTCTCTCTTTTTCCAATTTACGCCGGCATTTCTTACAGTAAACCGGTCTCTTACCGTCAGGCGGAAAAACAACCTTTGTATCTTTGCCGCATTTAGAACAACGGGCATCATAAAGGATTTGATTACTCGCCGCTGGGACAACCGGTGCGGCGGTCGGTAATGTCTCCAGCCAAGCAGCAATCTTTTCTTCGACAATCTGCCGTGGCACGCTGTATCTTTCTCGTGATACTCTGATAATCTTTTCTCGGTCTGATTGTTCCAAGGGTAGAATCGGCGGTATGGTTTCGGCCGAAAAAGGTCTGCCCGCCAAGCCATCAATCATCAATTTCAGATAGATATTGTATTTACCCAGATTAACCAGATCAGTTGCGGTAAACTCTGGAGAAAATTCTTTTTCCAGATATTCGGCATCCTCGGCGCCGACCCTGAAGGAGAGAATTGTTCCCACATTACCAAAAACCGCATCCGCCACCTCTTCCTCCAGTTGGGCGATATATTGATGTCCCAAAATAAGCGATAAGCGGTATTTTCGCGCCTCGGATAAAATCGTCGCAAACGAACCAGTGGCAAAATTTTGGAATTCGTCAACATAGAGAAAAAAATCCTTTCTTTCTTTCTCCGGTATATCTACCCTCGACATTGCCGCCAACTGTAATTTGGTGATCAGAAGCGCGCCTAAAAGGGTAGAATTATCCTCTCCGATTTTTCCCTTGGACAGGTTCATAATAAAAATTTTCTGACCGTCCATGATCTCTCTCATATCAATCGTGGACTTAACCTGGCCAATAATATTCCTGATTAAAGGAGCGGAAATAAACTGACCAACCTTGTTTTGAATGGCGGCCGTGGCTTCAATTTCATACCGTTGGGTATAACGGGCGTACTCGGTAACCCAGAAAGCCTTAATGACCGGATCGGTAATTCTATCAACTACTTTTTTCCGGTAATCAACATCAGCCAGCATTCTGTTTATTCCCAAGAGAGTCGAGCCGGGGTATTCGAGAAGAGCGAGAATTGAGTTATTTAAAATATATTCCATTCTGGCTGACCAAACATCAGGCCAAATTTTTTTGAAGACGCCCATTAGACCGGAAGCGACGAGGTGCCGAAATTCAAAAGCAACTTTCTCCATGACATTGAAAGAGATAGGAAAATCTAAGTCAGCCGGATTAAAATAGACCACATCATTTATCCGACTGGAGGGCACAAAATCCAGCAGAGCTTCAGCCGCTTCGCCGTGAGGGTCAATAAAACCAACTCCCCGGCCGGCCTGAATATCCTGAACTGCCATATTCTGCATTAAAGCGGTCTTACCCATGCCGGTCTTACCAATCACATATACATGCCGGCGTCGATCATCAACTTTTATGCCGAATTTCTTCCGGACATTACGAAAGTTTGTTATCCCAAAAAAATTTATTTCTTCGTTTGCCATACCTCTAGCTTCATACCTCTAGCTTGTAGATGTCACTATTAAAATTAGACAATCCTAAACGAGGTAGCAAGTTTTCAAAGTAGTCTTCGGAGGCTTATCGGCATGGTTCTTAAAAGACGATATGCCGAGAAAACAGATCCCAAAATCTCGCTGGGATTTTGAGGATCGGTACTTTGAAAATTTGCTACTGAGGGTAATTATTTTTAATAATGAGCAACCGTATCTTACTACTCAACCGGTAAAGTCGGCGGCGCCTCACCTTTCTTTGCCTCAACCCGTGGAACAAAAGGAGCCGGCGCTACTGTTCGTGAAGGAAAATGATAGATAGTGGCTAATTCCTCAGTGGTTAAAATATAAACCCCACCTACTAAAGGAAATAACGGGCTTAAGCGCAATGCGTAATGCCAAAATAACCGTCTTTTTTTGAGATAAAGGCGGCGCTTGATGAACCAGAACCAGTTATACCAATTCTTTTTGACCTTGGTGATGGTTTTTCCCCACGGTTTGAGACCATTACAGTTAGCCGCATTAAAATTGGTAAAATAGCTCATGGCGATGCGGAAATTGCCGCTGAAATAGACGTCTCTTTTGGCCAGATAAATGTAACGAATATTAGTATTGAAGCCCAGCTTGCTGATTTTTCTTTCAATTGCGGCCACAATATCTCGCTCGCCCGGCGTCAGTTTCATCTCAGCCGGGAACCCCTCCGGTTCTTTTTCCTCTTGACCCGGCGGCTTAGCGTGAATCAGTAAATCCCAGATCTGGGTGAGTATCAGTTTGGGCGGTGCTGGTGCTTTCCGACGGGCCAGTTTATCGCGGAGCTTTTTTGCTTCTTCCTGCCAAGCCCGTTCTCCCTCCTTCGGATCGCCCAAAATCGGTCTCGCCACAATCTGAACCCACAACTGTTCGCCTTCTTTAAGCTTCGTCATTCCCTCTAAAAGGGAAGCCAACGGGTCAATTCTTTTTTCTTCTTCTGTTTCGCGCTCAGTCTCAAAATCAGTATAGGTTTTAATTGGATAGCCATCTTCTTTTCTCGTCAAAACGTAATCCGTACCCCACAGGTCCCAATCTTTGTTGGGAATATCCTGGGGGACATTTTTCACATAATCAGGAACTTCAAAAATTTCTGCTTCCGGATACTGAGAATAAAGGTGAGACTCAACTATATTCCTATACCTTTCCGGTAACCTGATAATAAAATGGGATTTCCCGTCAATGGAAACAATCTCAAAAGAAAAACCTAACTGAAATTGGCCTTGCCACCATTTTTCGTGCCAGTTTGGCGGCGAATAAAGCTGCCAAAATCCGGCCAGGACTGCTTCCATTGCTCTTATTGGCTTAAGGCTCTCCTCGGGAATTTTAATTTCAAGAAAAATCTTTTTTTGTTTGGCATCCCATAAATCCCGGCGCCACCACAGCCAAAGAAAAGAAAGCGGCGGCCACAAAATGAAAGGTAACGCCACCCACCACCAGGTTTTTAAAAATACAAAAGCCGTTTCCAAATACGGCATTAATGGATGAACGAGTTGTATCAAGTCGTCAAACATTGATTGAGGTACGCCGCTAAAAGCGATCCCTAAAGAGTTCTCGAGGTTATATTTCCCGGATCGTGTACCTCCCTTCGGGCGTTCTCAAAAAATACCTCTTATCGCTTAAATTAAGCGCAATCGTATTTTCCTTGACAAAGCGCTGCTTCAAAACAGCATTGATAACCTCTTCTTTGGTTAATGGTTGTTTTGATCCTTTAAGAACTCTGGCGATAACGTCCTTGACCATCCCGGGCTCATAACCCCAGCTTCTTAAAGCATAAAGCCCCCGGCCCACCAAAACAAACCTTGAGTCTTTAATCAGCTCATTATGAACGGTCTGTGGCAGAGCATCCTTGCCGATGCGTTTCGCCACTTCCGAAAAGTGAAGAGGGGTATTAGCTTTTTTCAGAGCCAGATAAGCTTTATCTTTGACTCCGCGGGGATTTATTTCCGGCCAGTCCTTTAAGCCGAACAAACCATCAACACCACGCTGGATTGTTCTAGAAGCTTCAAGATAAGAAACGACCGCCGGCGAGCTAACATTAGTAAAAGGAATTTTATAGTTTTCAACCGTGACCGGCTGTTTAGCTTTGTTAAGTTCGTCTTTAAAATAATTAACTACTTTTTGCGCTAATTGAACAGACTCTTGATCTAATGCCCAAAACGAATAAAAATCCTTACTTTCGGCAAAACGAATAAAGGAACCGGCGAGGGTCAGCAACAAAAAAACGTGATTTTTAAATCGTTCATCTCCCAAAGAATTGAGGAGACTATCTTCCCGTCTTAACCCTCCTGTAGCTTTTAGCTGGTTACTAAAATAATCAATTATATCCTGAAACCCGACCATTTTTGCTTTCATTTTCAAAAGCCCGTCTTCTTCTATTTGACGAATACGTTCCCGGGTAATTCCGTAATTTTTTCCGATCGCTTCTAGGGTTTCCCTCTCCTTACCAGCCAAACCAAAGCGGCCGCTAATAACCTCTTTTGTTCGCTGGGGTAAGCCCTGAAGTAATTTTTGACAAATGTTTCTATAGTTAAAATTGGTAGTCATATTCCTCCTATTTAAACACCTTTAGAAGTCCTTGTCAATTCTTTATTTTTCCACTTTACCAAAGCAACAATGAATGGTCCGGCAATAAAAATCGAGGAGTATATCTCAGTGGCAATTCCCATAATCAAGACAAGAGAAAAATATTTCAGGCTCTCTCCGCCGAAGAAAAAAATAGCCAAAAGAATTAATAAAGCGCCCACGCCGGTGGTTATCAAACGGACCACAGTTCGGTTCAAGCTATTATTGACAATTTCTTCAAAAGATAAATTTTTCTCTCTTCTTAACAGATTTTCTCTTATCCGGTCAAAAACCACGATGCTCTCGCTGATTGAGTAGCCAAAAACAACCAGAATGGCGGTAATCAGAGGAATATTAATTTCCATTTGGTAAAACTTCCCCAAAATGGAAAAAAAACCAAAAAGGATTAAAAAATCAAAAAAAAGAGAAACTAAAGCGGCCGCCCCGAATTGCCACGATTTTAGGGGATAAGAAATTTTCCGGAAAGCAAAGACAATATAACTAACCGCGGCTAAGGCGGATAAAATGAGGGTAATCTTTGTCTCTAGCCCTAATTCTCGATTAACTAATGGCTCAATTGTTTCAAAGCGCTGTTCTTCAGCATCTTTCAGACGAGCCAGAATACCCTGATGTGTTTTCTCATCAATCGACTTCAGACGCACTAAGACTCCCTTTTCGCCAATGGACTGAAAAGTAATTGTTCCCAACTTGAGATCGGCTAAATCTTTTTCAATCACCGCCTTTTCGGGAGCTTTATCTTTAAACTCTAGCTCAATGACGTTTGTCCCAGTAAAATCAATGCCTAACTTTAAACCAAACACTAAAAGAGAAGTTAGGCTTCCCAAAACTAGGGCGATGGAAAACAGATAATAGATTTTTTGATATTTTAGAAAAGGAATGTTCATAAGATAAGCTATTTCCCTCCGCAAAGCCATTTGACATTACTTAATCTTGTCCCCGCAAACACTCTAAGGAAAAATTTGGTGATAACAACAACGGAAAAGAGATTGAAAATTATGCCGATAATCAAGGATAAGGCAAAACTCTTAAAAAGGCCAGTTGCGCCAAGAAAAAGAATTAGGCTAAAAATTATTATCACGACATTACTGTGGCGAATAGCCAGCCAAGTCCGACTAAAACCTTCGTTAAGGCTACTGGAAAAACTTTTACCTGAAGAAAATTCCTCTCTCAGCCGGGAAAAAATCAGAAGGTTATTACTAACTACTATTACTACGAACAAAATGAAGGCGACTAGACCGGATAAAGTAAGAACAACCGAAGCGAGTTTTAACAGAGAAAAAAGAAAAATGCTACTAATTAATAGAGAAAGGGAAAACAAAAATCCTGGCCAGCGGTAAAAAATTATCATCAAGGCAAAAAGAGCCAAAAGACCGGTTATTCCCGGCCGGACTAACCCGCCGAGAAAAGCTTGACCAAGAATTGGTTCGATTACCTTTTGAGAAACTAAAGTGATTGGCACGGGCAACGTTCCCTTGTTAAGATTGGCGACTAATTCTCTGGCCGAAGCAGCGGTAAAATCACCGCTTATTTGTGCCTTTCCTCCAGAAATTTTCTCCTGAACGAGCGGTGCCGAAATAATAGTCTGGTCAACATAAATGGCGAGGCGCTTGCCGATATTTTTACTGGTTAACTCTTCAAAAAGCTTGGCTCCCTCACCGTTAAATTGAAGCGAAATTATGGGATTTGGCGTCGCCCCGAGAAGATTCACTTCAGCTTTTTCAAGATACTTTCCGTTTAGTGGTGTCGGTATAAAATAAGGGTCTTCAAGCGCCAACTGCCAGTTTTCGACTTTTTGAATTTCTTCAAAGCTCTTCCCCTCAAGCTCCTTTCTCTTCTCGAGAATCTGCGTTGTCTCTTCTTCCGGCCTTTGTTCTTTAAATTCCAAAAGTGGTGCTTCGCCAATCAACTGAATTGCCCGGCTGGGATCTTTTATCCCCGGCAATTCGATAATTAAGCGGTAATTTCCACCAGTTTCCTGCATCCTGAGGGTGATTTCCTCTCCCCCTAAACCAATCAATTGCCAGCTGTTAATCCTTCGTCCGACTTTTTCTCGTAAACTTTGCCTTATTGCCGGATAATCTTTCTCCTCAACACCGGTCAAATCAATGTCATAGAAAAGAAAGGAGCTTTCCCCCAGATCCGAACCTAAGCGAAAGGGAATTTCCATTAAATGCGGCAAAGAAACCTTTATTTTTTCCCGCGAAATCTCTTTTATTTTTGAATTCAAAAAATCAATCCCGTAATTGAAATAGCGAGGGTAAATAAAATTTCCGGCAAAAAAGGCTAAGAGAAAAATAAAAAAGACAATTAGAATTGTTTTTCTTTTGCTCATCTTCGTGCCATTAATTTTACCACCGATTTGCCTTTTTGGCAAATGAGGTTTTAGTCTGGTTTGGTCTCGCCGGTATCAGATTTTTTCTTTCTCACAAAACCGTCAAAGGTAATCCGCTGATAATCTAATTCTTCAATTCCTCTGAGTTTGTATATCTGTTTGGTGGAAAAAATCTTTTTATGAGCCGGATTTAAACCAAGTAAGGTAATCACTTTGTCTATCTGTTTCCAGCTCGGCGCTTCAATCTCCAAATATGGTTCTAAGCCCGGCTAAAAAATCAATATCAAATTCGATTTT
>CAYRJV010000002.1:0-3692 GCA_964424745.1 uncultured Candidatus Saccharibacteria bacterium | reverse complement strand
TCTTTTGGCTCGATCGCCAAAAACTTTACCTCAACTTCTTCCATCTTATTATTATTTAAACAAATTACTGTTTAATCTGCCAGATTAAACAAGACTACCATTCGGAGACTTCTTTAATTAGCCGACTAGTCAAATCCTTGGGTAATCCCAGCACACTCTCTCTTGTTCCTTCTATTTTTTTGATATGACTTACCCATTTCTCGCCATCAACGGTAAATCCGCCGGCTAAATGGAAAGTCTGGCCGTCAGCAATAATATCTTTAATTTCTTCTTCGGAAAAAGGATTAAAGTATACTTTGGCAATATCAACTTCGGCTGCCTGCTTACCTGTTTTTAAGTTGGTAACCACCACCGAGGTTACTGTTTCCGCTGGATAAGCATTATAGCCTTCCAAAAATTCTTTGACTTCTTTCTCATTTTCTGGCTTTTCCCTGATTTTTCCCTGCCACACCACCACCTGATCGGAAGTAATCAGAATTGCCGGCTCGGAAATTTGCGGTTTCAAGGCTTCGGCTTTGGCTTTGGCTAATGCCAAAACTAATTCTCGCGGATCATTAAATCTAATTGCTTTTTCGTTGATATTGCTGGTCATCACCTCAAATTCAAGACCCATTTCCTCCAGCACCCTCCTTCTTCCTTTTGATCTTGATCCCAATATTATTTTCATATGTTTATTTTCCATGGCACTTTTTATATTTCTTACCCGAACCGTCCGCCTTCGTCCTTCAACAAGCTCAGGACTACGGCGGGACTTCGCTTTAGTATTTTCTAAACTCACGCTTACTTACCATGACAATGTTTATATTTAATTGGACGTCCATCTGGATGTCTCGCTCCGCATGGGCAAGGATCATTTCTGCCTACCTTGTTTTTTGATGACATTACCGGACGCAATTGAGTTGTTTGTCCTCCACCGGCTGACTGCAGTCTGATTTTCATCAGTGTCTCAACAATGGTATTATCCACCGCCGTCAATAACTTTTGAAACATGCGGTGACCCTCGCTTTTATATTCCACCAAAGGGTCCTTTTGGCCATAGGCGCGTAGCTTCACCGAGTCCACCAAATACTCCATATTTTCCAAATGTTCTATCCAGAAAAAATCAAAAACCCTTAGGCAGATAGCTCTTTCTACCTGGCGCAGATTCTCCGATCCCACTTCCTTCTCCTTTTTTTCGTATTCCGCCACGGAAAGACCGCTTTTTTCGATCATCTGGATTATCTTTGATCTTAGCCCATTTGGATCATTAGGGTCTTTGATCGTAGCGGCGGTCAAGATTTCTTCACGTTTTTTATAAAAAACTTCGCGATGCTTGTTCATCACATCGTCGTATTCCAATAAGTGTTTGCGGGCGTCAAAATTAAATCCCTCGATTTTGGCTTGAGCGTCTTCAATGGCACCGGAAATAAGCCTTGTCTCGATTGGTTCGTCTTCAGGGATTTTTAAGGCTTTCATAATTGCCTTCATTCGGTCGCCGCCAAAAATTCGCATCACCTCGTCTTCCATGGAGACAAAAAATTGGCTGGAACCGGGATCACCCTGCCGGCCGGAACGACCGCGCAATTGGTTGTCAATCCGGCGCGCCTCATGACGTTCGGTACCAATGACGTGCAAACCGCCAAGTTCCTTAACCCTTCGACTCTGCTCAGGGTCGTTTTGGGGGTTACCCCCCAAAACGATATCCACCCCGCGGCCAGCCATATTGGTAGCTACCGTCACGGTCTTTAATCTGCCGGCTTGGGCAATGATTTCTCCCTCTTTTTCATGATGTTTGGCATTGAGAATCTGGTGAGGTATGCCTTCGATATCCAGCATTTTTCCTAAAATCTCATTTTTTTCAATTGAGGTGGTTCCGACTAAAACTGGTTGGCCCTTCTCATATTTTTCTTTAATTTCCTTTACCACTGCCTTAAATTTCCCCATCTCGGTCTTGTAAACCCTATCCGACAGATCTTTTCTAATCATCGGCTTATTGGTCGGAATGGTGATTACCTCCAGTTTATAAACTTTATCAAACTCTTCAGCTGAAGTGGCGGCCGTGCCGGTCATGCCCGCCAATTTTTGGTACATCCGAAAATAGTTCTGGAAGCTAACCGAGGCGAGGGTCAATGACTCTGGCTGGACCATTACTTTTTCTTTGGCTTCAATTGCCTGATGCAATCCGCCGGAATAACGCCGACCGGGCAAAAGCCGGCCAGTAAATTCATCAACAATGATCACCTCTCCATCTTTAACTACATAATCTTTATCTTTCTTGAAAAGAGTTTCGGCACGCAGTGCCTGCTCCAAGTAATGAAGATATTTCATTCCCTTCTCTTCATAGATATTGTCCAGCCTCATTATTTTTTCGATTTTACTAATGCCTTCCTCGGTTAATGTCGCGGCACGCATTTTCTCATCAATATTGTAGTCAATATCTTTTTTTAGCTGCGGGATAATTCTGGAGAATTCTTGGTACCACTTTGAAGACTCCACGTCCGGAGAGGAAATAATCAGTGGCGTCCGTGCCTCATCAATTAAGATGGAGTCCACCTCGTCAATAATCGCGTAATGGAAACCGCGCTGGACCTGATCGGTTATATCATAAACCATATTATCCCGGAGATAATCAAATCCGAATTCGCTGTTGGTACCGTAAGTAATATCTGCCTGATAGGCTTCTTTTTTATTACAGGGTCTTAAATAACTTTCAATAACTTTAAATCCACCAATCGCATCCCGTTCTTTGTCTCGTTCGCCGTTTATAGTTTGGGTATTGGAATTTTGGATTTGTCTGGAATTTGGAATTTGTAATTTGGGATTTTCATCTTTAATGGTTGGGTCATAAATATATGATGATTCATGGGTTAGGCATCCAACCGTTAGTCCCAAAGCATGATAAATCTGTCCCATCCACACGGTATCTCTCTTAGCCAGATATTCGTTAACGGTTACCAGATGGCATCCCTGACCCTCTAGGGCGTTAAGATATAAAGGCAATGTGGCGGCGAGGGTTTTCCCCTCACCAGTTTTCATTTCGGCAATCTTTCCTTCATGCAAAACAATCCCGCCAATCAGCTGGACATCAAAATGCCTTTGGCCAAGAGTCCTCTTGGCTGCTTCTCTGACCAAAGCAAAAGCTTCAGGAAGTATTTCGTCCAAACTCGTTCCCTTAATCAACCGTTCTTTTAATTCCGTTGTTTTTCCTTTTAACTGCTCGTCAGAGAAACTAACAAATTCTTTTTCAAAATGATTTATCTTTTCTACGACCGGCATCAAGCCTTTCAGATATTGGGTATTGGCGTCGCCAAAAATTTTGCCTAGAATTGACATATCGTTTTAGCTTATCGCAAAAAAGAAATGCTGTAAATAATTTATGAACGGCAAAACAAAACCCCCCCGCACATAACCTCTACAAAGAATTACGCTAGACCTATCGCTTTTTATTATTTCTATTTTTGTCGCAAAGGTTATGTGCGGGGGGGTCAAGAGGACAATTTACCTCTTCTTCTTTCTTTTTTTTGCCATTTCAAGTTTTTCTTTTTTAGATTTTCCTCGCAAATAGCCGACAACTATTTGTGATCGTAATTATTACTTTATTTTTTCATTTCAAAACAGTTTGTCAAGTGTGGAAAACTAAAATCTTAAAAAAATCGTATTTTATAAAATTTTTTGGGAAATTATGAGAAATTTTAAAACCCCAAATACTGTAT
>CAYRJV010000001.1:33222-72426 GCA_964424745.1 uncultured Candidatus Saccharibacteria bacterium | reverse complement strand
AGGTTCAGAGTACTTTGTTTTTAATTTAAAAATGTTGCCGACCTCCACCGCCTTTTCTTCTTTAAAACTTTGTTTTCCGCAATTCGGGCATTTCGCTGTCTCGCCTTTTATCTCTCGATTGATTGCCTGTTGGCAGTTGTCGCAGATATAAATAATATCCTCACCAGCCGGAGTTAAAACTTGAAACTCGTGAGAGTACTTGGAAAATGTTCCACCGGAAGCATAGGTCAAAAAGGTTTCTTTAGCCAACCCTGCTTGTTTAAAAATCCGGAAGTAAGCGGCTTTTACTTTCTCGTAATAACCATCAAGATCTTTCTCATCGCTGTGAAAAGAGTATAAATCTTTCATCGCAAATTCTTTTACCCGCAAGAGACCTGACTTTACTCTCTTTTCATTACGAAACTTTGTTTGAATCTGAAAAAGATAGAGGGGCAAGTCCTGATAACTTTGGATTAAGTTTTTTGCCAATGGTACAACAATCTCTTCGTGGGTTGGACCGAGGGCAAAATCTTTTTTGTTATCCTTAAGCTTATATAAATCTTCATAGGTCTCCCAGCGGCCGGTTTTTTCCCAAAATTCTTTTGGGTGCAGGCTGGGCATAAGAATTTCCTGACCGCCGATTGCTTCCATTTCTCTTCTAATAATCGCTTCAATCTTTTTAAGCACCCGAAATCCCAAAGGCAAAAAATTATAAATACCAGCCCCCACCTTGGCAATAAAGCCGGCGCGAATCAATAGCTGGGCATTGATGCTGACTTCGTCCTTCGGTACATCCTTCAGTGTTTTGTAAAATAGTTGTGACTGTCTCATAAAAAACTAATACTTTTATTTTATTAACCAGGCTATTGTGCGGATTAATGCTGATCCGCTCGCCCTCGGCTCGCGGGGTGACCGCAGTGGTTATTTAAATTCCTTTTCCTGACGAGGTCACCCACGCCGATTTACGCGGATAATTATTTAAAATAAATTGATAACATCTTTAATGGTCACCAAAACCATCAGGCCAATGAGAATCGCAAATGCCACCGTATCAATTTTCTGCTCTAATTCCGGCTTGAGCGGCCGGCGGCGTACGGCTTCAATGATGAGGAACAAAACTTTTCCGCCATCGACAACGGGAATAGGCAAGGCATTAAAGATGGCCATATAGATGGAAATCAAGGCAACAAAAAGAATAAAATTAACTAGTCCCAACTGCAACGCTTCAATTCCCATATGACCAATACCAACAATCCCTGTCAACTCAATTCCGGAAGGCTTTCCTGAAAAAATATTGGCTAAGGCTTGGCTATAGCCAGCCAAGATCGCCCGCGTATAAACACCAGTCGTATAAATCCCCTGCCATAAGGCAGTCGGCCAAGGAAATCGTTTAAATGCCGTCCGATCTAAGCCGATACCCAAAAGACCCTCGCCAGTTGGCGGTGATTGTCGAAGGACAACATCAGTACGAAAGCTACTATTTCCGCGTTTGATCGTCATGGCGATTTTTTCTCCGGCATGGCCAGCGACAAAATCCTGGACTTCTTTTACCTGGCTAATTTCTTGCTGCTTATCGGCAATTTCCATTTTAACAATCACATCGCCCGCTTTTAATCCAGCGGCGGCTGCCGGCGAGTCGAGAAAAACTCTCGTAATTATTACTTCTACATTTTGAAGATTACCGCTTTCGCTATCAGCGATGGAAAGCTGCGTACCGTTCATAAATACCATACCTAAGAGCAAAGCGGCAATAATCCAAAAAGAAAAGACGCCACCTAAGGCAATAAGCATCTTTTTCCAGATCGGCTGATTGGCATATTTTTGCCCGACTTCAACGGTATCCTCATCAGGCAAACGGACAAAAGCGCCAAAAGGAATAAGATTCAAGGAATAAACCGTCTCACTGATTTTCTTCGCCCAAAGCCTCGGCGGATAACCAATGCCAAACTCTTCCACCTTGACGCCGAATTTTTTGGCTAAAACAAAATGGCCGAACTCGTGAACGACCATCAACGCCACCAGGACGGTAAAAACCATTAAAAAAGAAATAAAAATCATTAAGTTAATTGATATTTAATAATTTTTTATTATTCCTCGATTTCCTGTTTTTTTCTGGTACCCATTTCTTCAATTTTCTGGTTATATTCGTCAATTATTTTCTGCAATTCGTCTTTCGCTTTAAACTTATCATCTTCCCGAATCGTTCCCTGCCTAAATCCTTCCTGAATTTTACGCCAAGCTTCTTCACGCCAGCGCCGTAAAGTTAGGCGCGCCTCCTCCATTTTGGTGTTTAACATCTTCATTAACTCTTTCCGGTATTCCTCGCTTAACGGCGGGAAGGTAATCCGAATAAGGTCTTTTTCAACAGCCGGATTTATTCCCATACCTGAACCTAAAATTGCTTTTTCGATATTCAGAAGGACAGACCGATCCCACGGCTGGATCGTAATTGTTCTTGGTCCCGAAATAGAAATGGCTGCCACTTGCCTTAATGGCGTTTTAACGCCATAGTAATCGATGGTCAGCTCTTCGGCTAAAGAAACCGAAGGCCGGGAAGTACGGATTTTATCAAGCTCACCTCTCAAAAAGAGAAGTACTTTATCTAGTTCCGGCTTAGCTTTATTGATAATTTCTTTGTACATATGGTTCGATAGGGGCTTCGACTGAGCTCAGCCGAATGTCCTCACCACAGGTTGTTCAACAGGCCCGCTTTAAACCTGCTGAAGGCGAGTATCATTAGATCATAGTAATTATTGATACATCTTTTTTAAAATTCCATAATTAATGTCTCTAAGGCCAGTCTTGAGTTAACATTGGTTCTGAAGATTAAAAACCTCGTTTCCTCGATCAATTTAAGAACCCGGCTTAACTTACTAATAGATTTTTTTACCGAGTTGGTTTTTTCTAATCTCTGTCCCTGGGTAATTCTAAAAAGAAACGCCTGGTGAAAATACCACAGCCAGCTGTCCAGAATCTCTTCTATCCCCTCGATATCTTCGGAGATACTTTTAGCATACTGGAAACGACTGGAAATGGAAGCGTTTAGAATTTTTATCAGATCGGTGATAATTTTTCTCCGCTTTTCTAATTTTGGAGGAAAAGAAGTAAGGTCAATTGCCACGCCTGGTTTTCCCATGGAAATTCTACCTATCTCCTCAATCGCTTTTTTAGCTATATTTTGTTCCTTGAGACATTGCTCTATTTCTTTCTGGCCGAGTGGATAAAACTTGATTACCTCGCAACGCGAAAGAATGGTCGGTACAAGCATCTGCGGATAAGCGGTGATTAAAATGATGATGGCATCTCCCGGCGGTTCTTCGAGGGTTTTCAAAAAGCAGTTTTGCGCCTCGCTGTTCAGACAGTGTGCTTGGTCAATAATGCCAATTTTGGGCAAACCGGAAGATGATTTCAGTGATAGTCTCCAGATAAAATCCCGGATCTGATTAATCTTAATCTCTTTTTTCTCGGGCTCGATAAAAACATAATCGGGATGCTGCCGCCTCGTAATATCTTCTTTTAGAATTCTTTTGGCGAACTCAACCGCCAAGGTTCTCTTGCCTAATTTATCTTGACCTTCAAATAAATACGCATGACTAATCTTCCCCGCCTCCAGCGATTTTGTCAAAAACTCCCATTGTTTTTGATGACCAATAAGTACCATAAACTCTAAATTATAAAATCCTAATGTCTAATGCCAAATGAAATATTAAATTCCAAATAACAAATGGCTAAATGATTCCTTTTTTTATTTGGCATTTGGATTTGCCCACTATTCGTACACAGGACATTTGTCATTTTTTCGACATCAGACTTTTCTTGTACGTATCAAGATTTTCCAAGATGACACCGGTGCCTTTGGCCACGCACAAAAGCGGTTCATCGGCCAGAAAACAAGGCACGCCCGTCGCCTGCGATATCAACCCATCAATATTTCTCAGTAAGGCACCACCACCGCTCAAGATCATTCCTTTATCCATAATATCGGCGGAGAGTTCGGCCGGCGTCACTCTTAGAACCTGCTTCACGACTTGAACAATCTCCGAAAGAACATCAGAAATTGCCTCGCAAATCTCATTAGAAGAAATTTTGATTGTCCGCGGCAAGCCTAAAATCAAATCTCTTCCGGTAATCTCCATAATGTTTTCCTTTTCTTCGGGCAAGGCGGTGCCGATTTTTATTTTCATTTCTTCGGCTGTTTGTGTCCCAATTGACAAATTGTACTTTCGTTTAATATAATCGGCAATCGCCTCATCCATTTTATCCCCGGCGCTTCTCACCGAACTGGAGGTAACGATACCACCCAAAGAAATCACGGCCACTTCTGATGTTCCGCCGCCCACATCCACAATCATATGCCCTGAACAGGAATTAATGGGAATTCCGGCGCCAATGGCAGCCAATATCGGTTCTTTTGCTACATAAACCGCCTTGGCTCCGGCAGCGAGACCAGCTTCGATGACGGCCCTTCTCTCAGTCGAGGTAATGCCTGCCGGCACACCAACCATCAACTCGGGTTTGATGAAATGAAAGGGACCGGAAACTTTCTCAATAAAATATCTCAGCATTGCCTTGGTAATTTGGTATTCGGCAATCACGCCTTCCTTTAAGGGTCGGTAAACGCGAATGGTATCCGGCGTCCGGCCAGTCATTTCTTTTGCCTCGGCGCCCACGGCCAAAATTTTATTTTCCGAAAGCGAAACCGCCACTACTGAAGGCTCATTCAACACGACCCCCTTTTTGGGGATAAAAACAAGCGAATTACAGGTACCAAGATCGATGCCTATTTTAGTGGTAAACACTTTATAACACGGATTAATACTGATTTAACGGATTTATGCGGATAGCGAATCAGTATTAATCAGTTGCCTCCGTATCAATCCGTGTCGGCTACTTTATTCTTTTAATGTCGGCGCCCAATTTCTGCAGGCGTTCTTCTAATCTTTCGTAACCACGGTCGATTGGCGAAATATCATTAATAATTGTGGTTCCCTTGGCCGTTAAGCCGGCAATAACCAAGGCCGCTCCACCCCGTAAGTCAAATGGCCCAACATCCGTACCGTAAAGCTGGGTGGGACCATTAATGATTGCCCGATGGGGATCGCAGACAATAATTTCGGCTCCCATTTTATTTAACTCCTCGAGATATTTTAATCGGCCCTCAAAAAGCGGATCATGAATTAAGGTCGAGCCTTCGGCTTGTGTTGCCAAGACGCCAAAAGCAGATTGAAGGTCAGTCGGGATACCAGGATAAGGAAGCGCCTGGACTCGGCCTAATTTCAACTTTCTTGCCGGTTCAACCCTAACGGAACTCTTGCTAATAATTTTGAAATTTACGCCCGCCTCAGCCACTTTTTCAAAAAACAGGTCGAGATAACTAACGGGAACATGCTTGACTAAAATCTTTCCTTTAGTTGCGGCGGCCAATAAAATTAAGGTTCCCGCTTCAACCGGATCGTAGATTACCGCGTGACGCGCTCCCTTTAATCTGTTTTTGCCGCTAACTTCAATGGTGTGGGTCCCTTCGCCTTTGATCGACGCCCCCATCTTTTTGAGAAAACGAGCTAAATCCTCAACATGGGGCTCAGCTGCGGCGATCTTAATAACCGTCTTCCCTTTGGCGAGAGCTGCGGCAAGCAGAATATTTTCGGTCGCCGTCACGGAAAACTCTCCTAAAATAATTTCTTTTCCCTGAAGTCTGTTTTTCGTTTTCAAAAGATAAAAGTTTGTTTCGGAGCAAATAATTCTTCTGCCTTTTGTTCCGCAGTTTTTCATCTTCTTAATTTTTGTCTCGACTCCCATTTTTTCTAGGGCTAACAGATGGGTGTCAATCGGCCGAGCGCCGATAAAACAACCGCCGGGCTGGCTAATCTTAACAAAACCACAGCGAGCCAAAAGCGGACCAACAAGCAAAACCGAAGAACGCATCTTGTTGACTAAGTTCTGGTCCAATTTTTCCGGATTGATATTTTTCGCCTCAATCCTGATCTTTCTTTTTCCTAGCCAATCGATGGTAGCGCCCAAACTTCTGATTAACTCGATCATTCTAAAAACATCTTCAATGAGCGGCAGGTTATCAATAATACAGGGGTCAGTTGTCAATAAAGTCGCCGCCAGAATGGGGGTCGCCGCATTTTTGCAGCCTTTGACTTCGATAACTCCTTTTAGTGGTTTTCCTCCTTTGATGATAAACTTTTCGGCCATATTACTTCTCTATCTTAATTTAAAAAACAAAAATTATCAAGGTTGATTAAATGTTGCTCAAAACCTCCTCTTGACTTAATATCTAATAATATAGCTGAAAACAAAAAACTTATGTCGAGAGGAAAAAGAACTATTCTGTTTATTGTCTGTATTCTGTTGTTTCTTTTGAGTGCGCCGCTAGTCGTATTTTATTATCAAGGCTATCGCTTTGATTTCGGAGAAAGAAAAATTACCCAAACAGGCGCTTTTTATTTCAGTGTTATCCCCAGAAACGCCAAGATTTATCTTGATGGTCAACTAAAAAAGAAAACAGATTTTATTTTTGGTTCTGCTTTTATCGAGAATCTTTTACCAAAAGACTACCGGGTTCAAATAATAAAAGAAGGATATTTCGTTTGGGAAAAAACCTTAAAAATAAAAAAACAACAGGTAACCGAGGCAAAAAATGTGGTGCTGTTCCCTGACAGAATTGAACTTTCGACGATTGATGATGGGATCAAGCATTTCTATATTTCACCCGACGAGAAAAATATCGTCTTTGAAAAAACAAATCCCGTAGATAAATCATTGACTTCTAACGAAGCAGATAAAACTGATTGGACCCTTGAACTTTATAATGCCAGAATAAAAGCAAAAGCAATTCTCATAAAATCTGATGATTTTAGTAAGCAAACCTCTGGAACTCCAACTCCTTTTGAGACGGCTAAGCAACCTATTTCTTATCGTCTAATATTTTCCCTGGACTCCAGGAATATTCTCCTCATTGTTGAGCAGGAAAAAATCCTGAGATACTCATTAATCGGATTGGATTCGGCTATTTTCTTTAATAATACTGGTAAGAACCAAACCTCAATTATCGACATTCAAGATTTACTGGCTAATGTTTTTCCGGCTAATGCCGTCAATGTCTCTTTCAATCCGGAAAATTCCCGGGAAGTTTTCTTTTCCATCAATAAAACCCTCTTTGAAATGGACTTGCTAAAAAAAGATATTTCCACTCCCTTGGTGAACAATATTGTTGATTATCAGGTTTTCAATAAATCCATCTATTATCTTGATGAATCAGGATTCGTTTTTATGACTAACCCTTCATTTAACATCGCCGAAAAAGTAAATCAGATTCCTTTTCCCTTAAAGCCTGAGTTAATCTACCAGCTTCACATATTGCCCAATTACCTGTTTATTCAAGAAGGGAAAAGATTATATATTTTTAATCCAGAAAGTAAACAATTTGAAAAATTCTTTGACGATCTCGTAGGAATAAAGTTATCCCCTGATTTCAAAAAAGCGGTTCTCTATTCGACTTCGGAAATCTGGGTTCTTTTTCTTGAAGAAAAAACTGATCAACCAGAGAAAAAAGCCGGCGAAATGACTTTTTTGACCCGTTTTTCAGAACCAATAAAAAATTTATTTTGGCTGGGCTCCGGTTATTTGATTTTTTCTTCGAATAGCAAAATAAAGATCAGTGAAATCGACGAACGCGACCATCTAAATATAATTGACCTTGCCTTTATTGACAATGACTATCCTCTAAAGCTGGAAGATCCCCAATGGTTCTGGAATCAAAACGAGAAAAAAATCTTTCTTCTGCAAACAGAAAAATTCTATTCTTCAGAAGCCCTCCAATAAAACAAAACAACCGTCAGTGACTGACCGTTGTTTATCTTCCTAATCTTCAACGAGGTAACCAGTTTTCAGACAGCTTCTGGCTTTTCCAAGCGAGGGAAGTGATTTTCGGGACCATCCGCAGGCAAATTGCATGGTTTCGCCCCGCACATAACCTTTGTGATATTTACGGAACAGCTAGGTTCGGGGTTCAGACGTATTTCTTGTAGAGGTTATGTGTGGGACGAAAATTTGCCGAGGAAATGAGCTTGCTCCTCGCTGGGGAGCAGAGCGTGTACCGAAAATCATCTTCCCGAGCGGACTAACGTTTTTGCCACTGTGGAGCCCGGCGGGCCCGTTTCAAACCAAATTTTTTGCGCTCTCTCATCCGGCTGTCGCGGGTCAAAAAACCAGCTCGTTTTAATCTCTTACGAAAATCTGGATTAAAAAGCACCAGGCCACGGCTGATGGCGTGACGGACGGCCTCTGCTTGGCTATGAATTCCCCCTCCTTTTACTCGCAGCTCAACCCGGAATTTATCTTCGCAATGCATCCGGTTAAGGGCGGCGTCCGCGATCTGACAAAGTTCGGCCGTCGGGAAATAAACCTCGAGAGACTTACCATTGACAAAGAATCCCTTTTCTCCCCGAGTAAAAAGACGCGCCCTAGCAATTGAAGTCTTTCTTCGACCAACCGCTTCAAAATATTTCGGTACGGTCACCATTGCTTTTCCTTCAGTACTCTCTCCTGTTTTTTTCAAAACAGATTCCGCGGCCACCTTAAGCGTTTCTTCTTTCCTCTCTGTTTTTGCCGCTACTTTTCTGACTGTCTTTTTTCTCGGTGTCTTACCACTCTGTTTAGTAACCAGCTTTTTTTGCTTTAATTTTTTTTCCTCTTTAGGCATAATTTCATTCAAAATTACTACTTATTCAAATATCAGTCGTTTTATCATTCTCTCTCGTAGTTTATTTTTCGGTAGCATCCCTAAGACGGCTTTTCTCAAAACCTCAGCCGGGTCTTCTCTAAACAAAACCTTTAGTGGTTTTTCTTTCAAGTGTCCCAGGTAGCCGGTGTGATGATAATACTTTTTTTGCTCAAATTTTCGACCGCTGAATTTCAGTTTATCAACATTTCTAATAATAACTCTCTCCCCCATTTCTTTATAGGGAACGAAGTCTGGTTTGTTTTTTCCGATTAAAAGAGTGGCGACTTCGGTGGCTAATCGCCCGAGTGTCTTACCGGTAGCGTCAATTGTCTTGGTTTCTAATGTCATTTTACTCAAAACTATTTTATTAATTCGATGATGGCCATCCTCGCCCCATCACTCTTTCGAACACCTAATTTAATAATTCGGGTAAATCCCCCTTTTCGTTCTTTATATCGGACAGCAATTTCTGACGCTAACTTTTTGTTTACTTTTGGGGGAAAAATTTTTGATAAAAGTCTCCGTTTAGTTAGTCCTTCCTCTTTCAGGATAACTCCTTCTTCTTGAAGGTGCACTGCTTGGGCAATCAGCTTTTCGATAAATCGGGAAAGCTCTTTCGCCTTCGCCTCCGTGGTTTCAATTTTTTCTTTCAAAATAAGATTGCTAGCTAATGATTTTAGCAATGCTTTTCTCTGATCTGCTTTCAGGGAGAATTTTCTACCAATTCTGCGTTTCTTCATGGTTTCTTCTCTTCTTTAAGTTCCAGGTCCACTTTTTTTAAAGCTTTCTTTATTTCTTTAACCCCTTTTTCACCCATCCCCTCAAGCTCCACGAGGCTGGCTTCGCTTTTTCTGGCTAGACCCTCGGCTGTTTTAATATTATTTTTCAGCAAAACATTAATTGTTCGGGAAGAAAGTGATAAATCCTCTACTTTAGTTTTCACCGTCTCTTCTTTTTTTTCTTTCTCCTCTACTTTCTCCTCATCTTTCTTTGGCGGCGCACTCTCTTTAAAACTTTCTTTAAAGAAAGCGAAATGATTCAACAAAGTTTCCGCCGCCTGACGAAATGCCTCCTCGGGAGTGATTGTCCCATCGGTTTCAATTTCCAAGTTTAATCTATCAAAATCGGTTCTCTCACCCACGCGCATATTCTCCATTTGAAAACTCACTTTTGTTATGGGAGTAAAAAAAGCATCTACGGGAATCTCTCCGATTTCCAATTTTTCTATTTTTCTGGCCTCCCGTGGTGAATAGCCAAATCCTTTTTCAACCTGAATCTCTATTTCTAATTTGGCATTTTTGTCGGTTAAAGTGGCAATGTGGGCTGATTTATTGACGATTTCGAGTTGCGACGGTAATTCAAAACTTGAGGCTTTCACCTCCTTTTCGCCTTTCACTGATAAATGGGCGCGTTGCGGTCCTTCGCCGAAAAGACGAAAACGCAACTGCTTAAGATTCAGCATAATCATAATCACGTCTTCTAAAACTCCCGGAATGGTCGAAAACTCATGCTGAACTCCAGCAATTTTAATTTGGGTAACCGCCGCTCCTTCTAGAGACGAAAGGAGCACCCTTCTCAAAGAATTGCCGATGGTTACTCCATAACCGGGCCAAAGTCCCTCGATTTGAAAAATTGCCCGGTTCTCACTTTTCTCAATAATTTTTGGCTGGACAGGCAAAGATATCATACGTTTTCATGAAACTTGAAACATAAAACTTGAAACATTTTATTGATCAAGTATTATTCCAAATTCCATGATTTATATTATTTTGAATAGAATCCAAAAACTAAGGAAATATCTACCGGCGGCGCGGCTTCTTCTAAAGATGGGGAAGCAACTACTTTCGCCTCTAGTTGATTAATATCTATTGAAAGCCAGGAAGGCGGCTGTCTCTTTTTTAAATCGGTGGCTAAATTGGAAAAAACGGCCTTTTTAAGAGATGAAGGCAAAACTCGAACTTTATCATCCTTTTTGAGAAAATATCCGGGGATATTAGTTCGCCGCTCGTTCACCAAAAAATGACCGTGCGACACCATTTGTCTTGCTTGCGGCCGAGAAGAAGCAAATCCTAAGCGAAAGACAACATTGTCTAAACGGCTTTCCAGTATTTTGATTAATGCCGTTTCCGCATCCTCTGTTTTTTTGTGCCCCTTTAGAACTTCTTTGACATATCGACTGAACTGCCGTTCATCCAGATTATACCATCTCTTTAATTTTTGCTTTTCTTTCTGCTCTTTGCCATATTCCGAAAGACCTTTTGACCGTCTTTTTTTCTTTGGTCCCGGTGCATAGGCTCTTTTGACCATCGCACATTTTTGGGAAAAACACCGCTCCCCTTTGAGAAAGAGTTTTGCTCCCAACTGCCGACAAATTTTACATTTATCTTCCTTCACGTTTTAAAATATTTGGTATTAAACTTTAATTTTTGATTTTTGATGTTTGATTTTTGATATTTCTCTACACCCTCCTCGCTTTTGGAGGTCGACAACCATTATGGGGAATCGGGGTAACGTCTTTAATTGAAACAACATCTAAACCCCGACTAATTAGCGATCTAATGGCAGATTCACGACCTCCTCCCACTCCCTTGACCAATATTTCTACCCTTGAAACTCCCAATTTTTTTGCCGTCTCGGACAAAATCTCGGCTACCCTTGAGGCGGCGAACGGCGTCGATTTTTTTGATCCCTTAAAGCCGATGCTACCGGCACTCACCCAGCTTAAAACATTTCCCCCTAAGTCCGTCAGGGTAATAATCGTATTGTTATAAGAAGAAGAAATGTATATTTTCCCCTCGCCGATTTTCCGCGGCTCAACCCTGATCTCCCTCTGCGAGGCTTGATCCACTTTTTCTCTTTCTTTTAACAATTCTTCTTGGCTTTTGGTAATAATCCTTTTTTTACCCATTTTTGATATTTGATATTTGATTCTTGATTTTTTTATGTGGCTGTTGCTGGTGGTTTTCTGCCAGAGCCAACCGTCTTTCTAACATTTCCCCTAACGGTACGGGTATTGGTCCTTGTCCGTTGTCCTCTAACTGGCAATTTTTTGATGTGGCGCAAGCCTCGCCAACAACCAATATCTTTCAATCTTTTAATATCCATCATTATTCTGCGGCGAAGCTCGCCTTCAATTTTATATTTTTTTTCAATAATATCTTTCAACTTGTTGATTTCTTCCTGAGATAACTCCGAAGCCTTTCGCGAGGCATCAATGCCTGACTCCTTTAATATCTTTCTACTCAAAGCTAAACCCACTCCATAAATATAGCCTAAGGCATATTCTATTCTTTTGTTTTCGGGAATATTTACCCCCGCAATTCTTGGCATCTTGGTTAGCTAGTAGTTTGTAGTTTGTAGTTGGTAGTTGGTAGTTGGTAGTTTGAAAATTGAAAATTGGTAAATTAATTTCTAGCCTTGTCTCTGTTTATGTTTTGGGTTCTTACAAATTACAAAAAGCCGGCCTTTTCTTCTTATGGTTTTGCATTTTTTACAAATTTTTTTAACAGAAGATCGCACTTTCATAAAATATAGCAAACTCAACAGAAGCCACCGCTAAGGATTTGAGGCTCTTAACGGACAACTATTGGTGACAAAGAAGATTAACTTCCCCGGTAGACGATTCTCCCTTTTTTCTCGTCATAAGGACTCATCTCCACTGTCACCCTATCGCCCGGAAGTACCTTTATCCGGTAAAACCTAAGTTTACCTGCCAAATGGGCTAATACCTCGCTGCCGTCATCAAGTTTTACCAAAAAAGTAACACTCGGCAGGGCTTCTAAAACTATACCTGATTTTCTGATTTTTTGGCTTTCTTTAATCAATTGAGTGGGTGTAGATAATTTTTAGATTAGCAAATCTTTTAAAATTAGTCAACCAGGTAGTAGAAATTCTGTCATTCTATCCTCATTTCAATTTTAACCTTGTTTTCTTGCTGTGGCATTCCGCCTATCCAAAATGGCCAGGCCTTTACCTCTGCTTTCTCTATCTGTGGTTGGCTTTCTAAGAAATCTTTTGTCTCCTCTAAAGATCGGCCGCTAACGGCTCGTTTTAATGATGACTCATTGAATCCATAATAAGCATTGCCCGAAATTGCTAATGTTAAAACCGCTTTTCCTGATTCAAGATCGACTGATTCTAATTTAAGGTCGATTTTTAAACTTTCGTCTTGAATTTCTCTTTTTGACCAAAAGGTTTCGTTACCTTCTTTTTCTTTAAGCATCCGGGAAAGGATAAGTTCTTTGGCGAAATTTTCTAAATCACTTTTCTTTACGACCAATGCCTTCATAATCATCCGGGTCCGGAAATCAAATGATGATACCTCTGCGCCTTCTTGGACCGAACAAAAGTCTTCTTTAACTTCCTGCTTAACTGCGCCGCCAACCAGAATCAATTCCCGCGAAGCTCTTTCCTGTAAAGCATTGTTTTCTTTTTCACTAAGCTCGGCAATTAGAGCATTCTTCGCTCTCTCCAAATCCTCTCTGGTAACTTTGGGAATTTCCCCTTTAAATCCGCCGGTCATCGCCGAAAATGATTTTCCATAAAAAGCGGTGTATTTCGGACTGCCACTAAATCCGGGAATCGAAAACGTCGAAGGTCCAATATTATAATCGGCTCCCGCCTCAGCGGCAACAACGGTAATATCTAAAGATCCCGGGATTAGTTTTCCCTTTTCGTAGGTACCGCCGGGAATCGTCACCCTTTCCGTCGAATAGAATAATTTTCCTTCGGCCGAAAGAAAACGGGTATTATTGACTAAAACCTGGGGGACGTCGGAATAAGCGTTGTAGACTTTGATTTTCCCTTGAGCTTTCTCTTCTCTTGAGATCCTGCCAGTGGCGGGAAAGTTCTTAGTTAATTCCTGGCTGACTTCGAGGATCGTGGTGGGAAGACGGCCGGCCAAGAAATCAATCAGGGTTATCTTTGTATCAAACTCTGCTTTTTCTTCGACAGTTATCGCTTGAGTCTTAGGCCAAATTATTATTTCCACCTGAGCTAAGAAAATATAACCAGCAACTCCGAGAACAATCAAAAAGCCAAAGAAAAGAAAAAAACGCCATTTAACCCTTGATCTCTTCTCTTCTGGTATCTCCCGAAGGCTTAACTCTCCTTTATTAATTTCATTATTATTCGGGGGAATAATATCAAATATTTTTCCGCTTTTATTGTTCATAATAGCAAAACGATATAGAATCTGTATTTCGTGGGCTATTTATATTCTTGGTAAGATCTTCAAACTCTACTTGATTCTTCTTGAATTGGTCAGCAATATCAGCCGGGTAAAAAAGTTTTACCTGAGGCGGTGAGATTAACATTCCCTCCCAATCTCCTTCTTCAAGAATCTCCGCCATTTCCGGCAATTCGCTTCCTCCGCCAAAAAGAAAAATTTCTCTTGGCAGTAACCAGCTTGTTCTCCGCCGCCCATTGTCTTCCTCATTATTCTCTTCAATGGGACAAGGAATTTCTCTCAGGTTTTGTTTTAAATTTCTAAACCAAACTTCGGCATCTTGCCAAATAATTTCCCGCAGTTTTGCTCTGACACCTTCGCTCAACAATTTTTTAGAATAATCCTCTTTAAGAATTCTTGCCTGGGAAATCTCCAGCCCAAACCGCTCTGAAATTGATTGGGAAAAAACTGCACCCCCAAACTCAAATTCATTAATATATGTTATTTTACCATCATTTACCAGGAAGATATGCGTCCAGTTTCCTCCAATATCAAGAAAGAGCCCATTAGCTTTTTTATTTCTTAAGTAATCAGACAAACTTTCTGCCAGATGAACAATCTTTATCGTTTTAAAAGATGAAGGTTTTTTACTGATATTGCCGCTAAACTTTTTATAATCCTGGATAATCTTGATGGTATCAGCAAAATAACCCTCGGCTAAAACAGCAGTCAGGGCCTTAAACTCCAGTATTTTTCCTTTGTAGTCACAGAGATCCGGTACCTCATAGCCATCAATCTTTATCTCAATAATTCGATAACTCACCAAGTGGAGTTCTGCCAAAGGAAAACCAAGTTCTCTTGAAAGAAGCTGCGAGACTCTTTCTTTCGTCTCTCTTAAAACGTTGAGGCGGATTTCCTCTGCTTCTTCTTCACTAATAAGGGTATTCGGATGATTCCGACTAAGGCAACAATAATGGATCTTTCCTTTTAAAATATCAGCGGACAAACCGATAATGGCCGACTGAATTTCTTTTTTGATTCTTTTAGCCAAGTTGTTTCCTAAAGAATTTGGCAGTTTGTTTTTTTTAGAATTAGACTCGGCATTGTTGACCGCTTCTTCGATTGTCTTTAAAATGGCGGTCTTTCTGGCCTCTTGTAGCAGACTTCCATTATCAGCTCCATAAATCGGTACCGATTTGGCAATTGAAAAAGATAAACTAGTCAAAACCTTATCTAAAGCATCCAAATATTGAGTCGCGTTCCCTAAAATAGTTATTCTTTTGCTTTCTTTTTCTTTGGTGACACAAAAAACAATGGCTTTGACTGTTTCTCGGCCGATGTCTAAAGACAAAAAATATTCTGTCTTTTTAGGTGAAAACAAAGGAAATTTTTTCATCCCTTCAGATTCATTTTAAGAGAATTAAAACACAAAAACAAGTTGATAAATAAATGAACTTAAGGTTATGGTTTACTCGTTAGCGAGAACGGCCCTGATTCTTCTTGTCCCGGCTCCGGAAGATTCTTCTTTCTCGATTTTAAAACTGCCCAGTTCCGCCGTTCTATTGACGTGGGGGCCAGCGCAGACTTCTTTCGAAAAAACCTGCCCCGAGTCTCTGGCCGGATCCCCAATGAAATAGACAGTGACAACGGCCGGATATTTCTCTTTAAAAAAGGCGAGCGCCCCAATCTCGATTGCTTCTGAATATTTCATTTCTACCTTTTTAACCGGCAAATCTGCCTGAATCTTTTGATTGACAATTTGTTCAACCGCGGCAATTTGCCGGGCGGTCAACTTCTCTGAATGGGAAAAATCAAACCGCAAACGCTGGGGAGTAATATCTGAGCCCATTTGCTGAACGTGGTCGCCCAGAACATTTCTTAAAGCCTGATGAAGAAGATGGGTAGCGGTATGGAGCTTGACCATTTCATAGGAAGCATCTTTCCCTACTCCGCCAAATTTCTTTTCGGCACCGGCGCGAGAAATCTCTTGGTGTTTTTTAAAAGCAGTTTCAAAGCCCTCTACCTCAACGGTGATGTCCCTTTCTTTGGCTAGTTCAAGGGTCAATTCAAGCGGAAAACCATAGGTATCATAAAGATGAAAAGCATCGGTACCGATGATTATTCCGGTTTTGGCCAGTTTCTCAAATCTCTTTAGACCGGCCTTCAGTGTCCGATTGAATTTTTCTTCTTCTCGGCGAATCACCTCGACGATTTCTTCTTTGTTCATTAGGCTGGATTTAAAATAGATTTCCCAGTACATCTCAATCACCTTCTCCACTAAAGGAATTAAAAATCCTTTTTCCAGCCCCAGATTGGCGCCGTATTTGATGGTTCTTCTTAAGATTCGACGTACGACATAACCTTGCTCGACATTCGTCGGGAAAATTCCTTCGCTAATCAAAAAGGCGGCCGCCTTACTGTGGTCAGCAATAATTCGTTCCCACCGTTCTGTTGATCCTGTGCTCACCCCTTTTTCCTGACCTCTAATGATTTCTATCAGTGGTTGGAACAAATCAGAATCAAAAATATCTTCTCCGCCTTGGCTGACAAAGGCTAATCTCTCCAATCCCATGCCCGTATCCACGCCTTTTTGTTTTAGGGGAGTCAGCTTTTTTTCCTTATCCTGAAAATACTCATTAAAAACGAGGTTCCACAGCTCAATAAAACGATTACAGCCGCAGCTCGGACCACATTCTTTTCCTTTCTCGCAAGGCTCACCTTTTAGGTCATAATAGATCTCTGTGGTCGGACCGCAGGGTCCTTCTTCGCCGGTGGGACCCCAGAAATTATCCTGACGACCGGCGCCAAAAATTCTCTTTTCCGGAATCCCCAGCTTCAGCCAGATTTCTTTTGATTCGATATCGGCCGGAACTTCATTATCTCCGGCAAAATAAGTAAAAGCTAGTTTTTCGATCGGCAATTGACACGCGGAGACAAGAAATTCCAAGGCCCAGTTTATCGCTTCTTCTTTGAAGTAGCCGCCAAAGCTGAAGTTCCCCAACATTTCCAGAAAAGTCAGATGACGGTTATCCCCCACCTCTTCAATATCCGAGGTGCGAAAACACTTCTGACAGGAAGTAACATTCTTGCCATAAGGCGAATCTTGGCCAAGGTAATAAAGTTTAAACTGCTGCATGCCCGCGGTCGTAAATAATACCGACGGATCAGTCGGCAATAACGAGCTGGAAGGAACGATCGTATGTTTTTTATCGGCGAAAAATCGTAAAAATTTCTCGCGCAACTCATTGGCGGTCATAAATGGCAATTAAGCATATAATTCTTAACTATCATATCATAAAAAAAATAATTTAAGAACAAGAAAACAGAGTTTGACTCTGTTGAAATGTGTATTTCAAACCAAATTCCTTTTTTTGACGCCGCCGAAATTTTGGGGCGGAGCTTGTCATGCTTGAAGTGACAAGCTCCACCTCTTTCGCCCAAATGGTCAGATCAGTAGTACTCCTCCTCGACCTCAAGCCCTTGTAACTTTGGGGCTTCAATTCTCTGGTGATCAAGACGCCATTTATACCCCGGAACCCAAACAAAGTTATCGAAACCGATTTGTCGGGTATGAGGCTTTCGGCCGGACCAGCGGCCGATACCCCGCGGGGCCCGCTTCGGGGTTCCGTGGCGGGTCAGCAGACTCTGCTTCGCTCCTTTCTTCCTTTTCTTCTCTTTCTTCCCCTTACCGCCAAACCAGCTCATCTCTCGCTCTCCTTTGGACTTAAAGGGCAGATCAGGCTGCGGTCTGGCCCTTCCAGACTCTTTTGCCTGAAGATTGGCTATTAAGCATTATGGAATAGCCAATCTTCAAGCAAAAAATTTAAAAACCTCCTGTCGCCAGAAGGTTAGAATTATTATTTCAGATTTTTAATTGGCGATTGAAGATTTAATTCTAGCCTTCTGGCAATCGCATAACAAGAATGCTAGTCAGCATCCGAGTATCGGTTTTAGTGGAAATATTTAACTGGCGGATCTCTTCTTTCATGACACCAATAGTTTATTACAGATAAAAATGGTTGTCAAATCCACATCTTAGCTGTTTAGTTAAGACAAATGACTACAGTCTCTGATAATCTCAACAAATTCGGGTTTGAGCGAGGCGCCGCCAACGAGAAGACCAACAAAACCAGCTTTGCCAATGTAATCCTTGGCGTTTTCTTTGTTGACGCTGCCGCCGTAAAGAAGGCGCAAATTCTTAAAGGTTTTTGTTTCTAATGTTTCTTCGAGCGTTTTTTCAATCAATAATCTAGCGACTCGGCTTTCTTCAATACCGCAAGGATTATTGGTGCCGATGGCCCAAACCGGCTCATAAGCAATACTTATTCGTGAAGAAGAAAGTTGATTAACGGGAATATCTTTGAAAGCGGCCTCAATCTGTTTTTTTATCACCACCGCAATTCTTTCTTCCTTTCGTTCGTTTTCGGTCCCGCCAAGACAGACAATCGGATTTAATTCTGCCGCTAGCGCCGCTTTTAGTTTTTTATTAACAACCTCATCGGTTTCGCCGAAATTAGTCCGTCGTTCCGAATGACCAATAATTACATATTGACATCCCAGCTTTTTCAGCATTAGGGCGGAAATTTCGCCGGTATAAGCACCACTTTCCAGCCAAAAACAATCCTGCGCCCCAACCGCTAGGGCTGACTTCTTAAGTAGAAGTGGCAGATAAATAAACGGTGGACAAATAACCACTTCTACTTCCCTATTTTTCCTTGTCTCTTTTTTAACTGAAAGAAGAATCCCTTCTGCCTCTTTAAGAGTTAACGGATTCATTTTCCAATTAGCCACAATCAATAATTTCATCATAATTCGCCTTAAACCAATAATAATATTCCTTGACTAAAGAAGGTAACGATTAATCCACCAATTAAACAGCCGGTAACAACCAGAGGCAATGCCCTTCTTAAGGGAGTTCCGAAAACCGAAGCCGCCATCGCACCTGTCCAACCACCGATAAATGGAATGGGAATCGCCACCAGAATGATAATTGCCAGATTCTTTCCCAGTTTTTCCATTTTTGACTGATTGGCTACTCGCGTATGACGGTAGAGCCAAGAAAAAATATGGTTGAATAAAGGGGACCTTTGCGATAAGAACTGAGATAAAGGATCGAGTAATAAAATAATCAAAATTAAGGGAACTAAGTTTCCGAGAACAGCAAAAAGATACGCCGACCAAACTGGCAACTGGTAAGCCCCAAGAGCAATCGGAATGGCGCCCCTTAACTCGACTAATGGCGACATGGCAATGAGAAATGTTTTTAGTTCAGCTGTCATTTTTGCCGGAGAAATTCAGCCGCTTGTTCCGGGGCGATCGTCGAAATTTCCATTTGCGTGCCCAGCTCAAAGCCAGCCCAAGTCGCTGTTTTGGGCAAAATCGTCCAGTGCCAATGGTAGAAATTATAGTTTTTCCCGTCACAGGGAGCGGTGTGAAGGTAAAAATTGTAAGCCGGATCGTTCAAAGCGTAATAAAGTTTCTTTAAGGCGATGCCAAAAGCCTCGGCTAATAGCCGTTTTTCTTTTTCCGTTATCTCCTCAAAACGGAAAAGATGCTTCTTTGGCGAAACAATAACTTCAAATGCGGTTTTTGAGGCAAACGGACAAACAGCAATAAATTCTTCATTTTCAAAAATCACTCTTTTTTTACTTTCAATTTCCCAATCATCCATGGCACAATAGATGCATTTTTTATTAGTTCTAAAATATTTCTGGGCATTAGAAAGAGATTTCTTCAGATCGCTGTCAATTAAAGGAGTAGTGATAATCTGGGAATGAGGATGAGCCATAGAAGCGCCGGCTTCCTTGCCGTGATTATGGAATATCGAAATATAATTAATGAAATTTTCTTTCATCAGCTTCAGGTATCTTTCTTGATAAACATCAAAAACCTCTTTGATTCTCTCTGGACTAAGCTGTGCCAAAGATTTTTTATGATCACGGGTAACGACCACCTCATGAAACCCAACCGCATTCATCGTTTGATAAAGATTGCCCTCGATCTTCGTATTAAGTTCATAAGAGGGAATAAATGCCGGATATTTATTAGGAATAACGACGGTGGTCCAATTCTTGGGCAATCCATTGGATAATAAAATTTTCTTCCCTTCGGCAAACACCAGAACCGGAGTTCCCTGTTCTTCCATTTTACAAAAAGGACAAGACGGTTGGCGAACTTCTTCGGTTACCCGCTTTTCCCTTCTGAATGTTTCCGGTCTTCTGGCCCGGCCAGTCGCAATCACCACCCAATCCTTGCTGACTAAATCAAAACGCAATTCTGAAGGAAATTTGGCTGTTTTATCCATAATTTATTTTTGATTTTTGATATTTGATTTTTGATATTTTACTGGTATTTACCCGTAATCATATTCCATTTTATTCTCAACACCTCGGCTACCATTTTCACCATACCTTTAAACTTGACTTTACTAGCGGGGTCGTTTATCCAGTAAACCGGGATTATTTGAATTTTATAACCCATTTTTCTGGCAATCACTAAAATTTCCGGATCAAATGCCCAGCGATTAATCTGACATTTCGGAAAGATTTTTTCGGCCGCATCCTTGGTAAATCCCTTAAACCCACACTGAGTGTCCCATAACCCCCATAAACCAAGAACTATCTGAACTAAATAATTAAAAATGTCGCCTAATATCCTTCGATAAAACGGCTGGGGGAAAGCTTGGTTGGCCTCTTTATGGTCTCTTTTATCTCTTGTGCCGATGACCACGGCAAAACCGGCTTTTAATTCCGGCAGCAGTTTTTCCAGGTGCCTAATTGAGGTTGAATTATCAGCGTCGGTAAAAATGCGGTAATCACCCTTTGCCTCAAGCATTCCTCGGCGAACAGCGTAGCCTTTTCCGTAATTCTGTTTATAGTCAATCAAACGAAGGTTCTTAATCTCGGAGAATAGGCCTTCGACCACCTCAACGGTTTTATCCTTTGAACCATCGGAAACCACAATAATTTCGTAACCATAATCCTGTTTCATCAAGTATTCATTAACCTCTTTTAAGGTTTTTGCTAATCGCTTTTCTTCGTTATAAGCGGGAATAATGAGAGAAAGCATCATAAAGGCAAAATATTATCAGCAATATTCTATTATATTATATCAAAAAAGTCTGAATTTAGAATATTGAATCAGGAATTATGAGTAACCGCGCCTTTGGGGATGTTTTTTCTATTCTCTATTCTCTATTCTTTATTCATGCGGTCAGAACTCTAACGCCATTTTCCGTGATCGCTACCGTGTGTTCAAAGTGGCAAGATAAGGAATTATCCATTGTTTCATAGGCGAATCCGTTTTCTGCTTTTTTGATTCGCCAATTGCCAGTAGTCAACATCGGCTCTAAGCAAAAAACCATTCCTTTAACAAGTTCTGGACCGTCTTCTCTTCTTCCGTAATTCAATATTTCCGGTTCTTCGTGGAGTTGCCGGCCGATCCCATGACCACAAAGCTCACGAATGACATTAAATCCTTGCGATTCGACATATTCCTGAATAGTAAAGCCAATATCGCCAAAATGCCGGCCGGGTTTTATTACCTTAATTCCCCTTCGTAAGGCTTCTCTGGTAACAATAATTAATTTTTCGGCCAACGGACTCGCTCTGCCGATTGCCAAAGTTTCTGCCATGTCAGTATGAAATCCCTGGTAAAAAATTCCGAGATCAAGAGACAAAAGATCTCCTTCTTTGATTATTCTCTCCGAGGGTACGGCGTGAACAATCTCGTTATTGATTGAAGAACAAAGACAGGCGGGAAATGGCTGACCCGAACCATTTTTATATCCTTTAAAAGAACATTTGCCGCCAAGTTTAAAAATCAGGTTCTCTGCCAGCCTGTCTAATGCTTTAGTGGTCATCCCCGGCCGCGCCGCTTTTTTAAGCTCTTTCATTATCTCCGCCAGCCTCTTTCCACCTTCAGCAATGATTTCAATTTCTTGAGGTGTTTTAATTAAAACACTCACGTCTTATTATCTAAAAAATTTTATCGTCTAGATCTTTTTTTCAACTTCCTTCAGGATATCGGCAAAAACTTTTTCAATTGGCTGTTCCCCGTTAATCTTTATCAGTTTTTTCTTCTTTTTATAATAATCGGCTACCTTGCTTGCCCTTTTATCGTAATAGTCTAATCGGTTTTTAATTGCCTCCGGTCTATCATCCGGCCGGTAAACTAATCCTCCACCGCACTTATTACAAACTACTAATTTTTTAAACTTACCAATCCAAGGAATAAGATTCCCGCATTTTCGACAAATCCGCCTTTTGGTCAATCGATTAAAAGCCTCTTGGCGAGAAATATCAAGAAGGATTGGAAAAAAAGAATCTTCTCTACCTAAAAATACCAAGAAACGATCGAGGGCCTTTGCTTCGTTTACCCGTCTCGGCATGCCATCAGCGATAATACCCTCATTTTCTTTTACTCGATAAGCAATCGCGTGCATCCAGAGCGTAATCGCTAAATCGTCGTAGGGCAAACCTCCCTCGGTTATTGTTTTTTTGATTATCTTTCCAACTGCGGTCTTACGCCGAGCTAGATCACGAAATAAATCACCAGTAGAAATAGATACAAGATTATTAAAATGCTCCATCAAAAGTTTTACCTGAGTACCCTTCCCGCAACCCGATCTGCCAATCAAAACAAAATTCAAAGATTTCTTTTCCATAATCTTTTTTTCTTTTGTTTTATTGACCATTTAAATGAGTATTAGTTTCAAGTTTCAAGTTTCAAGTTTCAAGACTAAAAATTTTCATATTCTCTCATCTGAAGTTGAGCATTGATATCCCTCGCGGTCTCGAGAACTACGCTCACCACAATTAATAGGGAGGTGCCGCCCACCAAGAAACGAAACGCCATTACTTTGGTTATGCCACCGACAATTGAAGGCATGACGGCAATCAACCCCAAGGATAATGCGCCAATAATAAGAATCCTGTTTAAAATATAATTTAGGAAACTCGTGGTTGAATTGCCTGGCCTGATGCCAGGGATAAAACCGCCCATTTTTTGAAGGTTTTCGGAAATATCTTTTGGATCAAAGGTCACGGCCGTATAGAAATAGGTAAACACGCAAACCAGGAGGAAATAAAGGATACCGTAAACCCATTGATTCTTCAACAGTTCGCCAATCGTCCGGCTGATATTGCCAATAAGCCCCCCGCTGCCAGCCAGAAAATTGGCAATCATCCCCGGAAATAACAAAATTGATAAGGCGAAGATTATTGGGATTACTCCGGCGGGATTAACGCTCATCGGCAGATAGGTAGAGACCCCGCCGTAAAGCCGGCCGCCTCTAACTCGTTTGGCATAGGAAACCGGAATATTTCGGCGAGCTTCATTAATCAAGACCACTCCGGCAATGACAATTAAAGACATCGCAAAAAACAGCAAATAATTGAGGAGCTGGCTAGGATCCCAATTAACGATTATCTGACGGATATTGGTCGGAAAATCAGCAATAATTCCAGCGAAAATCAGAAGAGAAACACCATTGCCAATCCCCTTTTCCGAAAGCAACTCGCCCAGCCACATCAAAAGCATTGTCCCGGCCGTGATGGTCATAATTGAGGTAAAGAATAACAAAGGACTAAGTTTGCCAATCACCTTCTGACGTTGAAAAAGCGACAGCATGGCATAGCCCTGGAGTAAAGCTAGGGGGACGGCCAAAAGCCGACCATATTGATTGAACTTTTCCCGTCCGGCTTCGCCTTCCTCTTTGTACATTTGTTCCAATTGCGGAAAAATCATCGTTAACAATTGGAGAATAATCGTTGCCGTAATGTATGGTCCAAGCCCAAGCATAATAATTGAAAGTTTATCCAACGCACCGCCGGTAAAAACACTGATTAAACCAAAAAGCTGGAAGTTGGCAAAGAACTTTTTCATTTCCACGGCATCAATGCCGGGCATAGGGATATTGGCCATTATCCGAAAAACGGCGAAAACCGCTAAAACAAAGAGGATTTTATTCCGTAAATCCTTTATTTTAAAAATTTGAATGATTTTCTGGTACCACATAGCTTTAGAATGTCAAATTCCAAATACCAAATGTCAAATAACGACTAAAACGAACGCGGTCATTTGGTATTAGACATTTGTAATTCATTTGGCATTTGTCATTAGACATTTGACATTTTATTGGACATTTGAATTTTGTCATTTGGATTTTTTATCTGAATCTTTTTCCAGGGACTTTGGCTTACTTTTCTTAACCGTTTTACCTATCAGTTTTTGATATCGGTATCCTCTCAGTTTGGGGTATCTCTTTATTAAATACCTAATGGCGGGCTGGAATTTTGTTCCCGCCCTTGCTTTTTGCCCCTTTTGACCCTTGCCAGAATATGTTCCATGACCTCCACCACGGCCAACGCGTTTTCTCGTCTTCGGCTTATGTGCCGGTTTTAATTGGTTCAGTTGCATGTTTTTCTGGTATTTCTATTTTTAGTTTTTTTAAGGCCGCAATCGTGGCCATGGCGTTATTAAGTTTATTACTGGTCCTCCCCAACATTTTTGAAGAAATATCTTTAATCCCCGCTAAACTACAAACAATTCTCACTGTACCACCAGCTACCAAGCCTTTTCCTTTTCTTTGAGGTTTTAATAATATTTGGGCGGCGCCAAACTTTGCCATTACTGGATATGGTATTGTCCCTTCGACAGTCGGAATATTAAGGATGTTCTTCTTTGCCATTCTCGTCGCTTTTTCCACTGCCTGGGCGACATCTAATCCTTTGCCGACACCAACGCCAACCTTCCCCATTTTGTTGCCGATGACAACGACGGCGCGAAAACGCAAACGCTTACCGCCAGCAGAAACCCGGACAACTCGAGCTAGGTCAAGCAGTCTTGATTCAAATTCTCCTGATTCCAAAGTCGCTGACCGGAAAGGCGCTCCGAATTTAGGGCGAAAAGCTATTCCCTGACGTGAAGGAACTGACTTGGCTACTATACTGGGTTTTGAGCTTTTTTCTTCCTCTTCCTCTAAAACAGCTTCCGACACGACCTTGGTTCCGGTTGGTTCTGGACTTAACTTATTTTCGTCTTTTTCTTCTGCCATATTATTATCTATCATCTATCTTAATAGTTTAAGGTCTAGAGTCTATAGTTTAAGGTTAATATTAGAACTTCAGTCCCCCTTCACGAGCCCCCTCCGCGACTGCCTTAACTCTGCCGTGATATTTATAACCACCTCGATCAAAGATAACACTCTCAATCTTTTCCTTCAACGCTTTCTCGGCAATTGACTTACCCACCTCATAGGCAACCGCTATTTTTCCGGCTTCTTTTGTTTTAGTTTTGGCGTTCTTGATTGGTTTTCGGATCTCTTGATCGCTTAAAGAAATCATTGTTTTTCCTTTTTCATCATCAACCAGTTGGCCGTAAATATGTTTTGCCGACCGAAAAACACAAAAACGCGGTTTACGGCTTGTTCCAAAAATCTTGGCCGTAACACGGAGATGCCGTCTTTGTCTTTTCTTCTTTTTTGCCAATTTTTTAAAATTTTTTCTATTCATAGTGGATTCTTTATCAACCTTCGCGAAATACTTGGTGAAGTTAGGATCGCTGAAGCGTTATTTACTTTCCCCCAGCTGCCACGGCCACTGCTTTTTTACCAATCTTCTTTTTCACGATTTCGCCGACATATCTGATTCCTTTTCCTTTATATGGTTCTGGCGGTTTTATTTTCTTTATCTTTGCCGCTGTCGCTGAAACCAACTGCTTATCAGTCCCAGAAATAATGATAATGTTCTTTTCCACCACAAATTTTATCCCGGCTGGGGCAGTAACTTTTACGGGATGAGTGTAGCCCACATTTAAGACTAAGTCATTGCCCTCCAGAACTGCCTTATAGCCAATCCCTTCGATCTGTAGTTGTTTTTTGTATTCACTAATTACTCCTTTGATCATATTGGCAATCAGTGCCCGCGTTAAACCCCAAAGAGCTTTGGTTTGTTTTGTCTCTAGTCGAGGGGAAGCAAAAATTTTTCCTTCTTTAACTTCAATTTTAATTTCCGGCCTAACCACGCAAGAAAGAAAACCGCTCGGTCCCTTAACAATAACCTGGTTGTCTTCAACCTCTACTTCGACTTTCTCCGGTATTAATATTGGCTTTTTTCCTATTCGAGACACGGTAGTTAAATTAAATATTAATCCTTCGACGAGCTCAGGATTAACCCTGAGCAGAGCCGAATGGGTTAAAAATCAAAAATTAAATTTACCAAATCTCAAAAAGCATCTCTCCTCCCAATCTCTGTTTCCTTGCTTCTTTATCAGTCATCAAACCTTTAGATGTTGAAATTATCGCCATTCTATATTTTCCTCGTGTTGGCCTTACTTTTTTTGCTTTATAATAAATTCTCTGGCCAGGTTTGGAAATTTTCTTAAGCCCAGTAATGGCGGGGGTTTTGCCATCATATTTGAGCGTAATCTCAATTGACTTCTTCATCTTTTTCCCTTTTTTCTCTACTTTTTCAATAAATCCCTCTTTTTCTAAAATCTGACAAATTTCAGATTTAAGGCTGGAAAAAGGAACCTCAACTGTTGGCTTCAGAACAGCTTGACCGTTTCTTATTCGATTTAGTAAATCACTAATAGGATCCATTGGTTAGTTTTTAGTTTATAGTTTGTAGTTTGTAGTTATATTTCTACCAGCTGCTCTTTTTTACTCCCGGTATTTCCCCTTTATTTGCCATTTCGCGAAAACAGATCCGACATACGCCAAAAGCTCTCATATAACCCCTCTTGCGGCCACAGCGGAAACACCGGTGGACTAAACGGGTAGAAAATTTCGGCTTCTTTCTGGCTTTAGCTTTTTGTGCTTCGGTCGCCATATAATCTCAATCCTTGAAACTTGTAGCATTAACGCCTCGTATTCCTTATCTGTGTTTTATGTTTCAAGCTTCAAGTTCCATGATTTATGTTTTTTTCGGAAATCCTAATAATTTTAATAATTCTATCCCCTCTTCTCGTTTCTTTGCCGTGGTGACTACGGTAATTTCCAAACCAAAAATACTTTTTACTTTTTCCGTCAGAATTTCCGGAAAAGCAATATTCTCTTTTATACTAATGGTTAAATTTCCTTTTTTATCAAATGACTTTTGATCAATTCCTCTAAAATCCCGGGATCTTGGCAAGGCAATATGAATTAATCTTTCTAAAAAATCATTCATTTTTTGACGCCTCAGTGTCACACAGGCACCGATCGGCATCCCCTGCCGAAGCTTAAAACTGGCAATTGATTTCTTTGCCCGTGTTACTAACGGTTTTTGCCCGGCAATCAAAGCTAAATCATTGACCATTTCTTCGTAAATCTTTTTTTGCTCGTCGGCACTTTTACCGGTCACCAACCGGCCGAATCCGGTATTGAGGACGACCTTTTCAATCTTGGGCACGGCCATAACGCTCTGGTAACCGAACTTTTCCATCATTGCCGGAATCACCTCCTTTTTATATTTTTCCTGTAGTCTAGTTATCATTTTCGCAATTCATTATTCAAAAGTCTATATTTCCTGATTGCATTTCTTACAAACACGGTACTTTTTATTACCCATAATTTGATATCTGATTCGCGCTGCTTTTCCGCATTTTGGGCAGATGAGTTTTACGGTCGAAATCCCTACCGGTGCCGGTACTTCTACAACCTGTCCTTTTTCTTCTTCCTTTTTTGGTTTAACATGCTTTTTTCTCAAATTTATCCCCTCGACTAAAATCCGTTCTTCCCTGGGAAAAACCCCAAGGACCTTTCCTTTTTTTCCTCTGTCTTTACCCGATCGTATTAAAACTGTATCACCCTTCTTTATTTTCATATTTCTATTGGCTATTGGCTGATGGCTAATGGCTATAAAACTTCTTCGGCTAAGGTAGCAATTTTCTCAAAACCTTTCTCCTTTATCTCTTTTGGCACCGGCCCAAAAACCCTTCCCCCTTTCATCTCTTTTGTCTTGCCGTCAAGAATCACGACCGCATTTTCATCGAAGCGGATATAAGAACCATCTTTTCTCCGATAAGCTCTTTTTTGTCGAATAATTACCGCCCTCACTACCTCGTGCCGCTTAACTACCCTTCGCGGTTCTGCTTCTTTGACAACGCCAACAATCACGTCGCCAATCTGGGAATAACGTCTGCCACTCCCGCCTAAAACCCGAAAACACTGGATACTTTTTGCTCCAGTATTATCAGCTACCTTTAACATTGTTCTCGCTTGAATCATCTTTGTTTAGCCAATCGCCATTAGGGATTAGCCAATAGTAGTTATCAATATCAGCTATCAACTATTGGCTGTTGGCTTGGTAATGACTTTCCACTTTTTATCTTTACTGATGGGACGGCATTCCTCAATCGTCACGCGATCGCCAATTTTGTATTCTCCTTTCTCATAATGCGCTTTATGCTTTCGATGAAAGCGATATTGTTTTTTGTATTTCGGTTGTTCTTTTATTTGCTCAACCTGAACAACCAATGTCTTTTGCATCTTATCAGAAACAACTATTCCTGTTAATCTTTTTTTAGTCATTGTTTTAAAGTTTTTTCTTCTTCCATTATCGTCATAATTCTGGCAATATCTTTTTTAATGCTCCGGATTAATCTAATGTTTTTCACCTTACCGCTAATCAAGTCAAAACGAAATTGTCTGACTTTCTCTCGGTTTTCTTTAAGCAGTTGCTGAAGCTCCTGTTTTGATTTCTGTCGTAATTCCATCGTCTTCATTTTTGTAATTCCTCCTTTATGTTAGTTTTAATATTTCTCTAAATTTCATTTGACGCCCGGCTATAAACTACGTTTTAACGCTTTTGGCTACAGACAGAGTCTTAACGCTTGGCGATAAACTTCGTTTTGACGGATAATTTATCAGCGGCCTTCGCCAAGGCTTCTCTTGCCTCTGTTTCTTCTATTCCATCCAATTCGAATATAATTCGGCCGGGTCTTATCGGAAAAACATAGTGATCCACCCCACCCTTGCCTCCACCCATCGAAGTCTCAACTCCTTTGGTGGTTATTGGTTTTTGCGGAAAAATCCTAATCCATAACTTGCCTCCCTTTTTAAGATATCGAAGAATTATCCGGCGGGCGGCTTCTAGTTGCCGCGAGCTTATCCGACTGGTCCCAAAACTTTTCAATCCATAGCTACCAAAGCTTAACTTTGTCGCCTTATTATCAATTCCGTGACCGACCCCAGCTCCTTTATGCCATTTTCGATGTTTTACCTTTTTTGGTAGAAGAATGGCCATATTTTAACTAATCTCTTATTTTTTCTTTTAAATTATTCAAATTTTTCCCCTTTATATATCCATACTTTTATCCCGATCACGCCATAAGTGCAATAAGCTCTGGCTTGGGCATAGTCGATTACGGCTCTGATCGTCTGTCGCGGCATCCGGCCTTTACCTAACCATTCCCGCCGGGATATCTCCACCCCATTTAATCTCCCCGCCACTTCAACCCTGACTCCTTCAACACCTTTTTGCGCCATTACTTTCTCGATGGCGCCTTTCATCACTTTTCTAAAGGGAGTTCTTTTTTCAATTTGCTGGGCAATTGACTGACCGACCAAGGCGGCCGAAGACCACATGTCTTTTGCCTCCCTAATTTCAATTCTTACCTCTTCTTTTGGTAATGATTTAGAAGATGATTTAACCGTCCGATCACGGGAGATAATCTTAATCATGGCTTTCTTCAATATCTCCACTCCTTCGCCTCCCCGACCAATAATCAACCCGGGTCGGCCGCTGAAAATAATGATATTGACCTTCCCGGGAAACCGCTCGATCTCAATTTTTTCAATACCCATACCGGCCAATTTTTTTTCTAAGAATTTCCTAATGGCAAAATCTTCTTTCAAAAACTCAGGAAAGCTCTGGCTGTAAAACCCGCGAGTCAACCAATCGGCTGTCTCTCTAATTCTCATTGCTTTTGGGTGAACGTGATGAGTCATACAAATGTCAACATTAAACCTTAAACTCTAAACAATAAACTCTTTAATAAGATTATTTTGAAAATGCTTTTCGGCGGAAAATTTTTTGGATTCCCCTTTCCGTTCTCGGCTTCTGCCATTTGATTTCTGGTTTAAATTTCGGCTTAGTCTCACTTCTCTCTTTACCTTCTATTATAGGTTTTTCTTCGGCTGGTTTTTCCATCATCTCTTTGTCTTTTCTCAATTCCTTTCTAGCGGTTTTCTGAATTTCATCAAGAACCAAGGTAATATGCGAAGTCTTTTTCTGGATTTCCGAAGCGACTCCCCTGGCTCGCGGTTCCCAGCGCTTTTGCTTACGGCCCTCATCTACCGTAATTTTAGAGATATAAAGATTATTATCGTCCAAATCAAAATTATGTCGAGCATTAGCCACAGCTGAAAGCAAAAGCTTAAGAATAGGCTGGCTTGACCGCTTGACCGTAAAACGCAAAATAACTAAAGCCTCTTTAACCTTCTTTCCACGGATAAGATCACTAACCAAGCGAACCTTCCGTGGGGCAATATTTAAATTTCTTAATTTCGCACTAATTGGCATCGTTTTATCTCGATGAGAATTATTCTTTTTTCTTGCCTTCCGCTGGTTTAGATACGGCGGTTGGCTGACCCGCGACGACTCCTGGCTCTTTCAATTTGGTGGCTTCCTTTTCTGCTTCTTTGGCTTCTATTTCTCGTTGAATCCGGCCACCATGTCTGGAGAATCTCGTGGTCGGTGAAAACTCACCTAATCGGTGACCCACCATTTCTTCGGTTACCGATACCGGCAGATGGGTTTTTCCGTTATAAACTCCAAAAGTAAAACCAACCATCTCCGGCGTAATGGTGCAAGCCCGGCACCAAGTTCTTATTATTTCTTTTGTGCCCGGTTTCATTCGATTTATCTTCTTAAGAAGCTCTTCGGCAACATAGGGACCTTTTTTTGTTGATCTAGCCATAAAATTTTTAATGCTTCGACGCTCTGGCTTGTCGAAGGGTTAGATTCTCTTAGCTTTCTTTATTCTTCGTTTAATAATAAACATATTAGTCCATTTCCTTCTCTTTCTTGTCTTGACACCCAAAGCCGGTTTTCCCCAAGGAGTTTTTGGGTGCTTCAATCCAATTCCGGTTTTTCCTTCTCCACCACCATGGGGATGATCAATGGGATTCATCGCTGCTCCCCGAACCGTCGGCCTTATTCCCAGATGTCGGACAGTGCCGGCTTTTTTACGATTGATAAACCGATTTTCAGGATAAGAAACAGTACCAACTGAGGCAAAACAATCTTCAGAAATTTTCCTGACTTCCGACGACGGCATCTCCAAATGAACAAATCCTCTTTCATTGGCTAAGACAGTCGCGGCGGTACCTGCTCCTCTGACCAAGACGCCGCCCTTCCCTGGTTCGATTTCAATGTTATAAACTGGAGTACCAACCGGAATGTTTTTTAGTTTCATCCTATTTCCCGGTTTTATCTCCGCTTTTTCGGCGCTAATTATTTCGTCCCCCACGGCTAGATTTTGTGGCGCTAAAATATACCTTCTCTCTTTATCTAAATACTCAATCAAAGCAATAAAGCCACTGCGAAAAGGATCGTACTCCAAAGCAATCACTTTCGCCGGCAGATTGAATTTCGCCTGCTGAAAATCAACCAGCCGGTAAAGCCTTTTCGCTCCGCCGCCTTTATGCCTCGTCGTGATTCTCCCCGAACGAGCTCTTCCTTTTCTTCTTTGACGGGCAATAATTAATCTTTTTTCTGGCTCTTTCTTGGTTAATAATTTTTTGGTTGTAAATTCTTGAATCATAAATAACTTTAGTTTCTAACCCGTAAAATCCAAAGGTTTCTAAATAGGGCTAACGAGGCAGGACTTCTATTTTCTGACCTTTTTTTATTTTGACGATTGCTTTTTTATAACCTTTTTTCCATCCCTTTTTTCTGCCGACGATTCTTGCTTTTTTGGGAAGATTGATAATCTTGACGCTCAAAACATTCACCCCATAAACATTCTGAACAGCCTTTTTTACTTCGGTTTTGTTTGCCAAAGATGAGACTTTAAAAACGTATTGATTTTTCTCTGCCAAATCTGTTGCTTTTTCGGTAATCACCGGAGATTTTAAAACACGGTAGGCATCACTGGGCCTTGGCTCTGTTTTTGGTTTGGCTACTTTTGTCTCGACTGGTTTTTCTTCTCCAATCGTTTTCTCTTTTATCGTCTTGGGTTTTGCTTTTGCCCTCTCAGGTGCTGTTTGTTTAAGCTTCTTTTCCAACTTTCCCACTGGTTTTTCTCCCTTACCTTTCTTTTTTTTACTTTTAAATAAATCAAGGATTGCCATTTTTCTTTGTTAATTTTTCTTTAATTACTTTAATTGCTTCTTCGGTCGTTACCAGATATTTAAAAGAAAGTAGTTGCAGAGCATTCAGGTCCTTCGCCAAAACAGTCTCTACGCCAGCAATGTTTCGACTGGCTCTGATAATATTATTATCTTTATTAGCTAAAACGATCAGAATACTCTCTTTAGTGCGGTTCTCGCTAATTTCGCCTTTTTGAAAAATTGGCTTTAAGTTCTTGATCACTTCAGCCATCAGTTTTGTCTTCGGCTCTTCAATTTTTAAATTATCTAAAACAAACAGGGTTTGTTCTTTTGCCTTTGAAGATAAAAGCATCTCAATGGCTTTTCTCTTCATCTTCCGGTTAATTCTTTTTTTGAAGTTTCTTTCAGGGGTTGGACCAAAGGTGACGCCGCCTCCTTTCCATAACGGAGACCTGATTGACCCATGCCGAGCTCTGCCTGTTCCTTTTTGCCGCCAGGGTTTCCGACCGCCACCAGCCACTTCTCCTCGACTCTTGGCTTTGGCGGAAACCTGTCTTTGATTTGCCATTTGGGTAATTGCCACCTGATAGACCAGATCGGGACTTACTTTCAACTCAAAAATTTCTTTTGGCAAGGCGATTTGTCCTGCCTCTTTCCCCTCTTGATTATAAACTGAAATCTTCATAGATTAAACTGTTATTTTATCCCTTAATTTCCAGAGGCGTTCCTCTTTTTCCCGGCACCGCTCCCCTGACGGCTAAAATATTATTTTCGGGATCGATTTTCACTATTTTTAAATTTTTTATCGTCACTTTTTCACCCCCCATTCTTCCCGGCATTTTCTTTCCCTTAATTACTCGCTGAGGAAAAGACATTCCGGTTGACCCCAGCGTCCTCTCATCATGACGGTTGCCATGAGTGGCATTCTTTCCGTGAAATCTCCATCTTTTTACGGCACCTTGAAAACCTTTTCCCTTAGAGATACCAGAAACATCAATTTTCTCGCCGGGCTGAAAAACCGCGACATTAATCCATTCACCTCCTTTCAGTTCTCTTTCGATTTCTCCTTTTGGCCTGAATTCTTTTAAATACTTAAATTCTTTTCCTTTCATTGTCTTTTTAATTTTCCGTTTTGTTTCTTCAAACCCAAGTTGAAACGCTTCGTAACCGTCTTTTTCTTTAGTCTTTACCTGAACTATTTTACACGGTCCAGCTTTGATAAGGGTAACCGGAATAAAATTTCCTTTTTCATCAAAAATCTGAGAGGCTCCGATTTTTTTGCCAAGAATAAATTTCTTCATAAATCACTAATTGAAAACCGGGCATAGCCCGGTTTTCCCTTTGGCTATTGGCGATAAGCTTAAACTTTTAATCGCTCATTATCATCCGCAAGTAATAATATGACAAAAAATAAAAAAAGTAAACCCCTTACCTCACGAAACTTACAACTTAAAACATGAAACGCAAGAAACTAATCATTTGTTCCAAGTTTCAAGTTCCATGGTTCGAGAGGTTTTAATTCATCCAAACTTCGTCGGGACTAATCCTGAGTTTATTGCCAGATTGAATTTTGACTCTTCTTATGTCTTTATCTCAATATCCACTCCGGCCGGCAAGGTCAAGTTGATCAATGCCTCAATAACTTTTGGTGTCGGATTGAGAATATCAATCAGCCTTTTATGAACTCGGATTTCAAATTGTTCGCGGGCGTCTTTATGAACGAAAGAAGAACGGTTAACCGTGTGCTTGTGAATTTCTGTCGGAATAGGAACCGGTCCCACCACCTCCACTCCATAACGTAAAGCAGTCTCCACGATCTGGCGGGCACTATTATCAATAATTTTATGGTCATAGGCACGGAGTTTTATCCGTAGCCTTGGCCTTTCGATCTTCTCTTCTTTAAGTGCGCTAGCTTTTTTCTCTACCATCTTAAAAAGAACAGATTACGGATTAGAATTCAATATCGTTTTACTTAGAGATTTTATTGACGACTCCGGCACCGACTGTTTTTCCTCCCTCCCGGATGGCAAAACTCTGTTTTTCTTCCAGGGCGGCCGGCACCAGTAACTTAATCTTTAGATTTACCGTATCCCCGGGCATCACCATCTCTGTCCCTTCTGGTAAGGTTACCTCTCCAGTAACATCCGCCGTTCTAATATAAAATTGAGGTTTATAGCCGGTAAAGAAAGGTGTGTGTCTACCTCCTTCTTCTTTGGTTAAGATATAAACTTCAGCTTCAAATTCAGCATGAGGCGTAATTGATCCTGGTTTGGCTAAAACCTGACCTCTTTCTGCCTGCTCTTTTTCCACCCCTCTCAATAAAATTCCGACATTATCCCCGGCTCTTCCTTCATCAAGTGTCTTCTGGAACATTTCGATACTGACGGCGACTGTCTTTAGGGTTGTCTTTAAACCAACCAGTTCAACTTCCTCGTTAGGATGAACCACGCCTCTTTCAATTCTACCTGTCACCACGGTTCCCCGTCCGCTAATGGTCATGACATCCTCAATCGACATCAAGAATGGTTTATCAACTGCCCGCACTGGCTCGGGGATATACTCATCTAATGCCTTGGTTAATTCCAAAATAGGCTGCACGTTCGGGTCGTCAAGGGAAGTTGCGTTCAAAGCTTTGAGAGCTGAGCCGCGAATAATTGGCGTTGTATCTCCAGGGAAATTATATTTCTTGAGAAGCTCGCGAACCTCTGACTCAACTAAGTCAATAATTTCCGGATCATCTACCATATCCACTTTATTCAGGAAAACAACAATCGCCGGCAGGCCAACCTGTTTGGCTAAAAGAACGTGCTCTTTGGTCTGCGGCATTGGTCCGTCAGGTGCCGAAACAACCAAAATTGCCCCATCCATCTGCGCCGCCCCGGTAATCATATTTTTAATGTAGTCGGCATGTCCCGGACAATCAATATGGGCATAGTGTCTCTTTTCTGTTTCGTATTCCAAATGAGAAACAGAAATGGTTAATCCTCTCGCCTTTTCTTCGGGCGCGGAATCAATTTCATCAACGCTCCTCTGAGTTGCTCTTAGTCCTTTCAGATTTAAAACCTTAAGGATCGCCGCTGTCAATGTCGTCTTCCCGTGATCAACATGACCAATGGTGCCGACATTCACATGAGGTTTAGTTCTTTCAAATTTTTCTTTCTCTGCCATAGCGAAGACAAAAACATGAAACTGGAAACATGAAACAATTATTTATTGTGTCATGCTTCCGTTACATGCAATTAAACTAATTTGTTATTAACTAATGAACTATTTATACCTTATTATTGAAATTAATGCAAGATTGAAGCCAAAGTCATTTCCTTTTTCCTTCAATTATTTCTTGGGCAATATTTACCGGCACTTCCTCGTAGTGGTCAAATTCCATTGTAAATGTTCCTCTGCCCTCGGTCAAGCTTCTTAAGGCGGTGGCATAGCCAAACATATCTGCCAAGGGTACCTTAGCATCAATGACTTTCATATTCAGTCTACTTTTTGTCTCGTCAATTCTTCCCCGCCTGGCAGAAAGATCACCAATCGTATCGCCAAAAAAATCCTCGGGCACAATTACTTCCAGCTTCATTATCGGCTCAAGCAGAATTGGTTTGGCTTTTTTACTCGCTGCCTGCAAGGCGATCGAACCGGCAATTTTAAATGCCATTTCCGAAGAATCGACTTCGTGAAAAGAACCATCATATAACGTTACGGCCATATCCACCATCGGATAGCCAGCCAAAATGCCCTTATCCATTGCCTCTTTGACTCCCTTTTCGATTGCCGGAATAAATTCTCGAGGAATAATTCCTCCCTTAATCTCATCAATAAATTCAAAACCCTCGCCTCTGTTCTTGGGTGTAATCTTTAACCAAACATGACCGTATTGACCATGGCCACCGCTCTGCCGGATATATTTTCCCTCTGCCTCGGCTCCCGCTTTAACTGTCTCTCGGTAGGCGACCTGCGGCTTGCCGACTTGGGCTTCAACCTTAAATTCTCTTTTCATCCGGTCAACAATGATCTCGAGATGCAGTTCTCCCATTCCGGAAATTATTGTTTCCCCAGTTTCAATGTCACCTTTGACCCTAAAAGTTGGATCTTCCTCGGCCAGCTTCCTCAAGGCTAAAGTCATCTTTTCGAGGTCAACTTTCGTTTTGGGTTCAACCCGAATAGAAATAACCGGTTCGGGAAAACTAATCTTTTCCAGAATAATCGGGGCATTCTCATCGCACAAGGTATGGCCAGTGGAGGTTCGTTTTAATCCGACAGTCGCGGCAATGTCTCCGGCAAAGACTTCATTGACCTCTTCCCGTTCATTGGCATGCATCCTTAAAATTCGGCTGATTCTTTCTTTTTCTCCGCTGGTGGTATTTAAAACGTAAGAACCCTTGGTTAAAGAACCAGAGTAGACGCGAAAATAAGTTAGGGTGCCGACATAAGGATCAGTCGCAATTTTAAATGCCAAACTGGCAAATCTTTCCTTATCATCTGATCTTCTCTCCACTTCTAAATTGGTATTGGGATCGATTCCTTTTACCGGCGGAAGATCGAGCGGGCTAGGCAGAAATTCACAGATAGCATCCAAAAGCGGCTGGATTCCGGCATTTTTCAGCGCCGCTCCGCACAAAACGGGTATCAATTTATAAGCTAAAGTCGCTTTCCGTAGAGCGGATTTTAGTTCGCTGACAGAAATCTCTTTTCCAGCGAGAAATTTTTCCAAGAGTTCTTCATCTTCAGCCGCAATTTTCTCCACCATCATCTTACGCCACTTTTTTGCTTCTTCAATAAAATCAACTGGAATATCTTCTTCCTCAACAATTTGTCCAAAATCTCCCCTAAACCTCAAAGCTTTCATTTTCATCAAGTCGATGACCCCGGAAAACCTCTCTTCGGTCCCAATGGGAATCTGAAGGATAACGGCGTTGGGTGTTAATTTGTGCCAAATTGATTTAACGTCTTCTTCAAAAGAAGCCCCCATCCGATCCATTTTGTTGACAAAACAGACTCGCGGAATGTTATACTTGTCTGCCTGACGCCAGACTGTCTCTGACTGCGGCTCGACACCGGCAACCCCATCAAAAATAACAATGGCGCCATCCAATACTCGAAGAGAACGCTGAACTTCAGCCGTAAAATCGATATGGCCCGGCGTATCAATAATGTTCAGGCGAAATTCATTTTGTTTTTCTTTAGGCAGGCTTGACGGCGTCCAGAAACAGGTTGTCGCGGCGGCGGTAATCGTTATTCCTCGTTCTTTCTCCTGCTCCATCCAGTCCATAATGGCCGCGCCATCATGAACCTCGCCAATCTTATGGGAAATGCCGGTGTAAAACAAAATGCGCTCGGTGACAGTGGTTTTCCCGGCGTCAATGTGAGCAATCGTGCCAAAATTCCGATATTTTTCCAAAGGATATTGTCGTGGCATCTTTTTACCAAGAAAAGTGGGCAAAGGCGCGATTCGCTTCCGCCATCCGATGCGTATCTTCCTTTCTTCTGACTGCCCAACCGGTATTATTTGAAGCATCAATTAATTCTCCGGCCAGTTTTTCCCTCATTGGTTTTCCTTTCCTTCCCTTCGCGCCTAAAATAAGCCAGCGTATGGCTAAGGTTAATTTTCTTTCTCCCTTGACCTCTCGGGGAACTTGGTAAATTGCCCCGCCTACCCTTTTCGGTTTTACTTCCAAAAGAGGAGAAGCGTTCTCGAGAGCTAAATTAAAGATTTCCTGTGGATCTTTTTTTGTTTTCTCTTTTACGATATCAAAGGCACGGTAGACGATTTTCCGGGCAATAGTTTTCTTACCCTTGCGCATTACCTGGTTTATAAATTTTTCGATCGTAGCACTATTATATACGGGATCCGGCTGAACAGTTCTTTTTACTATTTTTTTTCTGCTCATATTTAAAACAAATCAAAAACGCAGTGTTGAATAATTTACTTCGTTCTTTTTACGCCGTACTTACTTCTTTCCTGTCTCCTTCCTTCAACTCCGGCCGTATCCAATTTCCCCCTAACGATATGGTATCTTACTCCCGGCAAATCTTTTACCCGACCGCCTCTAATTAAAACGATTGAGTGTTCCTGAAGATTATGACCCTCGCCGGGGATATAAGCGGTAACCTTTAAACCGCTCGTCAGTTTAACTCGCGCCACTTTTCTGAGGGCAGAGTTTGGTTTCTTCGGTGTCCGGGTAAAAACCTTAAGACAGACTCCTCGTTTCAATGGAGAAAAGAATTTTACCGGACGATTTTTCAAGACATTGAAGCTATAAGCCAAAGCCGGGGTGCGATCTTTCTTTTTAATCACCTTTCTTCCTTTTCTCATCAATTGATGAATTGTCGGCATAATAAATAATTTCTACCAGGCGTTTGTATTTATTAATAAGCGTTTAACGCCAAGCATAACCTATAAATTAGCAAATAAAATCTTTAGTGTCAACCAGCGATTAAAACGTAAAGGACTTCAGCCCCGTAAAACACCCACGACAAGCCAAAAAGAATAAAGAATAGAAGAATAAAAAAACCGTATTGACCTAAAAAGATTTTTACATTGTCCCATCGTTTCCCCAGAAAACTAAATAAAATCCAGTGGCCATCAAGTGGCGGAAGGGGTATTAGATTGAATATCGCCCAGGCAAAATTATAAATAATGATTATCTCGAAAAGAATCTTTAGCGGCTCGGCAATAACAAAAAAACGGCAGATGAGGCTAAAGACAACTCCGATGATAAAATTCGTGGCTGGACCGGCGAGAGCCACTTTCACCGCACCCCACCTCCGGTCGCGGAAATTATAGGGATTAATCGGCACGGGTTTTGCCCAGCCGAAAATTGGACCTTGGCCGCGGCTTAAGATCAGTAAAGATAAAGGCAGAAAAATCGAACCAAAAGGATCTAAATGCATCAAGGGATTCACGGTCAGCCGGCCTTCGTTTTTGGCGGTCGGGTCACCCAAATAATAAGCCATACTGCCGTGAGCAATTTCGTGGATAATCGTGGAAAGCAGTAAAACAATTAAGCTAAAGATAGTCATCATAGAAAAACTTAACTCAAGTATAACTCGAGTTAAAATAAATTCCAA
>CAYRJV010000001.1:21360-33122 GCA_964424745.1 uncultured Candidatus Saccharibacteria bacterium | reverse complement strand
ATTACGAAAAATCACTGGCAAAAATATAGAATAGAATAAAGCAAAAATTTTAACTTGTTCTAATCAAAAAACCCGGCTGTAAGGCATAGGGTTTTTTGATGGTCCTGCTTATCTCTCCGAGAAAGACGTATTCGGAAAGGATCAAAGTGGGTGCCCAAGCTATAACCCGCAGGCTATAGACATTTCCGGCTCCCGAAAAAAAGTTTGTTCCAGATCTAACTAGAAGATTAAGCAGAACCAAGAATATTATACTTTCACCGCCTCTTGGTTGTCAATTCACAGGTTAAGAATATCAGTTAATTGCTTTATCAAAGAAACTACCACTGGAGGCGGCATCAGACTATAAGAAGGCACGCCGTCGTCGTCGTTGACCACCCAGGGTCTCTCATTAATTTTTACTTCTCCCCCTTTCTTATCTAGCTCCATCACGTATTCCGGGGTAATTTCATAATCATCAAGAAAATCTTTAGCGACCTCAACTGGGATAGAATTACGCAGCAATACCTTAGGAATACCGTAAAGAGAAAATGATTTTTCAATTAATTTACCATCCATTACCAATCTCTCTCTTATCGCTTCAATCCCGAACTGGTCACCTTCTTTCTGAACCATTCTTTCGCCGCTACAGGCTGGATTATCACAAATAAGATAAAATTCTTTTTTCTCCTCGTCGTAGCCGGCTTTCGAAGTCGGCAGCAATTTCAAATTACGCGAGGTCTGGCAGGCCGGACAAATGCGGCGCCATTTTATTCTTTCATCAATCACCTTCTCCGGCACGTTAATCATCACAAAAATATCCTGATCATCACGGTAGCCAATTAACTCTCGAAAAAATAACGAATAAGAAATTTGATCCAAATCACGGGGAAAGCCATCAATGAAAATGGTTTTTTTGGCTCTTCTGGTAATCTCTCTTTTTACCAGAGCCAAAATCAGTTCAGTTGGCAAAAGAACTTTGGTACTGCGGCTTTCCAGAACAGAAAATATCTCATCCAGAGAGAAAAAGCCACGGTAATTTTTCTTCAGAAACCCGTAAAGCTCCTGCTTTTTTTGTTCATCTTTAAGCTCTTCATCAACTCCCCTAACCATATCGCCAATGGAAAAATGCTCAACTCTTTCCGGATCAATAATTTCAGCGAACATCTTAGCATAAGTTCCTTTACCAGAGCTTTTTTTACCCAAAAGGTAAACGATGAAGGTATTATGTCGCAAATGCTCTCTTAACTTCTTTATCTCTGTCCCGGCCTTTAACTCAAAATACTTTTGCCGTTCTTGGGGATCGGTTAAATTAAATTTTTGGCTGATGCCCTCTGTTTTTGTTTTGAAATAAGGAAACTGCATATATAATTAAATCCTAAGTTCAAATTCCAAATGGCAAATAAATGCTTAACGCCAAATGACAAATGTCAAATAGTGCTTTCAAATCGGTTCTATTTTGACATTTGGCATTTGGATTTTTATTGGAAATTGCCCACTGTTCACACACAGGTCATTTGGATTTAGACATTAGAACCAATAATTTCAATAATTACCATCGATAAGAATATTACTTCCGTTAGAAGTCATTTCTATGTCTCCATCTATGTCTGTTCTCAAAACTCTTATAGCAAATTTTTTTAATGTTTCCAAGGTTTCAGAGGCCGGATGGCCATATTGATTATCTTTACCAACAGAAATGACAGCCACCGATGGTGATACCCGGCTGATAAACTCCTCAGAACTGGAACCTTTGCTGCCGTGGTGGCTAATTTTTAGAACATCAGCATCGATAGCGGTTCCCCGATTGATTATTTTCTTTTCTACTGATTGGGCAATATCACCAGTAAAAAGAAAGTTATTGTTGCCATAAACCAACTGACTGACAGTTGAAGTATTGTTAGTATTAGTAAACTCTCCTTCGCTCACATTGTTGTCTTCCGGGTTCGTTGACTCCTTGGCTATTACTGTAAACGGGTATATTATTTCTAAAGTCGCTTTACCGCCAATTATCCGCTGGCCAGCAGAAGCAAATCTGATTACTGCTTTTTCTTCTTCAATCAACTTTAACCATTCTTTATTTTCGGCCGTATCTTTTTTTACGCCGGTCCACATAATATTCTTCACCTCATATCGTCTTAAAACCTCCAATAATCCAGCAAGATGGTCATGCTCGGGATGGGTTAAAATTATTAAATCAATCGTTCTATCCCAAAAGGGCATTTCTTCGCCTAGTTTCTCCAAGATTGTTGCCCCGGGTCCCCCGTCTATTAAAATCTGCTGGCCTTTCGGCAGGGTAATAAGAATAGCATCGCCTTGACCGACATCAAAAAAATCAACTTTAAGTAAAGCGGGTTTACTTAAATCCCAAACCACAATCCAAGCCAAGATATTAAAACAAACTAAAAATAGCAGACTAGAATAAATTATTTTTTCCTTTCTTGATTTGGTTTCCATACTTTCGTAATCGGGTTAGCTAAAAGGCCCAAAACCATCACTCATGGTTTTGGGCCGGAAGATATCTTCCCAGAGTTTCAAGACGATGTTAGCTCTTTTTTCCCAAAATCCGAAACATCTTTGTTCCGCATTTCGGACAGGAACCAGTCATGGCGCTTCTCTTTACTCCGCCCTTCCCTTTCATGGTTACTTCTTTTTCATTTACCATCTCTCTTTTAGCCTTACACTTAACGCAATACCCTGTAGTTGCCATAATAAAAAAATTTTTAGCGATTTATCTTCGTAAGCCGACCTTTTTTGTTTTAGGAAATAACAAGTCAAAACAAAAACATCCAAAAAACCTATTCTATTATACCTTAAATGAAGCAAGATGGGTAGTCAATAGCGGCTATCTGCCTTCTTTCCAACCATGAGCCCTTTTTTCAAGACAACTGAGGTTGGATCTCAGTTGTCTCTATTTCCGGATAACTGCACCGCCTAGAAGCTCGCTGCCTTTATAAAAAACAACCGACTGGCCGGCGGCGATAGCTCGTTGAGGTCTGGCAAAGGCGACCCAACATTCCCATTTATTCTTCGTCAAAGAGAGTGTAGCGGGAACTGCTTCCTGCCGATACCTGATTTTCGCCTTGATCCGGCAAGGCAGTTTCGGTTCTTTTTCAGCAATCCAATTAATTTCGGCAGCAATTAATTCTTTTTGGTACAAATCGCGCTCGTTTTTACTAACCATCAGACAGTTGTTTCTGGTATCTTTATTAACCACAAAATAAGGGCCACCGGCTAAACCAATACCTTTTCTCTGGCCAACGGTATAGAAAACTAAACCTTGGTGTTGGCCAAGTATTTTCCCCGTGGCATCAACGATTTTCCCCGGTTTCGGCTTTAAAAAACGGCTTAAAAACTGATTAATATCATTAACAAAGCAAATTTCCTGTGATTCTTTGACCTTGCCAGTATCTTTTCCCGAATGAAACGGCAACTTAAATTTTTCTGCCATCTGCCTCACTTCCTTCTTCGTATAATTCCCCACCGGAAAGATAATCCGCCTTAACTGCTCCTGTTTCAATCGCCACAGAAAATAGACTTGGTCCTTATCTTTATCCTTTCCCTGCAGTAATCTAAAATTTTTGACTTTTGACTTTTCATTTTGACTTTTGACTTTTGACTTTTGACTTTGTTCTAGACGGGCATAATGTCCGGTAGCTACATACTCAATCCCCATTTCTCTGGCTTTCTCCACCAATAACCCAAACTTAATCTCTTCATTGCAGAAAACGCAGGGATTAGGTGTCCGACCGGCTTGATATTCTTTAATAAAACGATTGACAATCTTCTTTTTGAATTCTTTTTGAAAATCAACTGCCAAAAAAGGAATTTTCAAAAAATTGGCAATTTTTCTTGCTCTTTTTTCAGCCGCCGAGGGAAGTTTTTCTTTCTTATCCTGCCATAAACGCATGAAAACACCGGTTACCTGATATCCGGCTTTTTTAAGTAGGGCGGCAGCTACCGAGGAGTCTACGCCGCCGGACATAGCGACGAGAATTTTTTTCTTTCTATCCATAAAAGAGGTATTAGTTTCAAGTTTCAAGTTTCAAGTTTCAAGTTTCAAGTTTCATGATCTTCGATGTAGCCTTTCTTCCACTCCCACCCATTCCTTGTATCTTTCCTCAATAATTTCTTTTTCTTTGATAAGACGCTGGTGGTTCTTTTTCAGTTCGTCAGGTATCATTTTTCTATTTTTGGAAAGGTAATCATAAATTGCTTCGTGTAAGGCGTCGGCGGCTAATACCGAGCAGTGTATTTTTAGTGGCGGTAAATTGTGCAATGGCTTGATTATCTCGCTTTTACCAATCTTCAATGCCTGCCCAATTGTCCTTCCTTTGGCTAAATCGGTGACGACGCTCGAAGTGGCTAAAGCCGCCACACAACCGAAAGTTTCAAATTTAATATCCTTAATTATCTCCTCGCCTTTTTTGTTCTGTCCGATCTTAATATACAGCCACATCACATCGCCGCAATTTAAATTCCCAACCTTGCCAATCCCATCTGGATTTTTCAGCCGGCCGTAGTTATGCGGATTTTTGAAATGTCTCAATGTTTCTTCGGTATACATTTTAATTTTTCTTAAAGGGAGAAATTCCTCTTAATTTTTCGACTGCTAGTGGTATTACTTTCAAAAAATATTCAATCTCTTTTCCGGTTGTCCAGCGGCCGAGGCTTATTCGTAAAGACCCATGAGCTTGATGAGGCTTTAAACCAATCGCCAATAAAACATGGCTTGGCTCCAGTTTCGCCGAGGAACAAGCCGAACCGGTAGAAACAGCGACGCCTAACTCATTTAAAGAATAAACTAGTGATTCGCCTTCAATAAATTCAAACCAAAAATTGATATTATTGGCTAGCCGTTTTTGGGGATGACCGTTTAAATGCACTCCTTTGATGGTCTGAATAACATTCTTAATCAGTTCATCTCTCAAAGCGGTTAGTCTTCTGGTCTCTTTTGTCATTTCTTCGCGGCAAAGTTTGGCCGCTTCGGTGAAACCAACAATAGCGGGAAGATTAATTGTTGATGAGCGCAAACCAAACTCCTGACCACCGCCGTGAATTAATGGTTCAATCTTTATTCCCTGCCGGATATAAAGCAGAGCCGCACCTTTCGGTCCGTAAATTTTATGACTACTGGCGGTTAACAAATCAATGTTCATTTTTTTAGCGTCAAGCGGGATTTTACCGAAGCTCTGGCTAGCATCAGTATGAAAATAGACTCCTTTGGCGCGACAGATTTTGCCAATTTCTTCAATCGGCTGAATCGTACCGATTTCATTGGAAGCGTGAATAATAGAAATAAGGATGGTTTCCGGTTTGATTGCTTGACGTACTACTTCCGGGTTGATCATACCATCTTGATCAACCGGTAGCCGCGTAATTGCAAAACCCTCTTTTTCCAGCCACTTGGCTGACTCTATAATACAGGTATGCTCAATGCTGGAAATAATAATATGCCTTCCTTTTTCTTTATTCGCCGCGGCGATTCCCTTCAACACCAAATTGTTACTTTCAGTGGCTGAAGCCGTAAAAATTATCTCATTTTTATCAGCGTTAATAAGACTGGCGATTTCCTGCCGACTTTCTTCCAGCGCTTCTTTGGCTTTTTGGCCGAACGAATGAAGCGACATCGTGTTGCCAAAATCTTTGGTAAAATACGGCTGCATCGCCTTCATTACTCGCGGGTCAACCGGCGTAGTGGCCGCATAATCAAGATAAATTCTCTTAACTTTCTTTTTCATATTTTCTTTTTGATCAAATCGTAAAGAGTTAGTTTTTCTAAATAAGCGATGAGGTTTTTTTGAATCTCCAGCCACAAGCCACGGGTTAAACAATTATTTAACTGCGGGCAAACACATTTCTTTCTTTGATTAAGGCATTTAACCAAAACCACCTCGCCTTCCAAAGCGTTAATAATCTGACTAAGCTTTATTTTTTTAGCCGGTAGAGCCAATGAATAACCTCCCTTAATACCTTTTTCCGCCGAAACAAGTTTGGCTTTTTTCAGCCGAATAAAAATTTTTTCTAAATAATCCGGCGAAAGCTGTTCTGCCTCGGCAATTTCTTTCAAAGATATTGGCTGTTTAGGATTTAAAGCGAGATAAGCCATTGCCCGTAAGCCGTATTGTGATCGAGTAGAGAACTTCAACATATACTAAAACCGACTATATTAGTCGGATTTAGTATAGCAAAGCCAAAACAGGTGTCAACAATAAAAACTCTTTTGTCCAAAACCGCCCTCCCTTTCCGGGTCAAGCGGTTCCTTGTTCTCTGTTCTTTGTTTTCTGTTCTTTGTTCTCTATTCGTATCTCAACGCTTCCACCGGTTTTAACTGACTCGCTTTTCTCGCTGGCCAGAAACCAGACAAGCAGCCAACGCTGAAAGAAAAGGCTAAGCCGAAGAAAGCCAGAAGCGGTGAAACGTAGGCGCGCAGATAAAGAGTCTGGGTTGTTTTGACGGAAAATTCAAGCGCTTTGGCAAAACCCATTCCCAGAATCACGCCGCCAATACCGCCGATTAAGCCAATAATTCCTGCTTCAAAAAGAAAAATAGCGGCAATGGCACTGTTTTTAGCACCAATGGCTTTAAGAATACCGATTTCCCTGGTACGTTCTCTCACCGACGTAAACATCGTATTCATAATGCCGATGCCGCCAACAATAATGGCAATACTGGCAAAGCCGTAAATAACGACCTGAATCACACCCATAATATTACTGACCATGCCCGTCGCCTTCTCACTGGTTAAAACCGAGAAAGATGGTGTATCTTCGCCACTCACCCGCTTTCTTGTCTGGTTTAATCTGTTTTTTATATTTTCCGCCACCTGATCAGCCGAATAACCGGGACTGACTTTAGCTACCGATGATTTTATCTGATTACGCTCGCCGGTCAGCTGATAAAAAATCTCCATATCCGTAAAAATCAACGAGTCGTCTTGTTTGTTACCCAAAGATTTTAAAATGCCAACGACTTCAAATTGTTTGCCTTTGATTATGGCCGGTGTGCCGATTCTCATCTCGGGATAAAGATCAGTGGCGACTAGGTTTCCAACCAATACCTCCCTTTTACCTGGATCCGGCCAGCGGCCGTCTTTTAACGACCAACCTAAATCTTCCTTTAAAACAGGAATGGCTTCTTTCCAGTCCATGCCGGAAATTAGAATCGGTTTGCTCTCGCCTTGATACTTAACCACCTCGGCTTTATAAACAACAGCAATGACGGTAGCGACACCTTCGGTTTTTTTAATTGTTTTCATATCTTCCTCAGTTAAATCCAAACCGCCGGCAAAAGTGGTCATAATGTTGGTAATCTGGCCGGGAAAAACAAAAATCAAGTCTTTGCCCATCATTTTCAGTTCCCGCATGACTGTCTCTTTCAAACCTTCGCTTAAAGAAATTAGAGTAATCACCAGAAAAATACCAACAACAATACCTAAAATCGTCAGCCAGCTTCTAAGGGGTCGGGTTCTTAAATTTTTAACGGCAATTTTGAAATATTGTCCGGTCATAAATTCATTCCGTTTTGGCTTTTTTCCACAATTTCGCCGTCTTTAATTCTAACAACTTCTTTACTGAAGCTAGCCACATAATTATCGTGGGTGACCATAATAAGGGTTTTGTTTTGTTTTTGATTCAGATTAACCAAAATATCAATTATTTTTTTGCCCGTTACTGAATCAAGATTACCGGTTGGTTCATCAGCCACAATAATTTCCGGATCATTAGCTAGGGCGCGAGCAATGGCGACCCGTTGCTGTTCGCCGCCGGAAAGTTCGGCCGGTTTATGATTAATTCTTTCTTTTAAACCCAGTGAAGAAAGAATTGATTCGGCTCGTTCTCGACGTTTTTTTTCCGAAGTACCCTGAAAAATCATTGGCAGACTAACATTTTCCAGCGAATTCAGGTGTGGCAAAAGATTAAATTGCTGGAAAATAAAGCCGATTTTTTTACCTCGGACACGGGCCAGTTCGCTTTCCGAAAGCTGGGATAAGTCTTTACCCTCCAGATAAACTTTGCCCCTGGTTGGCACATCTAAACAGCCAACCACATTAAGTAAAGTTGATTTACCCGAACCACTGGGGCCAAGAATCACCGTAAAGCTACCTCTGGCAATTTCCAGGTCTATTGATTTTAGAATAACCAGTTCTCTTCTTTTCAGCTGATAAATCTTCCAGATATTTTCTAGTTTTATTAAAGGAATGACCACGGCTGTAACAAATTATTTTGGCACCACTATTTCCTCTTCTCCGCCTAAACCAGAGATAACTTCAACCAGAGAATTGCTATCCTTTAAGCCAATAGTTATTTCTCGTTCTTCTAATTCTTTACCCTTAAGGATCGTGACTGTCATTCTTCCGTCTTTTTTGCTGATAACTTTTTCGGGAATAACTAAAACATTCTCTCGGAAAGCAGTTTTAATAACAACATCGGCCGTCATCGCTGGCTTTAAACCACTAGGCGCTTCGTTAAAATCAATGGTCGTTCGGTAATAGACGACCCCATCAATTAGTTTTCCGGCGGGATCAATAAAAATCACTCTACCGGTAAATGTTTCGTCCGGAAAAGCCGTCATTTTAATCTCCACTGGATCGCCAATTTTCACTTTAACAATATCTTCTTCATAAATATCAACTTTTACCTGAAATGGATTTTCGGGAAGGAGAGAAATTACCGCTTCGGCCGCTTGGACAGTTTCCCCGATTCGTTTATGAATCTCGACAACTTGGCCAGCGATTGGGCTTAAAAGAGTCGCGTCTTTGATTTGAATCTCGATCGCCGCTACCCCGGCCTCGGCCTCCTGTAATTTCGCCTGATAGAAAACAACATCTTCTTGTCGGGCCGGTGTCTTCAACTTTAATAGTTCGTCCCGAGCTTTGTTTAAAACACCTTCGGCTGATAAAACTTGGGCGGCAGCCGTATCAATATTATAGTTATTGGTTGCCTCAACCGAAGAGATGGCTTGTTGGGAATCAATGATATTGCTTATCGCCGTATTAATATTCGTTTTTTGGGTATCAAGAGAAATTTTGTCAGTTGAGGAAACCGCGTCTCGATACAAAGGATCATCGCAGGTTTGACGGATAATGACCAGTGCCTGAAAAATATTCGTTAGGCTGGTCTTTGTCTCTTTCAGGGCTAGGTCAATATTCTCAGTTGTCGAATCATTCTTTGCCGTATCTAAAAAAGATCCCATTTTATTCAATTCCCTCTCGATTGCGTCTCGATTATCTTTTACAGTAATCGTCACCTGGTCTGCCCGCAAAAAATAGGTAATATAAACCGATTTCACCACATTGAAAGCATTAGCTGATTTCAGATGAGCATCGTCTAACACGCTTAAAGCATCATTATAAGCGTCGTCCAGGTCTTCCTTAGCCACTACCTTCACGTCTTCCAGATTCTGTTTGGCGGAGTGGAGAGAATTCTCGGCGTTGGTGACGGTCGTCTCACTAACCTTGATTTCTTCGGCTGAGGCGCCGGCTAACAGTTTATCTAACTGAGCCTGAGCTACTTCCACCGCCGCTTTTGCTTCGTCTAGTTGGGAAAAAAGCTTACTGGTATTGAGTTTCACCAACCTTGTTCCCGCTTCTACTTTTTCTCCCACGTGAACAAAAATTTCTTCAATCTTTTCTGAAGTTCTAAAACTCAGCTTTATCTCTTCGCCAGGTTCTACCTTGCCGCTTTCTGATACCTTCTGAATAACATTCCCCCGTTCTACTTTAATCAGTGAATACTCCATCTTTTCTTTTTTCAGGACCTTAAAATAAAGCGCAATAATCACCGTCGCTATCAGCAATAGGATAATTAAGATTTTTATTTTTTTCATAGTGGTGGTTATTTTTTAACCTATATGCCCTATCTTACTATTTTTAAATTCTAATTCAATTGAAAACCCCGCCAAAGCGGGGTTTTCTAAAGCTGGCGTCAATAATTGAAACCCACTTATAGTTCTAATTCGTTGACCTTCTGCCAGTCAATTTCGTTAAGGACGCTAATTTTATCGTCACCGATAATATAGAGATAGTCGTTGATGTAAATCGCCCTTCTGGCGGAGATATTACTCACCGCCTTGACCATTTTCAGTTCATCATTCTTATAAGAGAAAACATAACCGCCCCGAGGGCCAGGCATGAAGAAAATCTGATGCTTACTATCCAATAAAAAGGCATGATGGGTGGAGAGAATATCCGACCACGACTCGTCCAAGACATATTTTGCTTTCTCGGTTGGATTGGCAGTTGAAGCAACGTCAAATAAAGATATTTTCACCTGCCAGTTTTCCTGACCAATGCCCAAAACTCTATCTTTGGTTATCGGGTGAAGATAAGAAGAATAGCCAGGAATCTTTAATTCGCCTTTCATTTCCGGCTTTTTCGGATTGGACAAATCCAAAACATAGAAAGGATCGGTCTGCCGGAAAGTCACCAGATAACCCTTATCCTCCACGAATCTGGCCGAGTAAATTCTTTCGGTTAAACCAAGGTCTTTTACTTCACCGATAATATCAAGATTCTTGTCGAGCACATAAACATCATTGGCACTTTCTCCAGCTGAACTACCAATCAAACCCCAACCCCACCAATTTTCACCAACGGTCACAGCGACTCTTAAATTACCGTTATATTCGTCTAAGGAAAATTGGTTTAGCGGATTTCCGGGCACGCTGCCGCTCGCCTTAATATCAAATTCATCCAAACTGATTTTGACAATACCGGTTTTCTCCAACTCTCTGCGATATTCTTTGTAGTAATCTTTCATCCGGTTAGTTAGCTCATTTTCGATTCTTAGTTGCTCGTCTTCTTCCAAAGAATAGAGATATTTTTCCAAAAGATAGGATAGTTCCGTCAACTTGGCCATCTGGCTGAGGTCATAATCATTTAGTTTCTCAACTCTCGCAATCATATCTAATGGAAATAAATCACCTGCTTTCTTTTTTAGGAAACCGGCGTAAAATCCAACGACATCCTTTTCATAACGGTAAGTGACATAAATCGCCGTACCAGACATATAAACCACTGAAGAGCTGGTTGAACCAACAAAAGAAACTTTCTTTTCGACCTGTCCGGTTTCCGGATTTAAAATCATTGACACAAAAGTGGTATCCGCGGCAACTGGCAAGACTGGATGGTAAATTTCAGTACATTTCACCTCAATTGGGGTCTCGCCTATTTTAAGAGGCACAATCGGACAGGGACGCACATTATTAATAGAGTTAGCTGTTATTAGATACACCTTGTCTTGATAAAGTCGCGCGCCGGCAAGGCTAGTATTATTTTCCCATTTCAATTCCCATTTTTTTTCCGGTGTCTTGGCATTGGAAACATCGTAACCGTAAATCGCTTTGTCGGAAAAAACAAGCAAAATGTTTTTTACCAGCAATAAATCCCCCTTCTCTTTAATCTCGGCATCAAGCTTTAGGTCAGCTGGTGGAAAAGCCTTTATCATTTTCAATTTCGGTTCTTCATAATAGGACGGAGCAATCTGACTTTCTTCTTCCAAAACCATCGGCTCGCGCCAGTAAACCCAATTATGACCGGGCGAGAAATAAATTTCCTTGCCGTCTGTTTTCACAATATCCGGCTCATCAATGCCCGCCACCTGAACATTGGTTTCGGAAACCCGTTCCGGTGTAGCGGCTTCTTCCGCTGGCAGAGGCATCGGCTCGGCCGTGGGCGCTTTCAACCTAGCTCCGGCATAATTGATGCCCATTTCAGTACTCTCGGAAACAAGAGCTAAATATGTCTTGAATTCTTCCTCGGAAGAAAATTTCTTTATTTCTTTCAG
>CAYRJV010000001.1:7287-21260 GCA_964424745.1 uncultured Candidatus Saccharibacteria bacterium | reverse complement strand
CTGGAGAAGAAAATTGTGAACCCTCTCTTTGATAATGCTCATAATCCCATTTTAGTAAAAAAATAACAAAAAGAAAACAGCCCTGGAGCATAACTAAATTATTAACCTCCCATCACCGACTAAAAAAAGAGGAAGAATGTCTTCCTCCTTTTCTGATAAGGGGAATTTCCAACAACGAAAACGTTTCCAGCAACGAAAACGGTTCTCGTTGATATATCTCGTGCCGGTTGACATTCAGATAATCCGTGTTAAAATCTGTCCATACTATAGCTCTTATCAAGACGCTGGGTAAAAGACTAGAAAACACTGAAAGGACGGTGCGAGGTGAAATTCGGATTATCGGTGACTTATTTCCTGCCGTGGGTAATGTTGCCCGGCGGTCTAGATTTGGCCGATCTCTGCGCTCGCGAAGGCGGAATGTGGTTTTGGCAAATGCTTCCTCTACGGGGCATCAATCCGAGGTACCTGCCCAATGACTTTCTGCCGATTGGCTATGTCGAGCCGGGCTGGCCAAGAGAATTCTGCGACCTGCTTCCTGGTAAACGCAGACCCGGAGAAAGGTGGCTGAACTGTTTATTAGACACCCTGATGTTCCCCGGTCCGAGCAAATGCCAGAAGCGTGTCAAAGCGTTCCTGGAAACGCCGGGAAGGAACAAGACTCAACTGATCAGTCATGATCCCGAGGACGGCCGGCAAGGCGCTCTGGTGGAAGTACGGCAACAGCCCCATCTCGCACTCTGGCAGTGGGAAGAGTTTGCCAAAGATATCGGCCGCAAGTGCTTGGTACTCGATACCAAGCACAGCCGGGAAGCCTTTCCCAATTGGGATGCTTTGGTTCTCGTACTTCTCCGCTGGGCCGCTCTTCTTCATCTCCAGCCCCTGAACAAGGACGAGCTCTTGGGTGTTCTTGAAGGAAAGGAAACAGAGCTGGGACAGATGTTCCAACTCATTAAGCAGGGAATGAATCTCTACGGCGATGTTCCCTGCGTCATCGAGGTGGACCCGCGCTGGCTGGGTCCAAGCTGCTTCCTCTATCCCTTAAGGATGATTGAGATTCTCAAACTCTTCCGGGGCTACCTCGAGAGGGTCTAACTTGAGTCGACCGCAGAATCGCAAAAGCGCTCGCCTGACGGAACAGAATCCGCTACCGAGTGCTTTTTATTTCCAAACAGACGAGAACCCTTCTCGCTGTGGTCTATATGAAAACTCCCCCCTTATCAAAAAAGAGGAAGACATTCTTCCTCCTTTTTTCATCGTCGGTGGTGGGAAGTTAATATCCAAAAAAGGTTCTACTATTATTTATAGTTATTTTAAGGTAACGCCATTTGTTGTATTGGTCCTTACGAAACTCATAATGTTGATAGCCTAACCGCTTTAATGTTTCGCTAATTTCTTTTTTTTGCGGTGCGTCAAATTCCATAAAAATAATTCCGCCGGGCTTCAGGTGTTTTTTTGCTTCTTTCAAAAAACGACGGATATAAAGCAAACCATCTTTTCCGCCAAAAATGGCTTTTTTTGGTTCATATTGCAAAACTGATTTCTGAATTTTATTGATTCTTTTTTTCGCCACATACGGCGGATTGGCAAAGATAAAATTATATTTTCCCCTGATATTCTGAAAAACATCACTTTTGATAATCCGCCATCTTTCTGCTGGTATTCTATTGAGCTCAAGGTTTATTTTAATCTGCAGCAAAAATTTCTCGTCTTTCTCGCTGAAATCAACTCTGGCGTTTTTCAAATGCTTTAAAACGGCTATGCCGATACAGCCGGAACCGCTGAAAATGTCTAAACATTTAATCAGTTTGTAGTTTGTAGTTGGTAGTTGGTAGTTATTTTTCCTTCGCCACGCCGTAGTCCGCCCAAGACGGACGAAGGCGGGTAGTACATCGCCAAAGCCTTGGGCGACGGTGGGTGGTTGACTATTTTTAATCTCGGTAATTGTTTGTTCTACCCAAAATTCGGTTTCTGACCGGGGAATCATTGGTCGTAAAGATAAATCAATTTTACAGCCCAAAAAATGGCTGAAACCAATGACATAATCCACCGGCTCCCCTTTTTTGAGTCGTCCGATGTCTTTTTCTATATCCGGCGTTATCGCCGTTTCCCGCGGATATTTTTCCCCCATCAACCAGCGAATTTCCCTTTGAAGACGCAGTTTCTGATTCATATTGTTCTATTTAACGCTATCAGCGCAAAAAAACAATTCCTGCCTTTCCGCAGGAAACAAAACATTCATCTCAAAACAAAAGTTAGTAGCCTGATACCTTATATTTCCTTTCAAGAAAAATCGGATTTTTGCCGGCCGTAGCTTCTATTTTAAAGGTTTCGCTAAAACCGTCAAAAAGATTGGGTAATTGGAAAATCTCTTTCTCGGTCAGCCAGAAGTTTTTCCCTCCTTCAATCGTCTCCAGGAATGTACCGCGGCAATTAGTGGCTCGGAAAACGAAAAATATCTTATCCTCTAAAAGATTCCCCTCTTGAGAATAATCCATTTTATGTTTGGCGCCGACCAAACTCAAATCGGCAGTCAAACCGGTTTCTTCTTTAAGCTCTCTGGCGGCTGCTTCAATAATAGTTTCACCCCACCTGATTTTACCGGTCGGAAAACCATGATAGCCCCAATAAGGCTGTTTTAGCCGCTGTTGGATTAAATATCTTTTCGTTTTCCCTTCTTTTTTAACTGCACAGACCGCTACTCCTATTTTCGCCTGTCTCTCTACCACTCACTTATCAGTATCAAAACGGCCGGCATACTCTTTGCCGGATAATGTCAAATGGTAGTGGTTCTGGTTAATTTTTTCAATCAACTCTAATTCCATCAATCTTTTCAAATGAAAGGTAAATTGGTCGGTCGGCAGGTGTTCCATATTCAAATCAGAAAAGCGTGCTTCGGGATTAAAAAGCAAATTGCGCAAAATATTGGATTGGATCGGATGAAGGTTTTGTTCCATATTAAGCCATCTTAAAACTTCAAAGCCGCCGGTCAAGTGAAGCGAACTTAACGAAATCTTTGCTTAATAAGATGAAATCAACGAGCTCGTAGCTCGTTGTGATTTAAAAAGAAAGATAATTCAGTGAGGACTATGAAGCAAAAAGCTTAAAGCGGAGAACTACAGCTAAAAGCTAAAAATATTTAATCTGTCAGATTAAACAGATAAAAATAGTTTCTATCCGTATCGTAATAGAACTAAAAACTACAAACTACTAACTAAAAACTATTTTATTGTGTCGTCCACCCCCCATCCACCGGATAAATCGCGCCGGTAATATAGCTGGCTTCTTCGGAGGCTAAAAAACAAAACAGATTGGCGACCTCTTCTGGTTCGCCAAAACGGCCTAACGGCGTTTTAGCTAACAAGCCCTGCGCTGCCGGCTCATTAGCAATAATATCTTTGGTCATCGCCGTTTTGATGACGGCCGGCGCTACGGCATTAACGCGGATTTTATAGCCGGCTAAATCCAAGGCGGCCGCTCTGGTTAGCTGAACAATCGCGCCTTTCGAGGCGCAATAAGCGGCGCTACCAGCGAAGCCGACCAAACCGGCAATTGAAGCGGTATTTAGAATGACCCCTCCCTTTTCTTTCATCTTCAAACCGGCATATTTAATTCCAAAAAAAACTCCTTTAAGATTAATGGTGATTGTTTTGTCAAAATTTTCTTCAGAACAATCAAGAACCGAACCAGTTAAAGCAATGCCGGCATTATTAACCATTATATCCAGCCGGCCGTACTTCTCTATGGTTTTGTCAATCAAATTCTGTACTTCTTCGACTTTGGCGACATCGGTCTTAATGAAAACGGATTTTAGCTCTCGGGCTGCTTTCTCCCCTGCCTCCTGATTGATATCTGATAAAACAACTATTGCACCCTCACTGATAAATTTTTTGACAGTGGCTAAACCAATACCACTCGAGGCGCCGGTTATAATCGCAATTTTGTCCCTTAAACGCATATTTTTTTAATAATTATTAACTAATAGTTATTTTATCAAAGGAAATTAATAAAAACAAATCCCCCCTCCAAACAGAGGGGGACTAAATTTCAAAGACAGTCTGTTTCTTAGACGTTGAACTTTGCCGCAAATTTACCAACAACAGGTAATTCACTCTCTTTTCCGCTCAAAGCATTGACCAAGCCAATGATAAACAGAATAAGCAAAGGCAAACCGACAAATAACTGGCCGATAATCGGTATCCAGATTAAGAAACTGCCGACGACCCAACAGATAAGCAGCACCAATCCTTGCTTGATATGAAATTTCACAAAAGGATCGTTTTTGGCTCCAGACAAAAGTGGAATCAGTACTAGAATCCCCAGATAAGAAAGCGCCGCCATTAGAGTATTTTTCCCTCCGGACGGAGCTGGGGCTTGCGGTTGAACCGGCGGATTATTTTCATCCATAAATTTATAAAATTAGAGAACGAATTTCTATTTTTCGACCTTTTAAGATCTATTGATTTATTATACTCTTTCAAGGACGGGTAAGACAAGTTTAAATTCTAATCTCAATAACGTCGCCATCTTGAACAACATATTCTTTTCCTTCGGTTCTTATTCGCCCCTTTTCCCGTGCTTTTGAAGCTCCACCTGCAACCACCAGTTCCTGCCAGTTAACCACCTCTGCCTTGATGAATTTTTCCTCAAAATCCGTATGAATAACCCCGCCGGCAGCTGGAATTTTCTTTCCCCTTTTAAGCGGCCAGGCCCTTGTTTCATTAGATAAGGTAGTAAAAAAAGTGATCAAATCTAAAAGCTCGTACGACTTTTTTATCAAGACTTCCAGCTCTGATTCAAGAGGTAGATTAAGCGACTGTCTTTCTTCCCGACTCAAATCGGCTGCCTGTAATTCCGTTAATAGGTCAATAATCAGAAACGGCCATTTGTTTTTTTGAAAAGCTTCGGTTACAGCAACCGGAACTTCTTCGTCCCGACCATTTAAAAGATATAAACGCGGCTTCATCATTAATAACTGGTAGCCGTCAATAATCTTTTTATCTTCTTCTCCCCAGACGACCTCGGCTAAAATCTGGCTTTTTTCCAAAAGATTTTGGACCTTAGTTAAGACAGCCAATTCCTTAATTGCCTCTTTTTTTCCCGCTTTAGCTTCTTTTTCTAAGTCCTCAATTCTCTTATTAACTGTTTCTAGGTCTTTAAGAATTAGCTCGGTATCTAAAATCTCTTTTTCAACAACTGGATTAACAGTCAATCGGGTATTAATGATATTTTCGTTACGAAAAGCTCGTAAAACATAAATAATGGCATCGGTTTGGCGGATTTCAGCTAAAAACTTATTGCCTAAGCCTTCGCCTTGGCTGGCGCCTTTAACTAAGCCGGCAATATCGACAAATTCAATCGTGGTATAGATTTTTTTGGCAGAACCCAGCAATTCAGCTAACTTATCGACTCTTTCATCAGGAACAGCCACCACACCGATGTTCGGTTCAATGGTACAAAAAGGATAGTTGGAGCAATCCACCTGCTTCTTGGTAATGGTTTGAAATAGAGTTGATTTGCCCACATTAGGCAAACCGACAATACCCAGAGATAAAGCCATTATTTTTTGATAATTTTAAATTTAACTGCCTCCTCAACCAATTTTCTTGCTTCAACGAGATAAGCTTCTTTTCTTTTCGTAAATTCAGCCTTAGACCATTCAAAGTGAAACGACTTGGCTGAATCCCTAACCATGAAATTATCAAAATAAAACTTGGCAAGTCTGATTGCTTTTGAGTTCATCACATTAAAAAACACATTGCCGTCAACTATTGGTTTTAGTCTGCTTAGTGACCACTCTTCTAGACTATCCATGTCTTTAAGAATTTTAGCCTCAAGGGTGGTCAGCCGCTTAAACTGCAGTCCGGAATGCTTGCGAATGGCATAGCGGACACTACGAATCAACCTCTTATCCAAATCAAAAACAGCGGCGATTTGCGAAAACATACTCATTGATCCCGTGCCTTCGTGCGAGTGATTAAAAATAAAAGAAATGATATTTAAAGGAAACCTCTTGGTTCGCCAGACATCGTGCCAACAAATCGCCAATAAAAGCACTTCAAAATTTATTTTTGATTTATCCAGATTTTTTTCCTCTTCTAAAAGACGATCCAAATTGGCAAGAATGCCGAAAATATGCCGTTCATCGTAAAGAGGATTAATGCTGTGCCGCATTATCTCTATCCCCGCTTCGCAAACATGAATCACCTTGCCAGAGAGGTTGATTTTGTTTTTCACGATGAATTCGTCTAATGTCATAGAAATATAATTATTTTCCCATCAATTCTCTTAAGTTACAGAATTCACATTCTTTATTATCGCATCTTGCCGTCCAGAACGCCAAACTCATGATTTCTTCAGCGGTTTTTTTTATTAACTCTTCTAATTCCTCCACTTCTTCCGGTTCAATCACAAAATTCTCTTTTTTATATCTACCCTTAGCATCCGGTTCAACAAAATCAATGTCGCCGGAAAGCATTTTATAGCGCTGGTTTTCATATCTGTTTAATAAAAGGTTATAGAAAATCAGCTGTCTTTTGATGTCTCCGCTGGAGTTTTTACTAGACCCTTCTATTTCCGCTCGACTTTTTGGCTGACTGGTTTTGTAATCAACCACATTAATCCCCCCTCCTTCATTCAGGCGCTCAAGTTTATCAATCTTGCCGGTCAGTCTTATCTCTGGCATCAGCATAATACCGGTAATAGTGAATTCGGTGATGACGTTCGTCCGCCACTTACCTTGATATTGCTCGTAATAACCATTCAAGGCGCGATTGCCTTTGGCTAAAGTCTCCTCAAAATCTCTTTTTGCCAGAGGCTGAAAATTCAGATAATGATGGAATTTTGTTAAAAGAAATTCTTTGTCTGGTGTCCGCTTTTTAAAGGTATTGAAAAAATCTTTCAGCGCTTCATGGACGGCGGTGCCGTACATTTGGTGCTTTGTTTTTGCTTTGGGGATGCGGATAAGATTGGTATAGAAATATTTCCAGGGACAGGCAAGGTAATTATTCAAGCCAGTTACCGAGAGGCCGTTGCGCCAGAATAAATTTTTAATGAAATCTTTATCTTTGATATCAACAGTCGAGATAATCCGTGGCGCAAAAATGATTTCTTTTTTGGAATCAAATTCTTTTTCGTAAAGAGATATCTCTCCTTCCTCGATGAGTTCCGGTTTTATTTCCTTAATAAATTGCGAGGGCAATTGTTCGCGGTTATTAGCCCCCTCTTTGGAATACGAGATAGTTACGGCTTTTCTGGCTCTGGTTAAAGCAACATAGAATAACCGCCGCTCATCGTCATTGGTACTCCTTTCTTCTATTTTCCTGCCGGAAAGCGAAAAGACTGCCTCAAGAAGTTGAAGGGGTTCTGGATGCCGGCGATTACCCCAGTGAAGGTCACGGCAATTGATAATATAAACGCAATCAAACTCTAAACCTTTGGCGCGGTGGGCGGTCATTAGTCTGACCCGATTCATCAGACGGCTTAAGGGTTTTTTGGCAATTAAGATGTTTTGTGCCTCCAAGGTGTTCAGATATTCCAGGAAATCTTTTAGACGATAATCTTTGTGTTTCTCGATAAGCAATTTTACCTCGTCAAACAGCCCGCTCACCTTATCCATTCTCTCCAAAGAATCTTTCTGTTGAAAAATATAGGTGAGTAGACCTGATTCTCTAATAATATCCTCGAAAAAATCGGGAAAGCTTTGATTTTTGCTGCTAACTACCCAGCTGGATAGTTTTTGGTAAAAAGCAGAAATCTCCTGGGAAGAAGTTAAGCCGAGAGAAACCATCGTTTCTTGAGAACGGATAATCTGAAAAACAGAAACTTTATTATGGTCAGCATATTCGGCAATTTTATAGATATCCAAGGGGTCAATCTGCAAAAAATCAATGTGCATTGCCTCGAGCAATCTCTCTTGAGAGCCAAATTCATTTACCGTTTTTAGAAGCAAAATTAGTTTTTTGATATCTGAATCGGCTAAAATATCTTGGTCTGACTCAATCGAAAAAGGGATTCCCAATTTTTCCAATATATCCATAACCAAGAAAATATCCTGATTGTCCCGATAAAGCACGGCCATCTCCTCTGGCGCGACGCCTGAATCAAGTTTTTTCTTTATGTCTTGCGCCAAAAAATAGGCCTCAACCCCTGATCGTGAAAAAGCGTAAACTTTAATCTTATTTCCCTTTTCGATTGTATTCGCTTTCAGTTTTTCCGGTCCTTTAATCAAACTATCGGCCGAATCGAGAATCGTCTGATTCGAACGATAGTTCCTGGTCAGGGTAATCAAGACAGCTTCCGGGTAAAGTTTCTGGAAATATAAAAAGTTCTCCAACGAGGCGCCTTGGAATCTGAAGATAGCTTGTCTTTCGTCCCCAACTAAGAAAATGTTCGGCTGGAGATGGTAACTGGCTAAAAGCTCAAGAATTTTATTTTGAGCATTATTGGTGTCTTGATGTTCGTCAATGAGAAGATACTGATGTTGTTCTTGAAGAATAAGTAAAAGTTCCTGACGGCGAGAAAGAACTGCCAAAACCTCCATAATCATATCATTATAATCATAAAGCCGGGCGCTTCTAAGTTGTTTCTGGTATTGAGAGTAAACTTCAACCAGTTCGCGATTTCTCATAATCCGCTTCAGCTTTCCCTGATAAACGCTCTTCATTTCTCCCTGGTGTAAGCCTTTTTCGTGGTACAAGTCCTTAATCCGCTTGAATTTTTTCAATTCTTTTTCCACAATTTTGGCAAAAAGCTTCGGGTCAACCCCTTCGCGCTTCAGGTTATTGATGGCTGAGAGAATTGGTTTTAAGTAAAAGAAAGTATCTCCAAAAGGTTTTAATTCTTTAAGGGAAAGAGTATTGATAACATCTTTAATAATATTTATCTGATCAACCTCGGTAATACTGGTTGAACCAACAATATGGGGAAATTCCTCGGGGTAGTTTTTGATGACATCATTACAGAAACCGTGGAAAGTTTTGATAACTACCGAATAGGCTGGACTGCCAATAATTTCTACTAAGCGCCGGCGCATGGAAACAACGCCCGAATCAGTAAAGGTCAAAGCTAAAATACTACCGGGAGGAGCATCGGTCTGCCGCAAGATATTGGCGATTCTCAAGGTAAGAATGTGTGTTTTTCCTGTTCCTGGCCCAGCCACGACCATTACCGGTCCTTCAACCGTATCTACGGCTTTTTTTTGTTCGGGATTAAGTTTTCGATATAATTCCTGAAATTTATCAGCCATAGCTTTGTTTATTATAACTCAAGCAAAATATCAAGGAAAACAAAAAACACGCGAACCGTTCCGGTGGTTCACCCAATGATTAAAAAGTAATTATTAGATCAAGGGTAAACTTGGCTAATCTCCGCCGATTTTTCCGACCAAAAAAGGACCTTCAATTTCTCCAGCCACTTTACGGTAACGGCAGAAGTCACAGTCGCCAGCTGGCTCGGGCAGTTCGTTAGCCATTAAGCATTTGTAGGCACTGATAATTGCTTTTTCCACCCAGCTATCATCGCCTTCATGAGGAATAATCTTGACGCTGAATTCCAGCTTGCCGTCAAATGCCTCTTTATCGGCATCACCATTGGCATAAACGAAATAAGCCGTATTCGAAACCTTAAATTCGTTTTTCCGAAAAAGCCACTGATAAACTTCCACCTGTCGTTTATATTGAATCTGCCACTCGGCATCCAGATTAACTTCTTCAGTCTTGGAGGTTGCTTTGTAATCAACGATAATCAATTCCTGTTTAGGATTAACCCAAACATCATCTACGCCACCGACAATTAAAAGATTAGTCGGCTTGTGCAGATACTGCACGCCTCTGGTTTTGGCATCGCGCCACTCTTCCATTTTTGGATGCTTGAAAGGAACGGCGTTAATGCCGTAGGCTTTCATGAGCGGATGTGGCTCGCCTTTGGCGCGGTGAATGTCAAATTCTTTTTTGAGAAGTTTATCAACCGCCTGATTCAAATTCAAGGGATAATCTGGCGGCCGCTCAATACCCAAACGCCGGTCAAGATAAAAACAACGCGGGCATTTCAAAAAATTTTCCAAGCGCGACCGGCTCAGCCGGAATGGCTCTTTCAATTTTGGGTTAAATACATTTCTGCTTCTTCGAGGAATATAAAACATAGAGATACATTTTGGTAATCGATAAGACAATGATTATGACGCTGATTTACGCGGATCCCCTCGCTCGGCTCGGGGAGCGGCCGCAGGCTTATTAATAGCTCATTTCTCGATGAGGCCGCCAACGCGGATTGACGCTGATAAATACCATCATATCATAACCTGCTATTTAAAAATTTTCCAGTATTACGCAAACGGATTTTCTTCTTTGAAATTCGGTAGAAATGTTTGGCTGCTCTCTCCGGTTTGTGCCCAGCCGTTGGCAAATCCCAATTTAACGGCGTAATCACAAACCTGGGCAAACTCTTTGTCGGAAACGGTCCGGTTTAATTCGGGATATTCTTTGGCCCGATAAACCGGAAAATACTGATTGAGTAAGCTGATGTGGATCCTATTATCAATTGCAGCCAAAATATCTAATGCCTGCAAACTATTCTCAATATTATTCGGCAAAACCAAATGGCGGACAATTAACCCTTTTTCGGCCAAGCCGTTTTTTATCTTCAAATAGCCCACTTGTTCAAGCATTGTTTCGATCGCTTTTTTGGCGATGGCAATATAATTTTTGGCTTGAGAATATTTAAAAGCAACTTCGTCAGCGCCATACTTAAAATCCGGCAAGTAAATATCTACCAATCCCTTCATCTCTTTAATAACGGCCTTAGCCTCATATCCGTTGGAATTCCAAACAATGGGAATTTTTAATCCTTTCCTTTTGGCGAGAGTAATTGCTTCTTTCAATTGCTGAAACCAGATAGTCGGTGAAACCAAATCAATATTAACTGCACCTCGCTTCTGCAGGTCCAACATCATCTTGGCTAGTTCAGCCGGCGAACACTCCTTTCTGTATAATCGCTGCTGGGAAATCTGATAATTCTGGCAGAAAAGACAATGGAGATTACAACCGGTAAAAAAAATTCCGCCAGCTCCCTGATTTTTCTTCCCAATGAGCGGCGGTTCTTCGCCAAAATGCTTCCCCAACCAAGCTATCTTTATCTTTTTATCTTTATTATTTGGCATTACTCAATTTTTTTCCCAAAAAACATATAAATGATCCTGAAACCTTAAAAATTGGCATCCTTCCAAGACTTTATTAAACAATTTCTGCCAATCTCTTTCGGAAAGAGGCTCTCCACCATCTAAAAGTGCCCAACAGCTTCTTATCGGTTCAACAAAAACAGCGAAATGAAAATTATTCTGGATCCTGTTCAAAAAAGTTTCTTGATCGTGAATATGGTAGAGAACTCCATAGATGATTGCCATTTCGCCAGTTGGCACATCTTTCTCTAAATTAATCTTTTCAACCAGCAAACCACGCTGCTTTGCCTTCCTGATTAAAGAATCATTAATTTCGTATCCTTTGATACCTTTCGCTTGAAATAAATCTCTTAATTTTATCGTCTGCGGATAGCCAATCTTCATCCTAATTTCTTTTTGCCAAGACATAATTCTGCGGAATGATTAATGTAAATTAAAATACGGTTTTTAAACATACCATAGAATAAAAATCAGGAGGCCAATCCTCCTAATCCAAATAACCAACGAACAATATTTTCCCATTATGACTGTTATTTCTTAAGTAGTCTCAAAAATTCCTCAACCGATATTCCCGCATCTCTTAATATCTTTCTCAATAAGCCTTTCCCCAAAATCTTATGATTTGGAATAGTCAATGGTCTTTTGGAGGAATGATGTAAACGAATATGGCTGCCCCTTTGTCTTATAGGAAGGTAGCCGATTTTGACAAAAACTTTAATCGCTGATTTTCCCGAGATAAGGGGAAGTTTAACCACAGATTTTTTTAGAGAGTAATGGAATGCAAGCTTACTTCTTTTGGTTGGTATGACTCTAAAATCGTCTGGTTTTCTTTCTCTTCCAAGCAGAGTTCAATTACTTCTCGAATATTTCGGAGGGCTTCATCCAATGTTTTCCCTTGAGTATAGCAACCGCTAAAAAGAGGACACTCTACTACGTAAAAACCATCTTCATCTTTTTCAACGAAAACGGGAAAGCGCTTGTTTTTAATTTTAGCTAAAAAAGTTCTTGTCATATTCATATTTTAACAAGAATACGATAAAAGTCAAAATAATTTCGTCTGTTATTTCTTTATCGGCTTATTAACCAGTTTTAATACCTCCTCGAAATTATCGTCAGGAGCTGATTTCACACGGAATTGATAGCCACACTTCTGGCATTGATAGTAAATAGTATATTTATCACTTTTGACTTCGGCAGCGAGTGGCTCCTTCAATCCCTGGCACTTTGCCTGCCTATCCCCGGGCAGAATATCCGTGTGTTTGGACCACAAACACTTTGGACAATGATCGGTATAACCTGTACCTTTTGTTTTTTTTGCCGCAACGTTCACAAATAAAATCCTCAATTCTTTTTTGAAATCCCTGTTTCATAATTTTTCTTAACCAGCTAAAAGCTTTAAAAATTATGAGCCAGTTCCTTGAGGGGGACACTTCGCCGACGAACCGTAGCTGAAGCTAAAAACTCAACGCGAAAAGCGCAAAATTACAGTGAAAAATTAAAAGCTTTTAGTTTTAAGTTGTCGTTTCTCACTTTTCGCTTTTAGCTTTTCGCTTTTCTGCTGTTTAGCGCAGTTTAATCCCACAGTTTAATCCCGCGGATTAAGCACCATTAAGCAAGCTCACTTTAAAAGGCGAGGCGAAGTTATTGAAAGGTGCACTTCGTAACCAAACCGTATTCGGTGTCTTGTAAAATATCAACCGTCTAAGGCTTGGTGAGAAATAGACACGGCGATTCTATCTGTTAATTTTTTCTCAAAGCCGATGTCGTGCTCCTTGAAATAACTTCGCTGAGCCTAAACACCTTTACAGCCTTTTCGCCAATCTGGTACTCATCTTCTGCTTTTCGGAAAAAGGCAGCCGGGTTTTGGCGACATACTTTTGCATCGTATAAATCGTCTGGTCGTAAGTCTGGCGGTCAACCGGATAAGGCGTGCCATCTTTGCCACCGTGCGCAAATGAATAACGGGCTGGGTCCTCATAAGAGGGTTTGGCGCCGTAAATCACTTCCGCCACTAAGGCTAAGGCGCGGATGGTTTTCGGCCCAACACCCGGATGGGCCAACAGTTTCTCATAATTTTCCGGCTTGTGGTCGCATAATTCCCACAAAATTTTTTCCAAATAACGGCTCTGACTGAAGTTTTCATTAACGACCGGGTGCCAGTCAAATTCTTTATTTTCCAGGTAGAGCAGTTTCAGTCTTCGCTGGCCCGAGGCTGCCGTCATTTCCGCCATCCGCGACACCGGCGTGTAGTATTTGCGCAACAAGCGGATATCTTTGAGTAAAGTATAAAATCCCTGCTGGGAAACCAAATCCGTGCTTAAAACGCGGTTCTCGCCGCTGGTTTTGGCCGTCATATTAAGCATCTTCTTCAGTTTTACCTGGCTCGTAATTCCGGTGTGTGGCTCACACACCAAATCTTTAACATTCTGCGAATGCCAGTGGTAGCGCCGCGCTGTCTGGTTAACCGTATTCATCCCCTGCTGAACCACGGTCCAAGCGCCATTTTTGGTAAAGAAAAAACTGTGGTGGTAAATCTGAAAACCATCTTGCACCAAAGCACTGTCCACTTTGGCGGCCATTTTGGAGTTATAAACTAAGTTGTTTGTTGTCGGCGCTGGTAAAGCCAAGCGACCGCCCCACTCGGTAATTTCGTCCGGTGTTTTACGTGAAGTTTTGCCTTTGCCGCCGCAAATAAAAACGCCCAAATCTTTCTCTTCGCCACGAATCGCTTCTTTTAAGGCGGCGGTCAAAATGGTGGTCAAACCAGAAGCATTCCAATCAAAAGCCAAAACCGTTCCCA
>CAYRJV010000001.1:3640-7187 GCA_964424745.1 uncultured Candidatus Saccharibacteria bacterium | reverse complement strand
ATATCGCCAACTAACGGTTTAATTAATCTTTCAATAATTGTCCGACGGATTTCCTCTTGGGAAACATCTTTATCGTGCTGGCAACTGACTAAAATTGTTTCTATTCTATTGTCATTCATGGTTACCTGCGTCTTGCCGTCGGGATGAAGCCAAGCAATCTCCCCGCTTCGCCGTAATTTTTCCAAACCTTGAGCTAACTGATGGACCAAAACAATACCCTTAGGCAGAAATTGTGGCGTTTCGTTAGTAGCAAAGCCGTACATAATTCCTTGGTCACCGGCGCCACCAGTATCTACTCCTTGGCTGATATCCGGTGATTGCTGAACAATATTGGTGATAACTTTTAATTCATGTTGATAACCGATATCACGATAAACTCGTCGGCCAATTTCGGCAAAATCTAATTTGGCATCGGAAGTCACCTCGCCGCCAATAATCAAAAGTCCGTGGCCGCCGAAAGTTTCCACAGCGACTCGGCTTTTAGGGTCTTGTTTCAGGCACTCATCCAAAACGGCGTCAGACACCTGATCGCAGATTTTATCCGGATGACCGGCAGTAACGCTTTCGACGGTATATGTTTCGGCATGCGTTTCCATTTTTTTGTTTTTCTACCTTATCCCGCCAAGCGGGACCATTAAAAAATAAAATAGCTCTCCGAAAGAGAGTTAAGATCGACTTATCCTTCCCTCTTCGGGACTGGGTTTAGCACCTTCTCAAGGAATTTCACCTTAAGGGGTTGCTGGACGGATTAGCGAGCCAGAACTCTACCCGTCGCTCTTGATAATTCTTATTCAATTGTAATTCAATGATACTATCTTGATTACAACAAGTCAAATCTCCGGGTCCACTATCGTTAAATAGTGGAGACTTTGTTAAACCACTGGCCAAACTGACAGTCTGGACTATGCTGGGGTGGGATGGACCTCCTCAAAAATGCCACTGCATCTTCAAAAAGCTCTGGAATATCCGTTGGATTTGTCTCAATTTCATGGAGCTCCTTTTTGAATGGTAACTTATCGCCAAAACCATTTTTCTTATCAACCACATAAAAAGCTAGATAACCTTTTCTAGGAGTTGAAAATCCGTTTCTTTCCAAAAGATAAGTATAAATATCCATCTGGAGTTGGAAACGGTCATAGACGCTGGGAATACTGCTACCGGTAGATTTATAATCAAGGGGTGCCAGCTTGCCGTCTTTAAACTCTAAAATGTCATCCACGGCACCAAATAAGGTTGCCTCCAAATCCGGATCATAATAACGTATCCCGCTTAAATTGCTACGCCATTGATTTAATAATTTTTGATTTGAAAAAAGCCGGGCCGGAATTTTGTGAGCCGAAAGTAAAGGGTGGGGCTCATTTTTCGCTCGGTATTTGTCAAATTCTTCCTTCAAAAGAACATCCACGGCCATATTCAGCGCATAGGGATAGGGCTGTGGCCTTTTAATTCCCTGTCGCTTTTCTAGCCAAAAACAGCGCGGACATTCCAAGAAAAGATTCAAAGAATTAGGTGAGAGTTGTATTTGTTTATAGTTAACCATAATAATCCTTTTTCCTTAAACGAAAGACTTGGTTCGCTTAATCTTTAATTCTAAGCTGGATGACATAAAGCCCTTTCTGTTCAATCTCTTTCTGCTGACCAAAATCATCAAGACGGAACTTATAAACGAAGTCGACTACCCTCTCAATCTTTTTCCCGGTATATTGTTTTGTCTCTGGATCCCATTCCTCTAAAATCAGGATGTCGCCTTCTTTAATATCAAAATCAGCGACTCTTAGATCAAACTTCTTTTTGCCCGATTCCACTGCCGCAAAGAGTTCCGGCCAACATTTTTTTATCATCACTGCCATACCTTTTAAAAGCTATTTAAGAAAAGTAGTTCATTTCTTATTTAATTTTTCTATTTCCTGTTTTAAATCAAATATCTGTTTTTTTAAATCAATCATCCTTGTTTCTCTTCCCACGATGAGCTTCCGCCACTGTTCAAGCTCTTCCAGTCTCTTTTTTCTTTCGTCTTCAATAATTTCCTGCATCTCTTTCAGTTGACGCAGGTCATCCATCATTAAGCTTAATCCTACCAATAGTTCGGTGAATTCGTCTTCCTTTTCCGGAATTTCAATTTCGCTGGTGAAATCACCCATGGCTGCTTTTTGTAAAAGCGGGGTTAAAGCGGCTAATCGTTTTTTCACATAGTCCCGGTATTCATCTAGTGTTTTTGGCTCAAGGGACATACTTATAGAAATCTTTCAACAACAAATCTATTTGGTTAAGGTTGTTTTAGCCACGTTAATGCCTCTTCTTCATTGGCAAAAACCTTCATATTGCTTATCTTGCTCGCGGCCACAATAAACGAGGCGATTGTCCGGACAATAACATTACTTGAAAAAAGGGCGACTTTTCTAAAGCCAATGCTTTTAGCAACGGTGATAATTCTTTCAGCAGTTCTTTTTCTAAATTGAGACGAACGGATAATCGAAAGAGAGTTTATGTTTATCAATATATCTTTCTGGCCCGAACTCGCTCTTATCAGATTTTCCAATCTGTCAAAGACTATTTCAACATCCTTTTCATTGACGGTCTTTTTAAGTTGCGCGCGGATTATTCCGTCTGTCCCAAGCCAAACTTTGATTTCGTCTTTTTCTGAATTATCGTGGTTATTTTTTTGCTGGGATTCCATAGTTTCTTTATCTTAATAATATTACCATTTTATCTCTGATTTAAAAAAAGCCAAAATATTATGGCAACCAGGATGCGGTATATTCCAAACGTAACAAAGGTGTGATGTCTGATAAAGTTGAGCAGAAACTTTATCCCGACCATGGCCACCACAAATGAAGTAACAAAACCGACAGCTAAAAGATGAAATTGGGCTAAAGAGAAAGCGCCAGCGCTTTTAAAAAGGTCTAAAGCAGTTGCTGCGATCATTGTCGGCACCGCTAGTAAAAAAGAAAATTCCACGATGGTTTTTCTTTTCATCCCCAGACTAAGTCCGCCAATGATTGTCGCGGCTGACCGGGAAACGCCGGGAATCATTGCCAGTGATTGAAAGACGCCGATGAAAAACGATTTTTTATAAGAAATAACCGATAAGTCCTCAATGGTTTCTTGTTTTTCACAATACAAAAGCTCAAAAATAATCAGGAAAACACCACCCAGAAATAATGACCAAAGAACAAGCTGGCCATTTCCTAGAAAAAAATATTTGATAATTTTGTAAAAAACAAAACCCAATGCCATTGTTGGGATAAAAGCAACTACCACCTTTTTGATTACGTGGATATCAAGAAAAAGGGTTTTCCAATATAATACCACGACCGCCAAAATTGCCCCAAGTTGAATAGAGATTTCAAAGCTTTTTAAAAATTCCGTGGTCGGAATCCGCAGAATCTGAGAAGCAAGGATCAGATGACCAGTCGAGGAAATCGGCAGAAACTCGGTAATCCCTTCCACTATTCCTAGAATTATGGCATTTAAAACGTTCATCTAGTTCTTCTACACAATTAGGTTACTTGTTTAAAACGGTGAATAATTCAATAAATAAGGCGGC
>CAYRJV010000001.1:0-3540 GCA_964424745.1 uncultured Candidatus Saccharibacteria bacterium | reverse complement strand
CTAATGGTAAAATCAGCTCTGCCGCTTTCGGGATTAAAACCATCAGCCAGGGTTTTTCCATTCCAAAACTTTTCTCTGACCTTCATTTTTAATTCTTTTTCCAGTTTTGAATAAAACCTTCGCTTCCTGCCGAGAAATCCATTGAGTTGCGCGGCTAGTTTATAAAGATTCAAAGTCAGCGCCTGGATTTCTATTCTTGCTCCCGACCTTTCCAAGCTATCCATCCAGGTTTCTCTTGACTGGTTGATTACCAATCCGTCTCTAAGGTGGTGTTTTAATAATTCTTCAATTGTTTTTTCTAAACACGTCTTAATTTCTTTAAGTTCTTGAGAATTAAACTTTTTTTCTTTAATAAAGTCGGCGGCTCTTTTAAAAAGCCAACCAATGGCATCAATCGGATTCTTTAGTTCATCTCCTTGACTAAGAAGTTTTATTTGTTTGAAGAAAATATCTTTTGCCTTTTTTTCGTCTAGATCCATTAGGGCTTTAAGCGACACGGCCTCATCTCTTGGCCAAAACTGAAAAAACCAAGGTAAGCCGGCAGAGAGACCGATTGATGAACTTTGACAAATAACAAAACTCCTTAAGGAGTTCCGGGCACAGAGATAAGCCAGAAAAATTTCTTTTTCTTTAAAACTCTTTTTTAAAAATTTATTTTTAAATTTTTCTTTGAAGCTGTCTTTCTCTTGAATTTTTAGGTTTTCGCTGTTTTCAAAAACAGATTCTGCTTCCTCAACTGCCTGATTTTTATTTACTGAGGCGGAAAAAACAATCTTTGGTGCTTTTATTCTTACCGCTTTAAATACATATCTCTCAAAGGGTGGCGAGTTCCTTTGTTGGTCAAAGACATATCTTCTAGTAATCCACTGGTTAAGTTTTTCTATCTTTCCATTAGCGGCTTTAATCGCTAAAAAAAGGGGAAAATCTAATCCAGGTTGATTGTATTTTACCACGGTTAAGTTTCTCTCTTCAAAAATTTCATAATTTCTTCCTTCTTCCCGGTTGTCATAGGACTCTTTGATATCCAAAGTAAGCTCGACGACTGCCTCTGGACTAATTTCGTAAACTAAAGAATTAAAACCGGAAGGCAGAAAAAAGCTTTCCTTGAGGCTGTTTCTTTTTCGTTCAACGCTCCAGAAATTACTACAAATTTTGCTAACCGCCGGGAAGCCAACCACTTCAATGTTTTCAATGATCTTGAAGATTTTCTGGCCGACTAACTCTCTCGGGGTAAAAAACCAGCCTTGATAGCGGCTTAACGGTTGGGAGGTTAACCATAAATAACCACCCAACTTGTTGGTCAAAAGAAACCCCGCCTCTTCTTTTATTTCTTCAACAAAAATTTGGCCATTTAAAAGCTGTCCTTTATCTATCTCTTTTTCGTTTTCAAGATGATAAACAATTCTCATTGGCAGGCTTTTTTATGAGCGGCCAGATAATTCTTGATAAAAAACTTCCAGTCAGCCTTGGCGGCAATCTTTCTTGCCTGAATTTTATTCTCCACTCTTTCTTGGCGGGACAATTGAGAAAAATTATATAAAAGATGGTAAAGAGATTTGACTACTTTTTCCTCGTCTTTATTAAATCTTTCCAAGACGAAGACGCCTGGTTGTTTTTTATTTTCCCTTATCTTCTGACAAAATCTGCCAAAGCCGGATAAGTCGGTGGTAATTGAAGCCACTCCCAAGGCGGCTGCCTCAAGGGGTGTATACCCCCAAGGTTCATAAAAAGAAGGAAAAACCCCAAGATGACAAGCCTGGATGCATTCTTGATAATTTAAATTAGACAAGCCGTCGTAGCCGGTTAAATAAATCGGATAAAAAACGACTTTAACCCGGTCGCTTTCTTTGTTTAAAAGACCGGCTTCTTGAAAAGACTTCATAATGATATCTTGGGAATCAACCAAATCATGGGTGGCCAGGGGTGGTAGACTTTCCCGTTTAAGTCTTAAAAGTTTCTTTTTTATTTCAAATAGAAAGTCTTTTTCAAATAGTGTTTCTTCTCTAATTTTTTTTCTTTCAAGAATAGAAAAAAGAACTTTCTCCTCATTTTCCCAGGAAACATCCTTGAGGGCATCTTTTATATCTTGAAAGATTTCTCGATTTTCCAAAAGCTCCGGTTTAATCCCTTTAATTCCCGTCGGAACCCAGAAAAAAACGATGATTGTTTTTTTGCTCTTATTTTTTATCAGTTTTTGATTAAGCTTTGTTAGAGATTTAATCAGGATATCAATACCCTTGGCGTGAAATTCATATCGGCCAATCATAAAATAAAAAAGGGTATTTTCTAGGTCAAAGGTATAATACGGGAAAAAATAAAAAAGCAAAAATTCCCTGAGGCGGTCTCTTTGAATTCGATGTTTGATAACTATTTCTTCAAAGGTGAGGAATTTCTCTAAATCCAATCCGTTAGGTAATAAAAGATCCGGCCCTCTTTTTAGAAAAGACCTTGCCTCTAAGCCGGTAATTTCACTGACAGTCGTAAAAATATGACAATTCACAGCGGCCTGTTTTTCTAGCTGGTGCTTGGCTTTAACATTATACTTTACTGCTTCTCTTTCCGGATCAATTTTTGTGAGGATCGAATAAAAATCAACATTATGGTAAGCCAAAGCTCTTCCTAAGGTGGTGGCATGAGTCGTAAAAACCGTGCCTATTTTTATTCTCTTTTTCTTTAAATAAAGGAGTCCGGTGCCGCTCAACCACTCGTGGAAGTGGGCGACTATTTTCTCTTCTTTAACCGAGAGGGAAATTCTCTCAAGAAACATTCCCGCCGCATAAGCCCAAACCACTGGTTCGTTAAAATCCTGACCAGTATTTAAGGAATCGATTTTGTATTCTTCCCAAAGTTCAGCTTTGATTTGATTTACCCTTGACCATAAGTCTTTAAAATCTAGCAGAATCACTTTGGGTTCTCCTTTGATTAACCATTTACCGAAGTAACATTTAACCCCCTGTTTTTTTAACTCAAGAGCAACCTCCCCCAGTTCCTGGCGGGGAACTTCTTCTTGAAACTCACCTTTAATCCGCTCGGCAAAATAAGGACCGATTAAATAGTATTTGTCCTGATAATAGCCAACCATTTGGCTGGCTTTGGATTTCAAAACAGTATAGATACCGCCAACCTTATTACAAACTTCCCAGGAAACCTCAAAAACCCAGTCAAGCTGGACTGATTCTGTTTTTGTTTTTCTTTTATCCACATTTAAATTCTGGCTCTAACTTGTTTCGCCGTTGCCTTAGCGGTTTTTGCTTTCATTAAACCTTTGGCTAATTTTTGATCTCCAAAAACATCTCTGACCCAGTTAGCAAAGTCATTTTTCTCTTTGTTAACATGGTACTTAAAGGTTGGCTCATTCATCGTTTCCAAAGCCGCGGCTAATTCACATAGGTTTTTAAGTACCGAGCCGTCACAAACCCAAAAACACTTTTCTGGCTCAGTGTCCACGCACAGTTTTTTCTTTTTTTCTGACATAAATTAAATTGTTAAAGATTATTTATTAATTAACAACAATCGACCTTTGTCCTATTGAAGTTAAAT